>RFHI01000217.1 GCA_003696425.1 Candidatus Dadabacteria bacterium | reverse complement strand
TTTATGCACAGTAATAAATGACTTTGCTAACCGGCAGTTAACTTAAAGGTTAAATGGTTTACCACCCTGATATAGAGTCAATCACCCCGGACATATATTCACGTGATCAGCACACCATCTCCCGAAAGGATATTGATCCCGACGCACTTAAAGTGATGTACAGGTTGATACGACATGGCTACAAGGCTTTTCTGGTAGGGGGCGGAGTCCGTGATCTTCTGCTGAATAAGAAACCGAAAGACTTTGACATTGGTACAGATGCAACACCAAGAAAAATAAAATCGCTCTTTAGAAATTGCCGTATAATTGGTAGACGCTTTAAACTTTGCCATATTTATTTTAAAAACAATAAGATTATTGAAGTATCAACCTTTAGAGATTTTACCGATCCCTCTGAAGTACTGCAGTCCGACAAGAAAAAAGTTATCCCTGACAATCGTTTTGGCAATGAAAAGACAGACGCCCTCAGGCGAGATATTACCATCAATGGTCTTTTCTATGATCTTTCGACCTTTTCCATCATTGATTACGTTGGCGGGATGAAAGATCTGCGTGAAGGTATTATTCGCGTAATTGGAGACCCGTTAGAACGATTTAAAGAAGATACTGTAAGGATGCTGCGGGTTGTTAGACATGCGGTTAGATCCAATTCGGTTATTGAGGAAAACTGTTACCAGACTATTTTAAAACACAACAGTTTGATTACTGAAGCATCACAGGTACGAGTATATGAGGAAATAAAAAAGGATCTGTGCTCAGGCTTTTCCCTCGGAATTCTTAAATTACTGGGAGAAACCGGCCTGTTGCAGCATCTGATTCCCGAACTGGAAGATGGTTCTCCGGCAATGCTTTCTGAAGAGCATGATTTTTATGACTGTCTGGCAGTACTTGATCAGAAGGTCAGGTCAGGGGAAGCTATTAACGCTACGACCAGCCTTACTCTAATTGCACTATTTACTGGCCGGGTAATTAATAAGCAAGCATTAGTTAATAGATTTGCAACACCTGAGTACACCGCCAGGCACGTAAAAAAGTGCTTTAAAAAACTTGCTGTGCCACGTAAAGAGAGAGAGAGAATAGAAACAATTATTAATTTATGGCGACAGGTACAATTCTCCGGTCCTGAAAGTATTAACGTTAAAACCCTGTCCAGAAGACAGTATCTGGAGGAACTTTTAAATTTAATTGCCTGTATACGACTCGATCAACATACAGACGAGCTGATAGAACTGGTTGAACAGGCCATCGGGGTAAGAACTAAACGGCTGAAGCGGCAACAAAACAAGAGCAAGTCCAAAGCTGTACGCAAACCCTCTAATAAGAAATCATCAAAACCAAAAAGGAAAGGAACATAAATCAAGATGAAGTCTTCTACTGCTCAGTTGATAAAAGCCACCTTAAGTATGTACTTCGTTTGTCTGCGCACTTCACTTGTTTATCTCGCAAAAAACCCGCTGTTTGTAGTGTTCTCAGTAGTAGCATTCTTACTGTATAAGGCGGCCAGCACTTTTTTTGCTCCTTTTGGTTTTGGGGGCGGTTTTCTGGTGGGATTTATTGAAATAGCCTTGCTTGCCTACTTTTATAGTTGGCTGGCAGATATACGTACAGGCGAAAAATTAGTATTAGATTCGTTCCTACGTTTTGACTATGGAATGTTTTTTAATGCTATAAGTGTAGCATTTATAATTTTTCTGGTCCGCTTCTTTGTAATGAGCGTGGCTCAAGGAAGTGGCAATCAGATAATTTTAATGTGTTTCGATCTCGGCGTGCTTCTTATTTTTAATGCCGTTCCAGAAGTTGTTGTTATTCATCGTTTTGAGGGTATTAACGCCTTAAGTCATGCCCTGACCTTTACTCGTGACAACTGGATAGAATGGTATCTTCCTTATGTACTGATTATCGCTCCCGTCATTCTTGCACTTCACGCAGATTCACTGGCTGTAATTGCCATGACCAACCCGCTTCTGCCAGTTTACCCAATAGTGCTTTCACCGCTATATTTTTTAAAAGGGCATTTCGCCCTGCTGGCGCAGTTGTTCGGGGTTGTGCTGGCCTGCTGGTTTATGATTTTCAGGTCGTTACTCTTTGAAAAGCTTGAGTCAGGTACACGCAGGCAACGGGCTTTTCAGGCAAAATTTGAATGAATTCCATTCTTCAATTCAGTTGCAGTTTATAGATTAAAGATCTGAAATGCTATCTCAGCCGACCATGTTAAACATTCTGATAAAAACGTAACCACAGGTAATTAAAGCTAAATTCCGGAGAGGCCATCCGCGCTGTTATAATTATTTTTTCTCTTTCCAGCGTGTGCATTAAAGCTGAAAATCATGTACAGTATTGTATTGTTGTTTTTTTTTCTGCAATGAGTTCCAGACCTACAAAATACATATTCGTTACCGGTGGAGTTGTTTCATCCATAGGAAAAGGACTCTCGTGTGCCTCACTGGGCGCTCTTCTTGAGGCACGCGGTCTAAAAGTGACAGCCCTTAAGCTAGATCCGTACATTAATGTTGATCCCGGGACTATGAGTCCTTTTCAGCACGGTGAGGTGTTTGTAACCGATGACGGCGCTGAGACTGATCTGGATCTCGGCCATTACGAACGCTTCATCGGCATGAAAATGTCTAAGCTGAACAACTTTACTACCGGTCAGGTTTACGAAACTGTTATCGCCAATGAACGCCGGGGAGATTATCTCGGAAGAACTGTACAGGTCATTCCCCACGTTACTGATGAAATCAAAAGACGTATATTTTTAGGTTCAAAAGGCTTCGACATTTGCATCGTTGAAATAGGTGGAACAGTTGGCGACATTGAGAGTCTCCCGTTTCTGGAAGCCATAAGACAAATGCGTGCAGATGTGGGCTCAGAAAATGTGCTTTACATGCACGTAACACTGGTGCCGTACATTAATGCTGCCAATGAATTTAAAACCAAACCCACCCAGCACTCTGTTAAAGAGCTTACCGGTTTTGGGATTCTTCCTGGAATAATCATTTGCAGGTCTGAAAAAAAGCTAGATCCTCAATTAAAACAGAAGATTAGCCACTTCTGTAACGTAAATGAAAACTGCGTAATTAATGCTGTCGACGTTGAAACTATCTATGAATTGCCACTGGTTCTGCACGAAGAGGGCCTTGATGATCGCGTAGTAGAGCTGCTGAACATTTGGACTGGTGCTCCCAATCTTAAGGCCTGGAAAAAAATTGTAGCTGCTCACAAAAATCCAAAACGTGGAGAAGTAACGATTGCAATGGTTGGCAAGTATGTTGACCTTACTGAAAGCTACAAAAGTCTTACTGAGGCGCTCATTCACACAGGTCTTGACTCGAACTGCAGAGTACAAATCGTTTTTGTTGACAGTGAAAAGATTGAAAAGGAGGGGGTAGAAAAAACTTTTGCAGAAGCAGCTGGTACTTCCAGTATTGATGCAATACTGACTCCGGGCGGCTTCGGTGTACGCGGCAGTGAGGGCAAAATCGCTGCAGCCCGTTATGCCCGTGAAAATAACATCCCCTACTTTGGAATCTGTCTTGGTATGCAGGTCGCAGTCATTGAATTTGCCCGTAACGTTGCCGGTATCACTGGAGCAACCAGCAGAGAATTCGATCCGGAAACGAAAAACGCTGTTATTGATTTAATGGAAAGTCAAAAGAATGTGGAGCAGAAAGGAGGCTCCATGCGACTGGGGGCTTATCCCTGCGATATTCAGCCAAAAACTCTGACCAGCCGAATCTATGAGAGCGAATCAATTAGTGAACGGCATCGTCACAGGTTTGAATTTAACAACCGTTACCGCCAAATCCTCGAGGAGGCTGGAATGGTTCTGGCCGGCATATGTCCCTCTAATAACCTGGTGGAGATCGTAGAAGTTCCGAATCATCCCTGGTACATAGGAGTACAGTTTCACCCGGAATTCAAATCCACCCCCAGAGCACCTCACCCTTTATTTAAAAGTTTTATAAGGGCAGCTCTTGAACATAGAGATTTAAAAAAAACTCCGGGCAAACTAAGCCTGAAAAAAGACTTAGATAAGAACGGCGCCAGCGATCCATCAAGGGAAATTAATAAAGCTTTAGGAGCGTCGTCAGTATAGTTCTGCTCAGGTCTTTTGAGATAGCTCCTGGGACTGTTAGCTCTGTTGTGGCAATGGTATATGAATCTTTTCAAAAAGTCTCATAACCTTTCGACCTTTCAAAAGATTCGTCCCCGATAAGAGACTTGAACTTTGATCTACACACTTAATCTAGCAGCTCCGAGATTCTGGTTAATCTGGCAGTTTTAGTAAAAATAATGTATATTCTGAAGCCGTTATAATTGTCCCCTTGAGCGAAAGCTATGCCAAAAACAGTTCACATTACAGAATCGATTCAAGTAGGAGCGGGACACAAATTACTCCTAATAGCCGGCCCCTGCCAGCTTGAGTCCCTTGAGCATGCACTGATGATTGCTGACAGTCTTAAAGAATATACAGCCGGGCTTCCTGTTCAACTTGTATTTAAGTCTTCCTTCGATAAAGCCAACCGTTCCAGCCTTAAAAGTTCCCGTGGACCCGGTATTGAGGACGGGCTTCAGATTCTTGCTGAGGTAAAAAAGCAAACTGGTTTGCCGGTACTTACAGATATTCACCTTCCCGAACAGGCCTCAATGGCTGCAGAAGTCGTTGATGTACTGCAAATTCCAGCTTTCTTGTGCCGTCAAACAGATTTACTTACAGCTGCGGGACGGCAAAATAAGGCTATTCACGTAAAAAAAGGGCAGTTTTTACATCCCGCAGACATGAAGCTTGTTGCAGAAAAAATTGCATCTACCGGCAACGAAAATATTATGTTATGTGAGCGCGGAACGTCCTTCGGATATCGTGATCTGGTAGTTGACATACGTAGCCTTTTGATCATGAGAGAATCTGGCTATCCGGTAATATTTGATGCTACCCACAGCGTTCAAACTCTTGGGGGTTCTGACGGAGTATCTGGTGGACAGCGTAAATTTATTGCAGCACTTTCGCGAGCGGCAGCTGCTGCCGGAATAGATGGAGTTTTTATTGAGTGCCATGACAATCCGAACTCTGCTCCATCTGATGCTGCCAGCATGGTACCTCTAAGAGCCATGCCACAGCTACTAGAATCGATCTGCAAAATCCGGGAAGCTGCCAGGAAATTTGACAGTTTTGTTATTGAGTAGGCAGCAATGGCTTTATCAAAAACTTACAGCCGCTATCTCGCTCTGCTTATCTTTGTAATTTTTGTTATTATTGCATGGTATTACAGCGCCAAAAATTCACAGGTAGATAGTGCCAGCGGATTATCGAATGTTGCAGCGCAACCTACGCCAGAGCTTGTTCAGGGAGCATTTAAACTCGGAAAATTTAAGCGCAGCAAATTGAAAGATGGACGCACCGTCTGGGAAATAACCGCTGAAAGCGGCGAGTACATGCCTGCCAAGAATCTTACCAGAGTTTATAATGCGCGCATGGTTTTTTATGACAAAAAAAATGTCCCTGTACTGCTGGAATCAAAACGAGCTGACTTAAATATCAAAGCAGATGAACTTAGCAGCGCTGAACTTTTCGGGGATGTAAAGCTGGTTTATAATAACGACCTGACACTTACTACCCGACATGCCTTATACAACAGAGAGCTAAATGTTATTAAAGCTCCCGGAACGGCAACGGTTCAAAATCAGCGCATGAAGATTTCAGGTAAAAAGATGACTATTAATGTTATTACAAAAGAGCTGCTCTTTGAGCGGGCTGTCTCAAGCGTAATATACCCTGCCTCTCTGGAGTCGAGTAATGAAGTGCTGTAAACGTATAACAATCCTAATACTTGTTGCCGGCATGTTATCTTCCTCGTCCCTATTGGCAGAGAAAAAGGAAACTAAAGCCAATAGCGATAATTCTTTTTTCAGCGCTGATTTCAACAATGAGCCTACCTATATAAAATCTAACAGCCTGCTACTTAAACCTGAGCAGCGACAATTTGAATACAAAGGTAACGTTGAACTTCTGCACGGTGATTTGCGTCTTACAGCTGATGTCTTAAAGGGGACCTACAATAAGGCAAATGAGATTGAAACCCTGACAGCTCTTACTAACGTAGTGATTACAAAAGGAGATAAGATTAATGCAAAAAGTGAACGGGCTGACTACCAGAAATCCACAGAAACCCTGACATTAACAGAAAACCCTGAGCTGCAGCAAAATGGCAGTGTGCTCACTGCAGACACAATTAGAATCTTTTTAAATGAAGACAGAAGCGAAGCGGAAGGCGCGGTGCGCGTTAAACTGATTGATGAATCAGACTTAAAAGATAAAGATAAAAACGCTGGAGCGAAAAAAAAGAGAAACAAGAAACAATGACTCTAGAAAAGTGGGACTCTTCATACGGGCAACTATCTGAAAAAAACATGCGGCAGCTGCTTGAAAAACGTGGCTACACTACTGCGTGTTATACTTATCCTCCCGGAACCTATTTTCCGGACCATACTCATCGCAAGGAAAAGATTGACGGTGTAATTAGTGGCAAATTCCGCATAAAAATGGGGGGAAATACGTACGACCTGGGCCCCGGGGATATGATTCGTGTCCCGGCCGGCAGCGTTCACAGCGCTGAAGTAATAGGAGAAGAACCTGTCATAAGTGTAGATGCAGTTAAAAGGTAGCTGCTAAATCAGCAACTGAAAAAATACTCATTCTAGATGCAGCTTCAATGTGCTGTTTTTGTTAACAGATAGATTAGACTGTGGTAAGATGCTACCATTTATAAGATAGCTGCTGTTTTTAAATGCCTGAAACATCAGCATTAAGAACAGCAGCGTAACTGCTACTTCAAGTATGGCAGAACCAGCTAAAAAGAGAGCTTTAGTTTGTACCGTTATACCGATCCTGGCCACCGCGATCGGCCTTATGATAATCCACTGGCAGTCTGAGAGCACTCTTATATGGGTTAACACAATAATCTTTGCCTTTGTTGTAATTTCCCTTGTGTTGACTGCAATGTTATTTGGTTATGCGCGCTCACTGCGCAAACTACTGTCAGAAAGCGAGAAAATAACACACGAACTTCGGCGCAGATCCCTGGCCCTGCAGACCAGCATGGATGGAATAGCGATCCTTGACAGCAGTGAAAAATTTATTTTCATAAACGATGCTCACGCCAAAATTTACGGCTACAGCTCCGGAGAAGAGCTAATCGGTAAAACGTGGCATGTACTCTATGATCAGGAGACGCTTAACGAGTGGAAAACAGTCCATATGCCGCGCTTTAGAAAATTCGGTTCAGTTCGGGTAGAATCTCAAGGAAAAAGAAAAGACGGCTCTATTTTCCCGCAGGAAGTTTCTCTTACTGCCTTAAATGATGGCGGTTTGATTTGTGTTGTTCGTGATATAACCGAACGAAAAGTTTACGAAGAACACGAAAGACTAAGTAAAAAACTGCTTGATGAAATTATAAATGCTAATCCGAATTTTATCTTTGTTAAAGACAGAGAAGGGCGTTTTGTTTTAGCCAACAGATCCCTAGCCAAAATATATGGTGTAAGTCCGCTTGAATTAATTGGAAAACGCGATGCCGACTTTAACGCGAACTCTACCGAAGTGGCCCGGTTACTAGCTGACGATCGCAGGGTGATAGAAAATGGTCTGGAAATACAAATCTACGAGGAAAGTATTACTGACTCTCAGGGTAAACTTCACTGGCTGCAAACTGTTAAAAAACCGATTAAAAACCCGATAGATGGCTCTACCCAGGTACTTGGCATATGTAATGACATCACTGAACTTAAATCTTTGCAGCAGCAGCTTTTGCATGCTCAGAAACTGGAGGCTGTTGGACAGCTTGCAGGTGGTATTGCTCATGATTTTAACAACCTGCTTACCGGTATAATGGGCTATACCAGTCTGCTAAAAACCGACTCCGAGCTTCCAAAGCGCTTAAGCAGTGTAGTGGATTCAATCGAGACAGCTGCTGAAAAAGCCGGGGCACTTACTCAGAAACTTTTGGGATTTGCCAGACGAGGCAAACATAAAAATACCTTTATTGATGTCCATGCCAGCATCCAGGAGGCTCTGAGCCTTTTGCGGCGTACAATTGAGGAAAACATAACCATCAAGACTCGCTTTATGGCAGACAGGTATAACATCATGGGCGATCCCACCCAGCTTCAGCAGGTGTTTCTCAATCTTGCAATTAATGCACGTGACGCCATGCTGGCGGCAGATGGCAAGAATATTGGTGGAATACTTACAATTGCAACTAAAAATGTCTATCTAGATCAAAACCATACCGATGACAGAAAAATTCTGGCAGGAGAGTATATAGAGGTGTCCGTAGTTGACAGCGGCTGCGGCATCCCAGAAGAGAATATTTCCAGGATTTTTGAACCCTTTTTTACAACAAAAGGCCCGGACAAAGGTACTGGCATGGGTCTCGCCATGGTCTATGGAATTATAAAAAATCATGGCGGCTCCATCGATGTAGAAAGTCATGTTGGCCGCGGTACTATCTTCAGAATTTTACTCCCGCTTGCTGAAAACTCGGCCGGGATTACAGTAAAACGGGAAAAAGTATCAAGGAAAACTCCTGTACCAGCCCGAGGGAATATACTGCTTGTCGACGATCATCAGGTAATTCGTGAAGTTACAGGAAGTATGTTGCGACGTCTCGGATACAGAGTTCAGACCGCAAGCTCTGCAAACGAGGCACTTAAGCTTATTAGTGAAAATGGAGCAGCAATAGATTTAATGCTGCTTGATATGGTCATGCCCGGAATGGATATTCGGGAATGTGTCAGAAAATGTAAAAGAATCAGACCAAAGCTGAAAACTGTGCTGTCTACCGGTTATGTTAACAACAATCGGGTTCAGGAGTTACTTAATGAAGGTCTGCACGGTTTTGTCGAGAAGCCTTATGATATTGCCAAACTTGCAGAGGTTATTCAGTGCGCAATGAAAGCCTGAGTCACAGGACCTATTGCGTATACGTCAACCTCAGGTTTGCTTGATTATTAATTAGCGGGGGTAAATTCGCAAAAATATAACCACAGAGAGGTAGGTGTTCAGAAAGCCAGTTTGCGGGGTAGCAACCTAAAAGCAACTATGTTCCGAAATAAGTAGCAGGTGGTTCGATAGTATAG
>RFHI01000216.1 GCA_003696425.1 Candidatus Dadabacteria bacterium | reverse complement strand
GTGTATAGGTACTTCAGCAGGCCTGTCGGGCTAATACTGCTTCTCTTAATTCTGGCAGGAGTGACATATGTAATAATAGTTATCTTTATTATCGATCTTTACTCTCTCGACCGAGGGAGAGCAGCTGTTTTGCAATCTGATTTTCAACAGATGGATTACTTAAGTAAATTGTATAGAGACAGAGGTCTGTTAATTAGGCAGCTCATACGTACCTGACCAGGCAACTGAACTGAACAGCGCTTTGCCGTTAAAGGGCTTACTAATACAGCGATTTATACCGGCTTTCTTTATTTCCGCTCGATCATGCTGTGATCTGGCTGCCACTATTATTTTAAGATCCTGATCGCGGCAGTCTTCCCTGATTAATCGTGCCAACTCGAAACAGTGCAACCCATCTACTGAATCATCAATTAAAATAGTGGTGTATTTTTTTCGGCCAACAGCAGCAACGGCTTCGGCTGCCAGTGATACCCGGTCAACCATAGCACCCCATGCTTCCAAAAGTCGGGCCACTGCCTCCCTGGCGCCTACATTTTCATCAACTATTAAAAAACGCTGTCCTTCAAGTGGGCGCTGACTTGTAACATCAATCTCCTGGGAATCATCAATTGCCACTCCCCGCAGATCACGAACTGCTGGAATAAAAACCTCAAAAGAGCTGCCTAATCCCTCTTTACTCTCGAGCTTGATACGCCCACCAGCCAGTTCTACCAGATGTTTACACAGTGCAAGCCCAATACCTGCGCCCGCATCAGATGTGCCATCAGAAATATAAGGATTAAAAATCTTCTCGGCTTTTTCTTCAGGTATCCCGGGACCATTATCTTTTACGCTTATATTCACTTCCCCGGCCGGAAAGCAGCTTTTGACCTCAACCTGCACCTCACCGCCAACAGGTGTAAATTTAATGGCATTATGAACAAGGTTAAAGACAACCTGCTTAATATGTCTCGGATCTACATAAGCCTTAAGCTCCCAATCTGTTATAAGCACACGCAGGTTTATCTGCTTACGCATAGCATTTGAACGTAATAATCCGGCTACAGATTCGACTACATCTTTCACAACAACCATCTCCGGAGATGCCGAGATATTACCACTCTCTGCTCTGCTGAGATCAAGAAAATCACTTACCAGCCTGAGCAGATTATCTCCGTATTCCTTTATAAAGCGCAGCGACTGCCGGTGCATCGGATCTATCTCCTCACCAATTAAAAGATCTAGCGTTTCAGCTGAACATAAGATAGCTGTGATAGGATTCTTAATCTCATGAGCTATCTCATTAGCCAGATCGCCACGATCTTTAAGTGCCCGCCTCAGCTTTTTTAAACTGCAATGGAAAGCTCCCAGCCGTTTTTTATAGTAAAAATGATCATAAAAAGCCCTTAGGCACGCTGTTAGCGCCACAACTAATGAGAGACAAGATAAAATTACAGGGCCCATTAATTTATCTCTAAGAATAAATTAGATAATTAACGATGCCTGTATGCACCAGGGCGCAATAACAGTGCGCGACAACACTGGACGCCACACAGCCACCATTAATTAATTATCGGCGCAATTTTTCCTGCTCTAAAGCATATGTAAAGCGTATAAATTTTGTGATTTCAGTCTATTAGCTTTACGATTGCAGCAGCTGTTGCACTATTTTATGGGGGTCTGATTTACCACCCAGGCACTCATCTAACAGCTTATCTAGCTCGCTCTGACGGCTGGCGATAAAATTTTGGTAGAGATTATCACGAGCAAGGCTGATTATTCGTTCTTTCAGTATATTACGCCTTTTCTCAGCACCTGCAGGCGAAGCTTTAAGCCACTGCCGGTGTCTGGCTAATGCATCAACAAGTTTATTTATGCCCTCACCTGTTGTCGCCACAGTTTTAATAATCTCCGCTTTCCATCCCGTATCCGGAAGATCTGAGAGACTTAGCAGTAACTTTAGATCTTTAAGCAGCAAATCAGCTCCGCTATGATCCGCTTTATTTACTACATAAACATCTGCTATTTCCAATATCCCTGCTTTTATGGCCTGAACACTGTCTCCCATACCTGGGACCAGAACCACAACACAGGTATCAGCAGTACTGACAATGTCCACCTCGGCCTGCCCTACTCCAACAGTTTCAACCAGGATTAGATCAAAACCAGCTGCATCAAGAACTTGAATAGCATCATATGTTGCCCTTGAAAGGCCCCCCAGGGATCCTCGCGTAGCCATACTGCGGATGTAAACAGAGTTACTCTCCGAGCATCGCGACATTCGAACGCGGTCACCGAGAACAGCCCCGCCCGAAAACGGACTGCTAGGGTCCACTGCCAGTATCGCCACACTTTTTTCTGAAGCCGTCACAGTCAGGGCTAATTGATCCACCAGAGTTGATTTACCTGCGCCCGGCGAACCGGTAATGCCAACTATGTGGGCCCGGCCGGAAGCTTTAAAAAGCTGTGAGTGGAACTCTCTACTTAAAGGCAGATTATTTTCAATTCTGGTTATTGCCCGTGCAATCGATCGTTTATCAGCGCTAAGCACTCCCTCTAACAATTTTTTTTCATTTGGATTCATAGCAGATATTATCATTAATGTTTTTTGATACTTTGTCCAGAGAATGGATGATGTTACTAAGGATGTTTATGAAGCAGCAGCTAATCAGCCGAAAGCGGGCAGCCGGCTGCAGGTCGACTCCGAAATCTCAAAAACAGTAATAAGTGAGCCGAACCAGAACGAGAACTCAGAAACTTGGCAGCCAAACAGAGACCTACCCGACGGCGAATCAGATTATGGGCCAAAAGGAATTGAATTTATTTCCTGCGGTATAGATCTATTCGCTGCAGATGGACTGCTGCTTATTTAGCAGCAGGGGCCGATTAGCTGAAAGCTGAATGCCGGCTGCAGATCCATTCTGAAAGCAGAAAAACATTAACCAGTTAACAGACACAGAACCCGAACTCAGCATCCGGCTGCCTGCTTAACAGCTTTCTGATAATCCGTAATATCTTTAAACTATACCCGGCTTACGCCGGGTATCGCTTTACTAAGCCAGCTGAATAATTTCGTTAAGCAGCTGATTAATAGTAGTAATAATTCTTGAGTTGGCTTGAAAGCCCCTCTGCAGAGTAATAATCTTTACAAATTCATTTGCAATATCAACTGTTGACAGTTCAATTGAGCCGGATGAGATCGATCCAAACGTTCCTGTTTCAGCCCGTCCTACAATCGGCTCACCTGATGCTGCCGACTGCTGCAGCAGGTTCTGCCCCACTCTGGTTAGCCCCTCAGGATTTGAGAAGTTTACCAGGCCGACATTTCCTATGATTGCTGACTGCCCGTTACTGAGCAGAGCAAAAATGTCACCATTAGATTCAATACTTACGCTTGTTACAGCTCCAATACCCTGCCCGTCCTGCGTAATCGAATCAATATTTGAACCCGAAGCATACTGCGTAAATCCACTAAAGCTGAACGTTATCGCCGCAGATGCTGCGGTACTGGCTCCGTTATTCCACTGAATATTATCGTTAAATGATGGCGTTGCTGTAGTTAATTGCCCGCTGGAATCAAAATTAAGCGTCACCGTACCGATCTGTCGTGGAACGCCTGTGTTTGCCGGAGGTGGCCCATCAGTATCAACTTCTTCGCTGTTCACGTAACCACGGGCAACCCACTGTCCGGTTGCGCTGTCATCGCGGTAGAAAAAGAAAGTTACCGTGTGAGACTCTCCCAGGGTATCAAACACTTCAACTACTGTTGAAAACTCCGCGAGGTTATTCAAGTCTGAGTATGTAACACTGTTATTAGTAGAACCGGCCGTTCCATCGACACCATCTGCTGATACCGGAAATGGTGTATCCAAATCGTTTGTAATATCAATTGGTGTAGCACTGGCATCAAGGTTACCGCTAATCGTAACACTGGTAGTTGCAACAGAGTCCTGTGATACCGTGTTGATACTCAGCTCCTGCAGGGCTCCACTGCCGCCAGATGGGAATCCTAGTACTTTTTGATCGTTCTGATTAACAATTATCCCGGCAGAATTGATTCTGAAATTACCTGCACGGGTATAAAACCTTTGTCCACTGCTATCTTCAACAACAAAAAATCCGTTCCCGTCAATTGCAAGGTCGAGATCTCTTCCGGTGAACTCAAAGGATCCCTGCTCAAAAATTGTACTGACCGCACTGATAGCAGAACCGCTACCAATAACCTTACCGGACGTCTGACCACCGGCAATCAGATCTTCAAATTCCGCTCTGGCAGCCTTAAATCCTATCGTACTGGAGTTGGCTATGTTGTCACCGATAACTGCAATAGCTGAACCGTGACTGGAAATACCTGATCTACCCGAGAATAAACCGTTTACTATACTAGGCACTCTTCACTCTCCCTATGATATTCAGTTAACACTAAAAAACCGATGAGACTATAAATGTCCGGTTAAATTTACTCCTCTGACATATATACAGCCTCAATTTCACCCGGAGTTACTTCACGGTTACCAACTAAAAGTGTCGGCTCCGGACCGGGAACGAATCCACTAACAACTCCGGACACCTGCACATCAGGCTCCGAAACATTCCCGTTTGACCCCAGGGCAGTAATCTTTACCTGGTATTCCCCGTCACGACTGTTAAGGTCCTTAAGGGGAATAGAGTGCTTCCCTGCCTGTAGCTGGCCTAATTCAACTGTTTCCACAACACTCCCTGTTAATGGATCTATCAGGTCAGCTTTTACTGCGCTGGCATCCGTTACCAGCTCAAATCTTACCCTGCCACCATCACCACCACTGACTTCCACACGATCTGAGTTCAGCGACACTTCATGGCCAAGATATGCGGCCAGCGAGCCTGGCTCAGAGCCAGATTGCTGCCCGATCTTATCGTTAATTGCGATAAGCTGCTCAAGCTGGCTGAACTGCGCCAGATTCACAGCAAACTCCTCGTTTTTCATCGGATCAAGCGGATCCTGTTGCTTAAGCTGTGTTACCAGCAGCTGCAGAAACTCCTGCTGTCCGATCTCATTTCTGTTTTTCTTCTTTGTTTTCTGCTGGCTCTGCGTGCCGGCAGTCCCGTTTAAACTCTGCAGTGCATTAATAGTTGTATTATCTGCCATAATTCACCCTCTATTATGCCACCCAGTGATCAAGCTCTTTCTTTACAAAACTTCCAACAGGTTTATTGCTTACAGCATGAGCCACATTTGTTCCTGCTTTACCGCTAAACTGCCTATTGAACTCCCGTTCAGTATCGCCAAAAAACAACTCCTTCCCCTTTGATTCTGAGTTTCCGGAATTAACCGACACCGAGACCTCATCAACATTGAGGCCAATACGCCTTAAGACTGCATGCAGCTCATGGGCCCGTTCACGCAGGAGCTGATTAACCTGTGGGGATTCGGCAACCAAGCGGGCATGCAGCGCCCCATCACGAAGACTTACATCTACTTTAACACGCCCTAAACTCGGAGGATCCAGCCGTACTGAAATAGTTTTACCATTGCGTGCCTTGGCAGCCTCTTTTAGAACCTGTTCAACCCGCTCAAACGTTTTTACCCGCTGAGTAGAGCTTAATTTTGCTCGCGCCTGTGTGCTTGCATTGCTGTTTTCAGTATTATAACTCTGCCTCTCAAACCCGCCATGCATGTTCTGAAAATTGCTTCTGACTGCGGCAAGTGGTGCGTCAACCTCCACCTCCTTTTGAATATTAGTTACAAGCAGCTCTACCATTTTCTGCAATATAAGTGGTGCTGCAATTGGCGTGTTTTTACTGAAATTCTCGAGCTGCTTTGTCAGATCTTCAAAGGCCGGATAGTCATTTGCAATCTGAGTGAATATTTGTTCAATAAAATTTTTATCGCTGTCTGTTTTTTTATTGTCAACTTCTTTTGCAACCTGCGTTAAGAATACTTTTTCCAGAACAGCTGGTTCATTTTTAATCTTTTCTTCAAAGTTTTCTAAGAGCCTGGTGATTTCATCAGGCAATTCCTGTTTCTGAATAAGTGGCCCGCCATCAGGTTTTTCCGCCGGAGGTTTTTCCAAACCAGTTGCAGAGCTTCCGATTCCGAGTTTTTCCTGGAGAAACTTAAACATTTCATCAGCCAAGCTGGGATCTTCTTTGGTCAGCTTTTCTGCAAGCTCCTTAACAATTTCGGGTTTCAATCCGGCATTCTTGAGAAGCTCTTCCAGTCTAAGTTTAACTTTATCAACGCTGACAATATCTTTAGAAACCTGTACTGCTAGCTCCTCAGCAGCTTGTGTTTTTACTTCAGAGTTCTCAATAAACGTTTGAACCTGTTTTACAGGGACAGTAGGTTGTTTCGGGTCATCAGCATCTTCGTTTATATCTGGCGTCAGTTCATGTTGCTCTGCCCTGGCGGTAGCAGCTTTTGCCTGCTGCTCACCGAGTTCTGGCACACTCCCTACTTGCGCTTGTAAGATACTGTCGGGCTGTTGAGAGTCCTGAAGCGCTACCTGTTCGGTGGCGACCTCAACTGCAGCCTCTTCTTTTTGTTCTGGTTTTAAATCAACCTGTTCTGTCGCCTTCCGGCTGGCTTCTTCTGTAACTTCAGAATCCTCTTGTGCCTCCCGTTCAACAGATTTTTCATCAGATACTTCTTCTGTGGATTCTTCGGTATTATCACTCTCACTCGCAATTCTCTCTCCACCTGATTCTTTGTCCGCTGCCTCTGAGTGAGCCGGTTTTTTTAGCTGTTCTGTTTTCGTGCTTGAATCGGACGCGGCTTGAACCGATGTTTTACCTCCTGAAACATCTTTCTTTTCAGGGGACTTAATATGGGTAGCATATTCCGGCTGTGAAGCCAGCTGATCGGCAATTTTGTCCAGAATATCCGAAAACATACTTAAGAGTACGTCCTTTCGGCGGGCCGCCAGAGAGGCCTGAGTAGAACTCTTAACATCCTGAATATTAGATGTTTTTTGGATATTATGACTTTCTCTAACTATCATTATTGCGGCTTACTTAAATCTCTCTTATTTAACCTGCCTTTTTTATGAGCAAAAGCTTTGCCAAAAGAAGCAATAATCTAAATGCTGTATTTTTAGTATATTATCTGAAGCAGTGGTGATTCAGAGGAAGGAATTATACTCCCGGGATGGTAGCTTTTGCCGGAATGGAGGCTAATGAGGGCCCCCTTCTTTCGCATATTGACCGATAAGGTCTCTCTTTTTCCAGACTTATTTACATGACATGAACATCCGCCCGCCTTAACTCAGGGCGCAGCTGTGAACATGGGCCTGTTAGCTATGTTGCGGATATGGCGAACGAATCTTTCTGAAAGCTCTCATAGCCTTTCGGCCTTACAAAAGATTCGTGCCCGCTTTGGGGCTCGAACTTTCGATCTACACATGTAATCTAACAGTCCCGATAACAACAACGATCGACCAACAGAAATCTATAAAGTTTACTGCTTTGTCCCGCTTAACAGTCGGGTAATATTAAGCGCTCTCTCCGGACTCATAAGTGCCAGAATCTGGCCAATCCGTTTTTCAGGCATACGCTTGAGAAGACCAATTGCAATAGTGATATCAAGTTGTTCAATCAGGGCTGCTGCCTCCTTGGGATTCATTGAACTGTATACATTGGCCAGCTGATCAATCTGAGCATCACGCTTTCTGGCATTCTTTTCCCTGTCCAGTTTTAATTTTTGCGTAAGTTCACGCAGCTCTGTAAGCTTTGCTGCATACTCACGCTCACGAAGCTCCAGGTCCCCTGCTTTCTTATCCAGTCCGCGGGCTCGTTTTTCCAGCTCAGCCCTCCTCTGATCAAGTGCTTTTAAAATTTTAACTTCCTCGGGAGTGAATTTCTGCATCGGCGCTACCGGAATTTTGGCCTGCGCAGAGAGTGTAGCCGAGGCTTTTGGTACTGTCATAAGCTCAACGCCTTCTATAGCACTGAGCGAAAGCTTAAGACAGGTAAACAGCAATACAAAACTTATTGCGGCCACATGTCCACGATTCAAGGTAGTAATAGACGTCGAACCGTTGCGTGCTTTGTACGCTGCCGCCAAAATGCGCGGGTCTATCTTACCTCCACCAGCCTGTCGTTTTATTGCTGCTGCTGCAGCCAATGCATCCGGAGGCAGCTCACCACCCCGCTCCTTTACCATTCTGTTCATCCCGGCCTTTAACTGATCGTATAACGCCCTGGCCTCCTCGCGAGTCATGTTATTTTTTTTCTTCTTTGCTGTACTCATTGCATCTCCCTGTGTTGAAAAGTGTTGCCCCGCTGGGTAGCGAGCTCATCTAAAAACTTCAATTCCTCTTTGTCGACATACTCCTGATATTCGCGCTTCTTTCTCTGCTTGAGTTTTTCAAGCGACTCGGCATCTTTGGCGGCCTCAACATATTCCTCCAGCGCCGCATCCCGCTCTTTTTGGCACTCTTTTATTTTTTCGCGTTGCTGGTCAATCTGTTCTATTAAGCGCCCTGCATACATACCCATAAGTAACACGTCTGAAGCATCACTGGTCTTACCTGCTTCAAAACGGTTCAACAGCTCTGCAGCCTGCAGCTCTTCTAAAATGGCTATATTTTCATTCAAGGCGTGATTTTTCATTGCCAGTTCACGAAGCTTTTCGTTTTTTAAAGCAGTGCGGTACTGTAAAATCCGCTCCAATCTGAACTTAAAACGCTTCATTCAGCATCACCCCCGCCTGCTTCATCAACACTCTCAAAAATTTCTTTTAGCTGCTGCCAGCTCTCCTCAATCGAAACCCTTTCTGTAGCTTTCTGGCGCAGAAAATCATTAAGCTTATCTATTAACGCTACTGCCTTATCAACTCTAGCATTTTGTCCTGGCTTATAAGCGCCAATAGTAATTAAATCTTCGGCTTCCCGATAGGTGGCAAGGACATCCCTGGCCTGTGCGGCCAAATCTAAAATCTCTGGCGGAACAATGTCAGGCATTACACGTGAAACACTGCCGAGCACTTCAACGGCAGGATAATGTCCGCGACCTGCCAGGCGACGACTAAGTTCAATATGCCCATCAAGAATCCCACGAGTAGCATCAGCTATAGGTTCGTTCATATCATCGCCCTCTACCAGAATCGTATAGATACCGGTAATAGAGCCTTCACCATCCGATGTTCCTGCACGCTCAAGCAGACGCGGAAGCAACGAAAAAACAGATGGGGTATAACCTCGGGTGCTGGGAGGTTCACCAATAGCAAGTCCTATCTCACGCTGCGCCATTGCAAGACGCGTGACCGAATCAAGCATCAGAACAACCTTTTTGCCTCGATCCCTAAAAAACTCTGCAATTGTAGTTGCAAGCATTGCAGCTCTGATTCTAAGCAGTGGGGATTCATTTCCTGTTGCTACCACCAGTACAGATCGTTTAAGTCCTTCGTCTCCAAGATCACGCTCAATAAACTCACGCACCTCGCGTCCACGTTCACCAACCAGTCCAATTACATTTACATCACTGCTCGAATGGCGCGCAATCATACCGAGGAGTGTTGACTTACCTACGCCTGAACCGGCCATGATACCTATGCGCTGTCCAGCTCCAACCGTCAGTAGTGAGTTTATCGATCGCACACCCAAATCAAAATATTGGTCTATTCGTTTGCGGGTTACCGGATTGGGGGGATCTCGGTATAACGGTGCTAATTCGCCTGTTTTTGCCAGTGGCTTATGATCAATAGGCTGGCCCAGCCCATTTAAAACACGCCCCAGCATTTTTTCTGATACCAATACATCTGAGCGCGTGCCACGCGCAATAATTGAAGCACCGGGGGAAATGCCTTCCAAGTCAGTAAAAGGCATCAATAAGATTCTGTCCTGCCTGAATCCCACAACCTGGGCTGGAATATTACGAAGCCCCGAACGAATAGTCACATGCGAACCTACCGGCACAAATGGCCCACTGCCTTCAATGACCATGCCTGTTACATCACGCACATTCCCGCGTAACTCAAAATTACTTGAGAGCTTCAGAGCAGCGTTGGCATTTTCAAAGATAGTGCTCATTTCGCTATTTTGACCACCTCTTCTTTGATTCTCTCCCAGGCCTGATCAAGCTGATAATCAATCTGTCCTGCTGTAGTTTCAACAACACATCCGGAATGAATTGAACTATCAGCCTCAAAATTCCAGTCGCCCTCGTATTCCGGCAGACGCTCTTTCAGACCAACAAGCTCAATAAACTCTAGATCCTCCGGGCTAACCAGTATTCTCTTAATGGCAGCACTGCCGGCCTGGGAAATAGCTTCACGAATGATTTGGACTATATACTCAGGATTAATCTCAACGGCAGTATCAATAATCTTCTTTGCTACATTTAATGAAAATTCAAGCGCCAGCTTTTCAACTTCTTTACGTCCCTCTTCTATCTGCGTCTTTAAATCCTGTAAAAAAGTTGCGATTCTTTCGGCCTGTGCCTCCCTGTCACTTTTAGCCTGTTCCTCCAGCTCTGCTATAGCAGCCGCATGGCCGGCTTCGTATGCTTCCTGCTTAATTTTTTCAAGTTCTTCTTCCTCAAGGGAAATTTTTTCTTTTTCTTCCTGCTCTTTAGCCCGCTCTTCCTCTGTTTTATGTGCTAGATGTTCCGGCAGATGCCAACGCTTGGTCTGGTCGGGATCGAGTCTTCCTCCATAATCAGCAAACATCGGATCAATTTCAAAGTCAGATGTGCGGATTATTTCCAGCTCAAGCGGAACAAATGTCTCGTTATCAATGCGCTCGCCGATTACTTCCCAGGTAGCATCCTCATAAGGTGTCTCCTTATAGGTTGCCTGACTTAATATAGATGATGCCTGGTTGTCTGTGTTGCTGTCTTGATTCTCCATTGCTTACTTAGAGCCTTCCGTCGTTTAACCAGTAGCGAATAAGCAGAGCTGCCTGTTGCGGATTCTCCTTAACCACACGTGAGTTTTCAGCTATCAGTTCTTCAAGCTGATCGAGATCAATGGCCGGTTCAAATTCCGGTACCCCTGCTTTAGATTTCTCAGCCTCAAGTTCTGCTTCAAGTTCTTCAATGCCGGTTGGGAGCAGCCTGGTTAAATCAATTTCAGCCTCTGTCGGAGTAATCAGGAACTTAACCAGCGGCTTAACAATTACAAAGAAAAACAGCACCAGAAAGAGAATCGGGCCCACCCTGAAAATTGTATTAAATATAAGATCTTGCGTGGCCTTGCTGTCCATTACATCTGCAAAGTCTTCATCCGGCAGATAAAACGGAATATTTTCAACTGAGAGAGTATCACCACGAGTAGCGTCAAAACCAACAGCATTCTTGACAAGTGTTTCGATGCGGTCCATTACTTCCGGCTCAAGCGGCCTAAATTCCTTTTCAGCACCCTCAGGCGCGCCCTCGGGCAGCACGTACTTACCATCAACCAGCACAGCTACAGAAAGGCGCTTTAATGTGCCGCGGGGATGAGAAATTCTGGTGACTGCTCTTGAGACTTCATAATTTCTTACGCTTTCGCGCCTGCTGGAAGTCTCCGGATTCGAGCCAGGAGGGGCTAACAGGTTGGCATCATTTCCGAGATTAGATACAACTCCTGGCACTCCTCCACGTTGTGATGCCCCCGTTCCTTCTTCGACAGACCTTTCTGAACGGATTACCTGTCCTCCGGGATCAAAGCTTTCTTCTTCTCTCTCGTTTGAGGAAAAATCCAGTTCAGCAGTTACGCGCGCTATGACTTTCCCCGGCCCAAGCACTTTCTGAAGCATTTGTTCGATGCGTTTAACATAGCTGCGTTCGACCTGTTGTTGATACTGCAACCTGGTAGCATCCGCACCGAGTTCCTCCTCTTCTTCTTCAACAGAAGTTAACAAGTTGCCATAAACATCAATAATGGTAACATTTGAGGGCTCAAGACCTTCCACACTGCCGGCAACCAAATTTGCGATACCTTTTATTTGTTTCTTCTCTAGCTTAGCACCGGGCCTGAGTCTGAGCATAACAGATGCCGTGGCCTCAGATGCACGTTTGGCAAAGACCGATTTTTCAGGTTGCGTAATGTGCACCCGTGCCGTTTGCACAGCCTCAAGGCTTGAGATCGTACGCTCCAGTTCGCCCTGAATTGCCCTTATGAATTTAATTTTTTCCTGAAAGCTGGTCGTTCCAAATTCAGTGGCATCAAAAATTTCAAGCCCTACCACACCGCCTTTCGGAATGCCTTCACTTGCCAGTGACAGCCGCAACTCATGCACCATAGAGGGAGGTGAAATCGCTATCGTACTGCCATCCCCTCTGACTTCATATTTAATTTTCTGATTTTTAAGCGCTTCAACAACTGCTGCTGCATCAGCGGGCTCAAGGTTAGAGTAAAGTACTGCGTAATCCGGCCGATTAGCCCAATTAGCTACGTATATTATGCCTACTACTGAGCCAATGATCAGTAACGGGAAAACAATTTTTTGTACCAGCGGAAGTTTTATATATCCCTCAGCAAGCTCCGCAAGGATCGCACTGGGATCCAGTGATTTGGCCACTTACTCCTCCTCTATTAAAAACCATATCAAACCTGAGTGCGCATAATTTCTTCGTAAGCACGCACAATTTTACTCCGAACCTGATTCATAAGCTGAAAAGCTATATCAGCCTTCTCTAAAGCCATCATCGCAGTATGAGTGCTTACTCCCTCACCCAGCACCAGTCCGGTAATCTTATCGTCTGCTTCCTTTTGCAAACTATCTATCTGCTTTACTGCATCAGCCAGCACCTGGCCAAAATTAACTTCACCCTTTTCAGCTGTCTTTTGGTCTCCCTGAACCGGCTGATTTATTGGGTCAATTTTTACCGGCGGCGTGATTATCTTATTTATATGTCCTACACTCATAGCACCGCTCTCCTATAATAACTCCTAGAACCTCATGGCAATCTGGGTAGCATCACGCATCATACGCTTTACAGCATTCATGGCTGACAGATTAGCCTGATATAATCTGGTGGCCGACATCAGATCCGTCATGCTCTGAACTGTGTTGATATTAGGATAGGCTACATATCCGTCTTTGTTGGCATCAGGATGGCCGGGATCATAGACGAGTCGCGGCGGACTCTGATCCTCAACCACAGCAGCCACAGTTGGTTTGGCCAGAGTCATTCTGTCAAGCACACTGGCAAAATGACTTTTAACAGGCCTTGCAATCTGTACTACATCGCGGCGCTTATATGGCCCACCATCTTCGGTTCTGGTAGTCTGAGCATTGGCAAAATTTGACGCAATTGTATTTACGCGCAACCTTGCTACGCTCAGCCCACTTGCAAGCACTTCCATTGTATCAAACATGGCTTACCTCATTGCAAATCTAATAGCTGTTCTCATTATCCTCAGTTTTTTCTGAACCAGTCTGGCAGCAATAGAATACTTGCCGGCAGTCTGATTCAATTTTCCGAGTTGGATATCAAGATCGACATTATTACCATCCGGCTTGGTAGCGCCCGTTAGGTCCGGCATAAGATGAGCAGAGGACTCAGTGCTTAAATCCATATGTCTCGGATTTGTCTTTTTTAGCACCGATTCCTGCCGATCAAAGGCACGTTTCAACTCACTTCCAAAATTAAGATCAACGGCCCGATATCCGGGAGTTTCTGTATTGGCAATATTACTTATTATTGCTTCGCTGCGACGTAACTGCAGGTCGAGTGCTTTTCCAAGTCCCGGTATGGTCTTGTCAAAAAGCTTGTCCACTATTGAACTCATAAGTATGTTCCCTTTTATTAAAAGACAAACCGCCTCAAAGCTCTGCAATGCAAGAGCCGTGCACACTCTTTAAGAAATTTTAGCCTTGTTATTTCAGGTAGTTATAGCTGCGCGAGCGTTGATATCCTGTCCCCGCCTGTCAGTATTTTGACAGAGATCAGTCAACCAGTTTGACCGGCACCCCGCCCATTATTTTGTCCATAGCATCTTTTATCTGCTGATCGACACTACGTCCCAGAGGATCAAAAAACTGCCTCACCGGAGTTGCGCTGCAGGGTGGCCTGGGCCCCACCAGCGGTGGACGGATAGGTACAAACAACCCACCAGTTTTTAAGGCTATGTCATACATCTCGCCGGTAATACGATAAAACTTGCCATTACCAAACACGATGGCTCTGCTGAAATCTCCGGCATCGCAGACCGATCCTCCGCAGAGTGGATCTACAAAGGGGATCCCAAAGTAACGGGCCGTGGGATCGTCAATACAATCTGTAAAACCGGGGCCCTGTGACACATCAAGAGTATGTAAGCCATTTGTCTCCCCAAATAGAAATACGTGAATTGCTATTCCCGAATCTACATAGTTCTGAATAATTGGCGGTAAATTTGAAACCGACTGAAGCCAGCTATTATATGTGTTGCTGCAATGGGTAGTGTCGGAACAATTAGTCACACCATCGCTAAACAGAACTACGCTATTTCTCGCTGTTTCAGCACCGGGCTGCGTTCCAAGTTCCTGAAGAGCACGGTTTAGCGCCTCTGGTAAATTAGTACCCCGATCTGTATCAATCGGGAAAAGCGTTCTCCTTATATAATGATTTAGATCTGGCAGATCAAGATCTTCTTTAGATTTAGCTGTATTAGTAATATCAATTAACGTCGTAAGGTCTGCTGCCATCGGGAAAACGCGGGCAATATTTTCAGCGCTTATACCCCAGACCTTATTGGAAAATCCTATCAAACCGGCCAGGTCTCCCGGGACCTTGCGTGAATTCATTTCCCTTAACGCAAAGTTAATTCCATCAAGAACGCTTTTAAGCGGCTGGGCCCCGCGAATGGGAGTATTCGGACCTCCCGGCTGATAGGTATCAATATAAAAATCACGGCTAATACAACTCCCGCTGCTACAATCCTGAATTCCCCTTACCAGGCTGAAGTCGCTTTTATAATGTTTAATAGCATCCCCATCTAATGAAGAGTTCCAGGGAGCCGGAGATACCCACGGACGAGGATCCAGGGGAGAACTTCTATCATCCTCAAGCCCACAATAATTACATTTAGGATAAAGCCAGACACCAAAATTTTCTCTGAGACCATAACCTGATGCCAGATTGGGGCATGCACCGCTGTAACACTCGGTGGAACAATCAAAGGAATCAACGTCGCTTTTAGGATATGAGAAAGAAGTCTTTATACCGGCCACATGTCTGCCCCAGTAACTTCCGCTTGCTGACGTACACTGGTAGAAAAAATAATAATCCTTACAGGCGGGGTTCGAGTATCCACAGGGATTGCGCCTAAAATATTGGCGGCAGGCATCATCACAGACCGGGTTGCTGAGCTTATGGGTCATTTCAGTAACAGAACCGGATAAATCCACCAGAAAGAGTAACCTTCTGGGAACCTGGGCAGCTGTCGCACTGGCATCAAGATTTACACCGGAAAATCCCATAATTTTGGCAAATAAAAAGCGAAGTGGCGTTGTCAGTTTCACCTGGCAGCGAAATGCATTAAGAGAATCACCATTGACCTGAAGTGGCACAAAGCATGGGAAATTACCGCCATTACCACACGGATCCCCCGTGCTATCAGGTCCATACCATGTTCCTGGAATAAGATCTCCACCCACACCGCCATCACACCATAACTGAGTGCAACCATTAATTTTTAAGCCCAGCTGCCCCAGATCGTCTGCATCGGGTCCCATCATTTTCAGTAAATGTTTGTCAGCAATGCTGTTAGCCCTGTTTTCGGCAGCCTGCAATATAGACTGCATATCTGTCCAGTTAGTTGTATCGCCGGGAGATTTGAGAAATTCATCAATGGCCGCCATAGCGGACGCTTCACACACAATTCTCATTTTCTGCCGAGTTGTCAGTGCTCGTAATGAATCAATAACCAGGGCTGCAATGGCGATAAAAACTGCAGCACAGACAGCCACTATAATAATAACTGCGCCATGTTCATTTTGATTGTCAACTCTACCAAATACACGCATAAAAATTCCTCCCTTACTCGGGCACAATGCACGCACATTCCGGGTACGCTGTATAATCAATGCACGGTGGTACAAGCGGGCCACACGTTGGTATGCTGGTTGTTGTGGTTGAAGTGGTACTAGTAGTACTGGTTGAACTGGTACTCGTACTAGTTGTACTGGTGGTAGAAATCGAACTAGTTGAGGTTGACGTAGTACTGGTCGATGTGGTTGCGATAGAAGATGTTGAAGTACTGGTTGTAGACGATGTGCTGATAGAGGTGCTTGATGTTGAAGAGGTACTGACTGAACTTGTGGAGGTAGTGGAGGTAGAGCTGGTTGAAGTTGTTGTAGATACTGAGGTAGTACTCCAGCCTGATGGCGCATTGGCAGCAACATCTATCTCAGGATAACCTACTTTACGCACTGTCATCCGATACTTTAACGGCAAAAAAGGGACTCCCAGCAGCACGTTCAAATCAACTTCAATAACCATCGGACAGCTTCGAAATAAATCACCGTACCCTTTCCAAAGCGGCGGGTTATTACAGCCTGCCACCGGGTGGGCAGGATCGCCAGGCCTATAGAAACGAACATCAAGTATTTCTGCCGGTCCGCCGCCCTCTCTAAGTAGTGTCTTTAGTGGAAGCCTCTTTGTCTCGTTAATAATAGCGTTTACTTGAGCATTGTATCTGTTTATCTCTGCAGGTGAAGGATCCGTACACCCTGCAGGCGGGGGTGAAAAACTGCTGCACGGCCGCAACTCCGTATCAAGATACGGCAGTTTACTGGCCAAATTAATGCCGCTGGTTGCACCTGCTTCGACTATGCCCTTAACAGCCAGCATTCGTCCGATACCGATTAAAAATACGATAAGCACAATAAGAACAAGTATGACTATTGAAAACTCGACAACTGAGACTCCCTGGGCATTTGGCCAATTTATATGTTCAATACTGCTTCTCTTCCTCAAAAATAAGTTGCCGGTTGACATTAAATGCAAATCGTTAAATTTGATATATAGCTATTCAAGCTTAGCATAACACCTGCGTAGCAGTCACAAAATACAATATCTCAGCTATTAAAAAAAATACAGTTTAGCTCTTATTGCTCTTGATATAACCGACTGCGCTACTGTGACAGATAGAGTAATGATTGCTTTTTATCGCGATGTTATCTTTGCTCCACCAACAGTATAACCCGCAGCAATAGTTGTCTTCCTATCTGACTGCCAATTCTGGCTTAAAGCTAATTTATCACTGCTGGTAAGGGCTATACCCGAGCCGCTTGCGCCTATACTGGACGAGGGCGACATTATATACGGCTGAAAAACTTCCACTTTAAAAGGGAGTTTAAAATGCGCAAATTTCATAATCGGTACATAACTACCGCTAATAGTAACTTTCAGAGTATCTTCAGAGCCGTTAATAATCCGCTCGGATGTGTATACCAGATCATCCAATCTCGAACCGGCTTTGGTAAGATTTAAAATATCTCTTGCCCTTGCCAGGTGGAAAATATGGCTGCTGTCTCCTGTGCATCCCTGGCCATCCGGACAAACGGTCTTACCCTCAGCAAGCCCCATCGTTCTAGCACCTAACTGCGCCCCGTCACGAGCAGCCTGCAGTAAAGAAAAGCGGTAAGAAAGCGTATCCCCGATATCCACCAGGTTGGCTATAATGAAGAGAGTAAAGGGAACCGCAATTACAAACTCAAGAATTGCTGCACCACCTGCATTTTGTACTTTTTTGCCGATATAACCCACTTGTTACTCCTTTTATATCCGGCCACAAACTGCAATTTTATCCTCGTTGTGCGACCAGAGAGACAACCATACCCTACTCGAAACAGATCAATTAATGTTATGACAGTGCAATTACCTGCTGTTACCTGCATAAAAAAACTAAAATACTGTTATTTCAGAGGGTTACATATTGTGCCGTCTTTTCAACAGGCAAAACTTATTGCCCTCTGCGTAAGAGGTTTGCTGCTAGTGTCTGATAAGCCTCACAGGGGGTCCAGCAATTCGGACACTTTTTACATATAATTTCTGCTCTTAACTCGTTTGCTTCTTTGGAGTGTAACAGTTCAAGCAGTGAGTAACTGCTGTCCCGAATGTTTCCCAGGGGCTTATTCCAGAGCGCACACGGATAAACCGTACCGTCCTCAGCCAAATAACAGGAGGCCATTAGAGCTGCGCATCTCTGCGGACAGAGCCCACTTTCAAGATAAGTTTTGATTCGCTTCTGATACATTCGTTCAACCAACTCAAACGGAGTAATTACCATTCCTCTTTTTTTAATATAATTATCCACCGCTAAAGTGAGGGCTTCAGTCTGGATTTTTTTTAAAGAGTGGTTACCATAATAATGATCGGAAAGATGCCCTAAGTTTATATGCAAGTCTCTATATCCAAAGGACGGAATCTCAGCCTGTATCGCCTTAACTGTTTCCTCTATGCTGAAGACGTTGTCCGCATAGAGCGTCATACCTATATAGACACTTACACCATTTAAAGTCTTTAAGCGGCGATATGTTTCGACAGCCTGCCTGAAGTCGCCCGCTATCCCTCTTAGCCGGTCATTTAGCTCCGGGGGACCGTCTATACTGACTGTAATTATCAGACGTCTGCCGGATCTTTTAACAATCTCTCCAGCTACCTGAACAATCCTGCGGGTCTTAAGTCCGTTAGTTGGGAAATGAACAAACAACAGGTCACTGCAATTCCTGCAAAATACATTAACGAGCTCTACAAAATCCTGCCTGTCAGTTGGTTCTCCGCCGGTGAAATCAACCCAGGAGAGAAATGGAGAATTTTTAGCCAACAATTCTACTTCACCAAGCGTTAATTCATTTTCAGGCTTAACCTTCCAGATCTCACAGTTAAGGCAGCGCGAGTGACACTCTTTGGTTACAACATAAGTTAACTTATACGGGCTTTTCAGCCGATCAAGGTTTGACCTTATAACTTTACCGGCCAGTTTTAACCAACGGCTTAACATAGCTGTGATAATACATTCATGCCTCTTACTTGTCACCGTCCGATTTAATTGTAATTATAAGCAACTTAACCAGAAATGCTTAGCTTAAGGGTTCAAACTTTATGGCCCTTGATAACGTCACAGTCGTAGTACCGGTAAAAAACGAGGAGCGCTCACTCGAAGAAGTGCTTCACGGGATATTTAAGCACACCAAATCAGTAATAGTAGTTGATGGTCATTCAGACGACCGCAGTAGAGAGGTTGCGACAAGTGCAGGTGCCAGGGTGCTGCTCGACAATGGTTTGGGAAAGGGCGACGCTATTCGCACAGCTATACCGGAAATCACCGATGAAATAACTGTTTTTATTGACGGTGACGGATCGCATAACCCGGATGACATTCCAGCGCTTGTTGCCCCTATTAAAAGTGGCGAATTTGATCACGTCTCGGCCTCAAGGCTGATAGGAGGCTCAAGTGAGCTGCACGGTGGCTTTGACGAGTTTATGCGGCTTGCTGGAAGCTCATTTATTACAGCCTGTATTAACTGGCGCTTCAAGGTTAGGCTGAGTGACAGCCAGAATGGCTTCAGGGCTATTCGAACTGATGTGTTAAAAAAGTTAAACCTGCAAGAAAATTCAACTACGATTGAACAGGAGATGATAATTAAAACCTTAAAACTTGGATACAGACTTGGTGAAGTGCCAGCGCATGAGCACCCTAGAAAATATGGAAGCTCCCATATTGCTCTCTCCAGAGTCTGGCATCTTTACCTTTGGTCGCTGATACGTAATTTATTTTTCTGAGAATGCCGCAAAACAATAACATATTTCTGGGAATCTGGGATGGGCATGACGCGGGCGCCGCTCTTATAAAAGACGGTAAAGTCTTGGGAGCAGTTAACGAAGAAAGGCTTTCAAGGAGAAAACTTGATGCGGGCTTTCCCTCACAATCTATAAATTACCTGTTGGGACTTATTAGCGCGCGGGAAAAAGAGAAATTAACAGTATGTTGCTCCACCTATGATTTTGCCAAAACAATTACACGAATCTTTCCCTCGCTTAAAGAAGAGTATTATCTCTTAAGAAGACGTAAAAAGCCGCCGGGGAAATTTTCAGCTTCTAAAAAACTTTTTAAGTATTACCTGACAGAGATTAAGGGAAATTGGCTTACTCGTCTTCTGAGCACAAAAGTTCTGAGAAACGAGCTGAAAAAAATTGGCATTAACAATGCACTGCACATAGTCAACCACCACCTTGCACATGCAGCGTCTGCCGCATTTACCAGTGGTTACGAACGAACGCTGGTGGTTACTGTCGACGGGATTGGAGATGCTGAAAGCGGCTCGATCTGGAAATTTGAAAACGGGCTTCTTACCAAACTCTCCTCTCTCCCCGGGCACGCTTCGCTTGGTATCTTTTTCGAACATGTAACCAATCTTTTAAACATGCGGGAGCTTGAGGATGAGGGCAAAGTTATGGCACTAGCCAACTACGCATTTCCTGTACCCGATAATCAGAATCCTCTTAAGGATCTTATTCAGATTAGCGGGCTTAAAACTACAAGTACTTTAGGTGGCCCCGGCATGTATTATGCCCTGAAGAAAATATTGTGGAGTTATCCCTCGGAGCAGTTCGCCTGTATGGCGCAGAGAGTACTTGAAATGAAACTCATCGAGCTAATAAAAAACGCTGTTAATATAAGCGGCATTAATAATGTAGCTTACGCCGGTGGGGTAGCTTCAAATGTCAAAGCAAACATGTTAATTGAGCACCTTCCAGAAGTTAACAAGTTTTATGTCTTTCCTCATATGGGTGACGGCGGGCTGGCTCTTGGCGCAGCCTTAGCTGTAGCAAACAATCAGGTCGGACTGCAAAAAATTGCACTGCCCACACTCGCGCTGGGCCCTGAATTTAGTGACAAATATATTGAAACAGTACTGACAGATTGCAACAAAGTTACAAAGCTGGATAATAACGCGCTTAGTTCGGAAGCAGCTGGACTTATAGCCTCGGGAGAAATTATCTTCTGGTTTCAGGGCCGCATGGAGTACGGTCCGCGGGCCCTGGGCCAACGCAGTATCCTTGCCAGACCAGACTCAGTTGACATTAAAAATCGGCTTAATCTTATTTTGAAGAAACGGGTATGGTATCAGCCATTTTGCCCATCGCTCCTTTATGAAGATGCAATACATGCCCTTGAAAATTTTTCCGGGACAGACAATTTCTTTATGACGACAGCCTTTAAAGTAACTCCCGGATACCGCGATAAATTGGCAGGTGTCATGAATGTTGACTTCACCTGCAGGCCTCATCTTGTAACAGAAAGAGATGACAGCAGATTTCTAAACCTGCTCTATAACATTAAAAAGATGACTGAAGTCGGAGCTGTGCTGAACACCAGCCTTAATCTGCACGGCGAGCCACTGGTTTGTTCTCCGCAGGATGCGGTAAAGCTTTTTATGCAAACAGATATAAATTATATGTTTATCGGTAGTTTTCTGGTCTCAAAAAAATAGGCAAATGGTGTCCAACAAGACCGCTCAAGATTATGTTTTAGCGATCAAATATCTTAAAAGGCTCTCATTAGCGGTATTGCTGATTACAATAACGATCCTCGTTTACAGCTCGACCCGATTTACGCCTGAAGAGATAAGAAGAGTAATGCCGCGCCTGAGTGTGCTGGCTCTCGACATCCTTACAGTGTTGCTGGCTGCGGGAATAATCTGCTCGTTAAAAGAAATTTGGCGTCCTTTTCGCAGACTGTCAAAGCCTTGTATGGCCGCACTCCCTCTGCTTTACCTGATAATCTTCTTAATCGTAACTTTCCTGACACCGAGAACTAACCGAATTTATTTTGATGAATTTATTTACCAGAATGTAGCCCTATCAATTCTGGAAAGCGGCCGGGCATTAATGGTAAATGATGGCGATGCTGAGAATGGTTATACTATTCGGAAAGCAGAATATAATAAACAACCACCGGGTTATCCATTTTTACTCTCTCTGCTTGAACATCTTACCGGAGTGGATGAATACTGGGCTCATTTTTTAAATCGCCTGTTACTTTTAACAGGTATGCTGGCTCTCTTTGGGCTTGTCTGGCTTTTAAACTTTTCCGAGATCGCCGCAATCTTTTCCAGTACCTTTTTTGGATTAACGCCTGTTGTACTGCGCTGGTCCAATACAGCTTCCTCGGAAACAGCAGCTGCCACCTTTTCTGTGCTGGCTCTTTTCAGCACAGCACTTTATGCCAGAAATCCGCTCTTACGGACGCTTTTCACTGCTGTAGTAATGCTTGCACTATCCTCAATGATGCGCCCCGAATCAATACTAATTATTATCCCAGCAGTAGTTATCGTTTGGCTGCTTGGACGACATGAACTGAAACAGGTGCGTATTCTGGCAGGGCCAGCGCTACTGCTTCTTTTCATGTTACCGACAATTTTTCACCTGATAGCCGTAAGCAACGAAAACTGGGGCAGTGAACACAGCAGGTTTTCTTTCTACTGGGTATATCTTAATCTGCCGGGAAACCTTACTTATTTTTTAAATAACCGCGAATACCCGGTGCTTTTCAGTATCTTGGCGATATTGTCACTTTATTTGAACCGAAACAAAGCCTCAACGTATATTGCGCTTAGTTGGCTTGCTGTAACATGGGGCGTGTTTATCTTTTTTTATGCCGGAAGTTACTACTACGGCGCAGATGATCGTTTTGTAGTTCTATCAGCAGCTCCCCTTTCGATGCTTGCTGGCACGGCTGTTGACGTACTGACTAAATATGCCCGCAGCGCTTACCGTAAAGCACTTCTTTTGGTTTTATTAATTGTGTCGTTAATTAATTGGGCGGGTTTTATTCCATATATAACGCGCACAGGGGAAGAAGCCAATCAGGCACGCGCCAGTATCAGGTTCGCCAGAAAGATCTTAAAGTTAATTCCAGCTGACGCTATTGTTTTCAGTCATATTCCCTCTTTTTGGCTTATTCACAAAAAGAACTCCCTCCAAAGCTCATATGCTATGGAGCTCCCCGATTACACCGCTACTTTATTTAAGTCCTATTCCGGAGGTGTTTACTTTTATGAAGGCTTCTGGTGCAACGTGCCAGATCAGCGTCAACGGCCATTTTGTGACTATATTAAGAGTCATTTCAGGTTGTCAGCTGTTAAAGAACACCGCCACCGCAAAATGAAATTTACCCTCTACCGTCTCTATCGATACGAAGACAAAAGTAGTTAAAAAGTGTCTCAAGGGAATTGAAAATGCGCGCCGGGCAGGTCGTAAAACGGTAATGGGCGGGGATATTAGGAAGTAACTTCATCAGATAAGCTTCCCATTGCGGCAAGTCGCAACATGAAACGACGGATAATGGTTTTGCCTGTCTTTTTCCGGGCGACTGCTGTAACTTAATAGCTGCCTGCGCAATGCCGCGTCCTGCACTTAAGCAAAGATATACGCCTGCCCTTTTTCCCTTCGCACATCTTCAACGCCGATAAACGCTTGTTTCCAGGGTTTAACTTCTACAGGGCCGGTTCCAAACTTTCAAATGCCATACGAGTTGCCTGCAACCCCTTCTCAATTTCTTCTTTTGGAATATGGAAACACAGCCTTAAAAATCCATCATGTAAAAAGGCGGATCCTGACAGAGTTGCAACACCGTAATCACGGAGTAGAAATTCGGCAACATCATCGGAATTATTCAGCACAATACCATTTGGTGTTTTCATACCGAACACTTTGCTAATTTCCCAAAACGAATAAAAAGACGCGGGACTCGGAAAAATATTAATATACGGAATCTTTCGTGCATATTTTTGAAACAAATCTCGCTTCTGCTGCAGATCATCCCTCATCTCAAAATCATACTCATGTGATAACGCTTCCAACGCTGCATACTGGCTGGTTGTTGCTGTTCCAGAGGTGATATGACTCTGAATATTGACCATTGCCTTGGCAACATCAGGTGGGGCAATAGTCCATCCAACTCGCAGTCCACCCACGCTCCTCCAGTTTTTTGAAAAGCCATCTATTTGAATTAGCCACGGTTTAGTCTGCTGGTCGATTCGCGGCTCCGGGAAGTTCTTCCCGTCAAAAACCGTCTTCCAGTAAAGCCTATCAAGCACAAAGAAAATTCGGTTCTTGACACACAACTGCAATAACTCCTCGATCTCTTCGGCACTATAAAGCTGTGCTGTTGGATTGCAGGGGTTGTTCAGTAAAAACAGCCGGGCGTTCGGATGTCTCTTAATTGCATCTTCAAGATCCTGGGCCGTAATCTTTAAGTAATTGTCAGTGCCGCGCGACGGACGTACGTTGACTGGTGTTGCCGCACAACAGTAAGCCATCGGCCTGTAACTTACCCACGGCGCTGTATCCATGAGAATGACATCGCCGGGATCACTAAGCGCTAAAAACACATTGAATAGGCCCGCCTTCGCCCCGACATTCACTACGACTTCTTCCTTGCTGTAGTGTTCTTCTATATTAAGCCACTTAAGAATTGCTTTTCTAAGCTCAGGTATTCCAGCTGGATCCACGTATCCCGTATGCTGTGCATCAAAGGCTTTCTTGCCGGCCTCTCTTATAAACTCCGCAACTTCCCCTTTTGCTTCACCTAAGCCGAAGTCATAAACCGGGAGCCCCTTGGATTTGCGCTCCATAACCATAACTTTGGCCATCAGGCAACGAGACGTGCCAAATTTATGCGTTTTGCCTGAAAGCCGGTTAGATACATTCAGATTGGCCTGTTGTAAAGTTTTTAAAACAGGCCGTGCCGACTTTCGATGCTGTTTGTTTTTTACTGTTGAAGGATATTCATTAAGGATTTCTTTAGTTGCAGGATAATTACTCATCGCGACCTCAACACCATCTCTTTCTTAACAACTTCTGCCCATGCGGGCATCACTTTCTGTTAAGATACTCGGCGCGAGCCACGTATTTGCTTCAAGTATTGTCCTGGTAAATTTTCGTATTTTGAACAGATTAAGAAAAAATATTTGAGCTTGCGGGTTAAGTATTAAACAGCTCTACACTGAGCCTTGATAGCCTGCGCTCCAGTGTTTTACTACTCGAAATACCCTTCTTTCCGATATTCATTCAGCTTATTACGGAGTGTTCTAATGCTGATTCCCAGGAGTTTGGCAGCCTGGGTGCGGTTGTCATTCGTGGATCTGAGTGTTTCAAGAATCAGCTCGCGCTCCATATCGTGAACTGTCATACCGGAACGTATTACTTTTGGTCTTTCAATTTCCGTCTCACAGTTATGCTGCTCGACTGTAACCTCAATAGCATCTGTAAGCCTGCGAGTCAGCAGAAAATCAGTTTCACTCGGAACTCTGCCGCGTGACAAAATAGCAGCACGCTCCACAGCATTTTGCAGCTCACGTACATTCCCCGGCCAGGGATGCTGCTCAAGAGCTGTCATAACCTCCTCGGGCAGTGGCTGATAGTTTTTCCCCAGGAACTGCTTCATGAAGTGATTAACTAACAGCCTTACGTCCCCGCTGCGTTCCCTTAAGGCCGGAAGTGTAATCGGGATAACGTTCAAACGGTAAAACAGGTCTTCCCTGAATTCTCCGTTTTTAACCATCTGCTCCAGATTACGGTTTGTGGTTGCCACAACCCTTACGTCAACCGAAACAGGATCTCTGCCACCAACACGGTCAACTTCCCGTTCCTGCAGTACCCGCAAAAGCTTGGCCTGCAGTGTTAATTCCATTTCAGAGATTTCGTCAAGTAAAATTGTCCCCCCGTGGGCCAGCTCAAACTTACCTATTTTGCGCGTCTGCGCTCCTGTAAACGCACCCTTCTCATGACCGAATAACTCGCTCTCGAGCAAGGTTTCAGGAAGTGCTGCACAATTAACCGCCACAAAAGGCTGGTTACTTCTGGGGCTTGACGTGTGAATAAGCCGTGCAATTAACTCTTTACCAGTACCGGATTCACCTTGAATTAAAACGGTGGCATCACTGCGGGCTACAGCCTCGGCTATCTCGAGTACTCGTATCATTACTGGATCATTGGTTATGATAGGTTTGCCTTTGCCTGAGCGACGACTGTTAGTTCTTGCTTCCTTATTTTCAGTACTTGTGACCCGTTCAACAATCCGTAGCAAATCCTCGGCTGAAAAGGGCTTAGTAATAAAATCTGCCGCACCCAGCTGCATCGCCTCAACCGCCTGATTAATTGTACCGTGTGCTGTAATCATAACAAATGGCAGCTCCGGCCAACGTTCAGTAGTGAGCTTAAGCAACTCCTGCCCTGTCATTTCAGGCATTCTCTGATCAGAAATAATGAGATCAAATTCCTGTTTCTCCAGTAAAGCAAGCGCTGCGACTCCGTTAGCAGCACAGGTTACCTTGTGTCCGGCTCTGCCCAAAGTCGTCTGCACTGCCAGTTGCATCTGGGGATCATCGTCAACCACAAGAATTCTTAAAACAGCACTCATAATAACTCTCCGAATAACATTACTTTCCTGTCCCTGCCCTCGGCAGAATAATTTCAAAACAGGCTCCCTTGTTGTTAAAAACCTTAATCTCTCCCCCATGCTGTTCTATGATCCCGCTGGCAATCGCAAGCCCCAGGCCGGTCCCCTCGTTGCGAGTTGTAACAAACGGATCAAACAGCACATCCAATAGTTCCTCAGGTACTCCCGGGCCATTGTCACTAATTGTTACTCCAATATGTTCCTGACCTATATCCTTTAAAGCAACTTCTATATGCCCCTTAAAGGAAGTAGCCTGAACGGCATTCAACAGTATATTCCCAAAGACCTGCCGCAAACCGCATTCATTCCCACAAATAAACGGGTTACCTAACAGATTGCTGCTAATTCGGCTGTCTTTATAGCGCGCCCTGCAGCTATTAATTTCTTCCTGTATTAACGAATGCAGGTTAAGCGGCGCCATTTTCAGGGAACGGCTACGGGAAAAGTGGAGTATATTACTTACAACGTTATCCATACTGGCGACACTCTTATCAATGTTGTCAATCATATCAAGCGCCGCCTGGTTGCCGTTTAAATCTTCTCTTAAGATTGAAAGAAACAGTTTTATTGCTCCCAGCGGGTTTCTTATTTCATGTGCCAGTGCCGCAGCGGTTTCACCAAGCGTAGCTAATTTCTCTTTACGCTTTACCTCCTCTTCCTTCTTTTTAAGCTGAATGCGTAGCTGTTCTGCTTCTCTGGCCAGCGTTTCATATTTCTCCTGCAAAAGCGTGCTGGCTTCACTGAAGCGTACAAAAGCCTCCTGCAACATGGCCGGGACTTCCAGCTGATCAGCCTCTTTGAGTTTTGATAAAGGTACTGTCATTTACTTTGAGCCCCCTCCCATTCGTAAATTTCAGCTGCAGCATCAAGTAATGTGAACCATGGGTCAGACGGCGGATATTTTTTGGCAGCCGCAGAACGGATTTTTCTTACTGCCTGTATGTTATCTTGTTCGATTGCGACCTGCAGCATGGCATAATCTACCCAACTATCAAGGAACTGTTCCGGAAATTCCTCCCTGCCTTTTTTTAGCCAGAAGTCCCCGGTCTTGTATTCATGCAGATCAAGTGCAATTAGCGCCAGATACCTGATTGCTTCCGGTGTGCGCTCACTGTCAACGGGCACCTGTTCAAAATGTTCACGGGCTGTTTGCTGCTCACCGAGCCTTAAGGCACATCGTCCATATTTAAAATGAATCTCTCCTTTTAACGTCGGATCAGCTTCTTCCAGAGCGCGATCGTATTTTGTAAGTGCCGCACCCCAGGAGCCTAACTGATAGAGGCTTTCCCCCCACAGCATCCAGCTCCTGGCCCTTAGCGGTCCTGCTTCAAGCAGCGCTATTGCCTTTTCCGCATAAAGCATTGCTACCCGATAACGCTCTTCCTGAAATTCAATTATTCCCCTTGACAGATAAATTCTTGCGCGTGTTGTTGAGTCCAGTGATTGATCGGCCAAAGCCTTCTCAAAAAATTCTGTAGCTTTGCCCACTAACCCCAGTCCCCAGGCGCTTTTTGCTGCTGCAAGTATCGCACCTGTTGTCAGCCTGCGGCGTGGTAGCGACTGAAAAGACACCAAAGCATCAAAATAATTTCCTTCAGCAGTCTTGCGCTGGATATCAATCGGATGCTCAGCCTGCACTGCTGTAGGGCAGCTAGAGACGGCCATCAACACAATTATAATGAATTTCCCCGCAGAATGTCGCATTTAAATCCAGCCCTTAAGCACTTTGTTAGTTGCACTAAATTGTAAAGTCAGGCACAGGATCAGGCTCTACTGAAACCTCTATTTTACGTGCGAGACCTTTTTTCTTAATTTTTTCAACAAGCGTGGTGCGATTAAGTCGCAATAGTTTTGCTGCTGCTTTTTTGTT
>RFHI01000215.1 GCA_003696425.1 Candidatus Dadabacteria bacterium | reverse complement strand
TCACCATACTGTGCCAGAAACTCATCCACCTTTTGTTTAAGAACCGCGGGCTCAATAGATTTGCTCTCAATCGCAGCAGTTAACAAAAGTTGTTTTTCGATCTCCTTGTCTAGGGCAAAACGTCTCATGCGGTTGATTAGCTTTGGATTTTTTTGAGCAGCCGACCAGTACATTGCCATAGCAGGGTTGCGTGAAAGAGTAGCATCAAGATCTTTTACGTAGATCTTCTTACCGTTTACGGTAGCGGCAACACTGTTGGGGGAAGTTTCAGCTATAACGTAAGAGACAGGTAAAATTATAGAGAGGATCAAAAGTAAATAGAGAAAAATTTTATTCTTCATGGTGTTAATCCGTTTTAATTTTTAACATAATGAATTTAACCAATTTAACCAGTTTATACCGAAAAGTGCCAAAGCACCAGAAAATAGGGAGGCTTTTGTGGCAGGCAGAAAAATTACCGTGCCCTTGAGCTTGGTGTTATATAGCATAATAATATAAGCTGCCGGTAGGTTAAGCCTCTTAATTAATTACTTTTATAAACGGAGCTGGGATATAAATTAAGGAGATAACTCAACAAACGTAATGGCCGCAAAAGAAATTTCCTTAAAAAAACGCATAATGCCGCATCTTCTGGCGGTGTTGGCACTGGCTGCTCTGTTATCAGGCAGTTTTTTATTCTGGCTTGATATGCAGCAGCGTTTTCCTGCTTTACCAGCTGGTAGCTATAGCGGATCACTTCAGGGGCTCAAAGCTTTTGGAAAAAAGGGCTCCGTAAGATTTTATATTGAACGCTCTGCGGGTTCAAAAGATATATTCACTGTTTTCCTTGATAATAAATGGCGGCCTGCACTGGTGAGAATAATTCCAAAGGGAGCTGATAAGCAATCAAATCCGTGGTGGTATCCGCTAACGATAAGTGGTTCTGGTATAACTTTAAGGTTTGTAGGAAATAAAGTCGGGGAAAACACATTCAGTGGCATAGTAACGGAAATTGAAAGTGGCCGTGAAGGAACGTGGCAGCTAAAAAAGCTCTCTGATAGTGATGGCATTGGGCTTGCCCGCGAAGAGCATGGCTTTGTTGAGACCTGGTTAGCACTAAAAAAAGAGTTAAGACAAATCCAGGCTGCTAACTTACGCTATGAAAAACTTATTCCTGCTCAACAACAAGAAATAGAGAAACTTACTGCCTTTATAACCGAGGGAAGTAAATTAAAAGAGAGGGCTGAGACAAAATATAATGAACTTAAGAATGAGCTGAGAAAATTAAGACGGCAAACAGCTGCAAAATCAAAGGAGATGATTGAGCTTGAAAGACAGCTTATCCTGGCTCAGAAGGTGACTAAACGAGGCCGGCTGGTTGAACTTTCAAGAAAATCACTTGAGCGGGAGGCTCGTTGGATAGAAACAATGTTGCGCTCCGCCGGCGCTGATAGCACACCTGAGTTCGAACGGGCTTATGAGCGTGCTTTGGAAGTTATGTCTGTGAAAAAGGCAATTGAGCAGGAAAAGAAGCGCTTGCTGGAAGCTGGTGAGTTTCCAGAGTCGGGACTTGAGGGAGACCACGTTGAAACATATTAACTTATATATATTAAGCAGATTTGCACTTTGTTATTTTGTAGCGATTAGTGCAGCTCTGCTTGTGTTTTTTCCTCTGAGAAGTTACGGCCAGGGGGCTGATTTTATTGTGCTTGATTCAGTAGCAACGTTTTCGTTTGAACCGCGTCAAAGTTTTTTTATTTATTATTTTGATAGTGGGCCAGTCAGGAGAAGAGAAGCTCTGCTTGTGAAAGGGGTATCGCCAGATACTGCTGATAATGGTGAGGAAAAACTTTTTTTTGCCGGTACCAGTGTTGTACGGCCGCCTGGGGCCAGAGAGGTAACTTATGTCCTTGTGGTATCAGGCAAGTATCAGCGATATTATATGACCCCTGTTCAGAAATTAGGCATAGATTCTAACAGACTTTTTTCAGGATCGGTCTCTAAGCTACAAAAATATATTAAAAAGCAGCAAACTGTTTTGGAGAGTTGGAAAGCTCAGTATGCTGTGCAGCAGAATAACCTTGAACGGCTTAGGCGGGACGCTGAGATTATCGGCAACCTTGGTAGAATTGTAGAAGTACAGCAGGACATTGAGCGAGAGCAGGGGAGACTGGTTGAACTGGAAGAGGATATCAACCAGTTGAAAGAGTTTATCAAACTGGCTGGTTCTAGTCCGCCGCCGCGTAATTTTAAGAGACGCGAAGTACAGCTGGCCCGCGACCTTTCTGAGCTGGCAGATGCAGCTAAAAGGGCTGAGGAGAATGAAGAACTTAGAAGAGAAGATGCTGTAAGCATGCTTCAGCATAAGGTGGCTCTTATTGAGGAGACACGATTCGAGGATCTTGAAGCTTTAAAACGTGAGCTGGCTGGGCTGCGTCAGAGACGCGCACGGATTGCCGGGGCTGCCAGCGGCGTTGGGACGGAATAGAACATGCGCCAGGGTTAAAACGTTAGTTTAGTAGGTTTTAAGCGCTAGGTATCCCTGATATAGTTTTACATAGGTAGTAGCTGGTAAGGATTTATTAGTGCCCTGCTTTTGGCCCTATCACGTCTACGTAACCGTCGTCGAAACGTAACACGCTCACGTAGACGTCAACTATGCTTTATGCTTGGGCCTTTCGGAGAGATTATATAGTCACTTATAGTATCTGGTTATGTAAACTTTATTTAAGCAAAGGTTCGCTCTCAAGTTTAAAATAGCTCGACGCTCGTATTGGCATTAAGCTAACTTAAACACTTGAGAGTAACTGTTCCTCAATGTAGATAAATGACTCTGTGTTATGAGCACTGCTAGTAAAGAGATAGTATCAGAAGAGCTAAATCAGTTTATTGCGGTCAGTGCCCGGCAAATAACAGCAAGAAAGCTTTCAGTGCCAGCGATTTTATTTCTGGAATCAATTTTACCCGCAAGCGGGTTACTTCACGCTGTATCGCTGGCAGGAGAACCTGTTATGTCGATGCTTTTGGGAACAAAACGGACATCCCTGTTGAGCCGGTTATTTGAAAGCCGTAAAAATATTGAACAACTTATTAATCTGATTGAGCAGGAGAGCTTAAAGCATTAGCCAGGATTGCTGATGGCAGTAGAACACGCAACAGCCGGGGTATTAATATTTATGCTGCTTCTTGTTTTGCCGGTGTTTTATTTTATTCGCCGTGCATTTAAAGAGAGCGATCTCTACGTGCGGCGAATTGCAGGCATCGGTGCTATTGATGAGGCCGTTGGCCGGGCGGCCGAGATGGGCAGACCAATCTCTTTCTCAACCGGTATTACTCCGGTAAGCCCCACGCTCTACGCTGTCCTGGGGGTACTGTATTATGTTGCCAGAAAAGCTGCACTGTTTAAGAACCGTCTTATTCTCCCTCAAAATGATCCCCAGGTGATGGCTATCGCTGAGGATGTAATGCGTGACGGTTACAGGGCGGAGGGCAGACTTTCAGCCTTTGATCCTAAAAATATAATCTTTCTATCTGAAGAGCAGTTTGCTTTTGCAGCCGGTTACATGGGGCTTATTCATCGGGAACAGGTTGCTACTGCATTTCTTTTTGGTTTTTTTGCAGCAGAGTCTCTTATTCTGGCAGAAGCCGGGCAGCAGGTTGGTGCTATGCAGGTGGCAGCAAGTGAGAGTCCGGAGCAGGTAGCGTTTTTTATATGTACTTGTGACTACACCTTAATCGGGGAGGAACTTTATGCCGCGGCTGCTTATCTGACTCGTGAGCCTGTACAGCTTGGAAGTCTACTGGGACAGGATAGAGCCAAGCTGGTATTTTTTATTATGATTATTGTTGGCGTAACAATTGCCACCATCAATTCTTTTACAGGTTGGCAGATGCATAACCTGGGTTGGTACATTAGATATCCATTGTGGTAGGAGGTCTGAGTTTGAATTACAGGAAATTCATAATTCGACTCTTTACTTTTCTGGGTGGAATATACTTTTTTCTGGAATTTGTTCTGCCCGGTAAAGTGGCTGGGGTTCAAATCGATCAGTACCATGACCAGATTTCGAGAGGATTTATCGTTGTTGGGGCTATGGCGGTAGGTCTTGGGCTTATTAATCTTTTGATGGTGCATGGTTCAAAGATCATTTTCCGAAGAAAAGGTGCTATTAACAGCCTTGCTCTGCTTTCCGGGTTATTTTTAATGATGTTTGTAAGCGGCAGTGTCTGGCTTGCAGATTTAAACAGAGCCAATTCTGTTCGAAAAATTACCAGTCTGGCTTCATTCGCAGAGCGAATTGCGCAAGATTATCAAATTAAAAAGAAGGGAGTTAAGCCGTATTACGTAAGAAACCAGTTGCTTAAGGACGCTGCTTTTAAAGCGCTAAATGAGCTGGATAATTCAGTTAATAAACTTGATCTGTCCAGGTTGCCTGAGTCTTCAACAGATTCTACTTTGCTAAAGTCTCTGAAAAGAGACTTTACTGTAGCTATGATGGAATCAGATAATGCGTTAGCAAAGCTTCAGGTGTCTGAAAGTGATAAGCCTGATTTTAGTGCCAACAACAAAGTCAAGCAGAGCCTTCAGACGGTTGCTTTTTTAAGCAGGGAGATTAAAAGCGTACTTTACCGCTATTCAACTATAAGAAGGATTTACACGCTGCTGTTTGACGGACTCTTTGTTTCTCTGGGCTCTGCAATGTTTTCTCTACTCGGTTTTTATATAGCCGCTGCAGCGTATAGGGCCTTTCGGATAAAATCTGCTGAATCGACGCTAATGCTATTGGCAGCTTTACTGGTGATGCTTGGGCAGATTCCGTTTTCAATCTGGATTTGGGATGGATTTACCGATATCAGGCTGTGGCTTCTTAGTGTACCAAATACTGCAGCTTTTAGGGCTATTAAGATAGGTGCTGCTGTAGCAGGGCTTGTTATGGCAATTAGAATGTGGCTTTCGATTGAGTCGGAATCTTTCGAGAGGGGTACTGAACTCTGATGAACCTGGCCAATCTTGACAGGCGTATAGTTTATCTGCTCGTATTTTTGGCGTTGAGCATTCCACTGGTTCAACGTTATTCAGTCAGACCGGCACGGATGGAGTCTGCCGAGAAGCTCTACCGGATCGTGCAAGAACTTGATTCTGAAAAGAAAGGGGTTGCCTTCGTAGCACTTGATTTTGGTCCAAACACCAAGGCCGAAAATCAGGCGCAGGCAGAGGTGGTCATTGAGCATTTAATGCGCAAAAGAGTCCCGGTAGTATTATTTTCACTTTATGCACTGGCAGAGCCGTTTTTAAAACTGGTACCTGAGCGGGTGGCTTCGCGCCTGATGAAGGAACATCCCGGAGAGAAGTGGGTGTACGGCCAGGACTGGGTTAATCTGGGGTACCGTCCGGGAGCCTCACTTCTTATCCAGTCGATCCCCAAGTCTGATGACCTTGACGAACTTTTTAAGAAAGACGTGCGGGGCAACGATTTAAAAGACTTACCTGCCACACGACATTTTAAGAGCCTTAAAGATATCGTGTTTCTGGCTGAGTTTACCGGGCTTGTAGGCGTATTTCAAAATTATGTTCAGTTTTTCCGTTCAAAGGATTACGTACCAAAATTTGGGCACGGCTGTACCTCTATCACCATACCCGAAGCCTATATTTATATGGATTCCGGACAACTGAATGGTCTGCTTGAGGGAATTGCCGGGGCAGCCTGGTATTCTGAGCTTTTAATGCGGGACAATCCCGAGCGCGAGATTGATAGTTCAGCGCTGATAAATACAGGTTTAGGCGTAGCGCACCTTATTCTGATTGCGTTGATTGTGTTTGGTAATGTTATGGGATTCTTGGAGCGCAAAAAGTCGTGACAGTAATAAACTACGGAGACAGCTGGCAGCTTGCAACTGTACTTGTTGGCGGAATTGCGACACTGGCAATCTTTAGCTTTCTTATTAAAGAGAATCCGGTATACAGGATCTTTGAACATCTTTTTATCGGAATTGCAGCGGGATTTGGCATAGTTTTTTCAATTCAGCGTTTTTTGTGGCCCAATATTATGGTACCACTGCTTGGCCTAGATATCGATGTTTATCCTGACGGCACACTCTCGCATTCTTATAATTATTGGCTACTGCTTTATATACTGCCTATGGTCTTTGGACTGCTTTTTTACTTTCTATATTCTAAGCGCTTTGGATGGTTGGCCAAAGTTGTCATTGGCTTTCAGCTTGGCGCTAGCGGCGGCTTGGCATTTAAAGGGTTTTTTAATGAAATGATTCCTCAGCTTGAAAAGAGCTTTAAGCCGCTGGTGGTGTTCAGCAATGGTGAAGTTAATTACTGGCAGAGTTTTGAACATATCTTGTTCGTATTTACTCTGCTTTCAGTAATGTATTATTTCTTCTTTTCATTTAAACGCGAATCGCGTCTGGCACAGGGATTTGCAGGGTCAGGTCGCTGGCTTATGATGATATGCTTTGGTGCGTTTTTTGGTTCAACTGTTATGGCTCGTATGGCCCTTTTGGTTGAAAGGCTGCAGTTTTTAATTGATGACTGGAGTCCGGCATTAAAATATTTATTTGGGGCATAGGGGGTCAGAGTGAAGACCAGGCCGGAGGAGTTAAACACCGTTCTTGTAACTGACTGTGGTTCTACTACAACTAAGGCACTGTTGTTTCAGCGGACTGAAGATGGCTGGCGTCAGACCTGTCGGGGTGAAGCGCCCACCACAGTTGAGGCTCCTGTAGCTGATGTAACAGTAGGTGCTTTAAATGCCTTTAGGGAGGTTGAAGAACTAAGCGGCAGGCCGATACTTAAAGATAGTGACAAAGATGGTTCTCCTTTTGAAGAAACAACAGATCAGCCTTCTCGCGGTATAGATCTTTACCTTTCTACCAGTTCAGCGGGTGGAGGTCTGCAGATGATGGTAGCAGGTGTTGTGTCGCAGATGACTACTGAGTCGGCCGAGAGAGCAGCGCTGGGCGCCGGTGCAATAGTTCTGGATGCCATATCTGCTGATGACAGGCGAGAAGTGCACGAGCGCATTGAGAGGATTCGTCATCTCCGTCCCGACATAGTACTGCTTACAGGTGGTGTTGATGGTGGTTCACGTACACATGTAGTTGAGATGGCAGAGGTGATTTTAGCTGCCAGTCCCAGACCTCGCTTTGGTGATACGCTTAAACTTCCTGTAATTTATGCCGGGAATCGTGATGCTGCTGATGAAGTGCGTGAAATTCTCGATAAGATAGCGCAGGTTTCGGTAGTTGAAAATGTAAGACCAACCCTTGAGCGTGAAAACTTGGGCCCTGCTCGTGAGGCGATTCACGAATTTTTTCTGACGCATGTGATGAGTCATTCACCGGGTTATGGGAAGCTTTTAAGCTGGACGCCTGTTCCGGTGATGCCGACTCCGGCGGCAGTAGGTGATATGGTTCAGCAGTTTGCTGCTAAACACGATTTGCAGGTTCTCTGTGTTGACATAGGTGGGGCGACAACAGATGTATTCAGTGTGTTTAAAAATGATCAAGGCGAAGCCGTTTTTAATAGGACGGTAAGTGCCAATTTGGGCATGAGCTATTCAATAGCCAATGTCTTATTGGAGGCTGGAATTGATGCGATTGCCAGATGGCTTCCGTATTCGATGGATCATCATGAAATTCGCGACAGACTGAGAAACAAGATGATTAGACCTACGTCGATACCGCAGACAATTGAGGATCTTATGTTAGAACAGGCTGTCTGCCGGGAGGCCTTAAGGCTATCGTTGAAGCATCACAGGTCACTTGCCGTCGGCCTGAGTGGAGTTCAGCAGCAACGTGGGATTGCAGATATTTTTTCACAAAAGACCAGCCGTTATGAGTTAGTTGATATGCGCGGGTTGGATGTAGTAATTGGCTCAGGCGGAGTTCTAAGCCATGCCCCAAATCGTTTGAGCGCTGCGCTTATGATGCTGGATGGCTTTGGGCTTGAGGGAGTAACGCAAATTGCTGTTGACTCCATTTTTATGATGCCGCACCTGGGTGTTTTTGCTTCAGTCTATCCTGATGCTGCCGATGAGATTTTCGTCGAGGATTGCTTAATAAATATTGCGCATTCGATTGTACCGGTTTACCGCGAGAGGAAGAACATGAATCTGACCCTTGCGCGGGTATGGGTTGATAATAATCTGGTTGGAGAGGTTGTTAAAGACAGTGTCAGTGTTATTGAGCTTGGGGAGGGGATGCAGCTAACTTTAAGAGTTGAGCCGCTTGAAAAACACATTGATGTAGGTGCTGGTGCTGGTAAAGTATTAGAAAAAACGATCGAAAGTGGTATGCTGGGACTTATTTTGGATGGCCGTAACCGGCCGATTGCGGTCAAGGAAAACCAGGTGGCATACCAGAAAGAGTTACTTACGGGTCTTAATCTTATTTAAGGGTAAGAAGTATGGCTTTTGCTTTTACACCTGGTCTTGTTGCTTCACCTGTCCGTGAGGTGTTGAAAACTAGAGAGTTGCCGGTGCCAGGAGAAATCATTGTTAAGATGGGCCAGGAGGTTAAAGCCGATCAGATAGTGGCCCGCGCCGAGCTTCCAGGCGAGCTGGTAATATTACGGGTAGCTGAAAAGCTTGGCATAGAGCCTTTTGAGGTGATGACTGGTCTTAAAGTAAAAGTTGGGGATTATGTTAGAGTAGGGGATTTGATCTGTGAGCATGCAGGTTTGTTTGGACTCTTTAAAAGTCGTTATAAATCATCAGTTGAGGGGCAGGTTGAGCTTATAACTGAACGTACGGGTCACGTTGCTGTCAGACTTGCCTCAAGACCTATTGAAGTGGATGCTTATATTAGTGGTGAGGTAGTAGAGGTTAACGAAGGTAAATCTGTTAGTATAAAAACAAGAGCGGCATTTATTCAGGGCATATTTGGAGTTGGTGGAGAGCGCAAGGGAATTTTGTATGTAGTAGATGTGCCTGTCGAGCGGTTGTTTAATCCTGATAATCTACCAGAGGATTTGGCCGGAAAAATTATTGTGAGCAGGATACCACCTGATATTCGTGTTTTGCGCTGTGCAGCTGAAGGAGGAGCTAAGGGGTTTATCTGTGGTGCTGTAGATGATCGTACACTGGCGGAGTATCTGGGATTTGATCTTGGTATAGCGCTAACTGGAGATGAGGACGTTTCCATGACAGTTATAATTACCGAAGGTTTTGGTGATCTTAAAATGTCTGAGCGCACGTTTAACTTACTTGCAGACTTTAATGGCTGTGCTGTTTCAATAAATGGAGCAACTCAGGTGCGCGCGGGTGCGGTGCGTCCGGAAATAGTGATCCCGCATGATAGAGAATTTTCTAAAGATGCTTATGATGTGTTTGAACAGGGGTTGGTTGTGGGAGCTCCTATCAGAATAATACGGGTTCCGTATTTTGGTGCGCACGGACGGGTAGTTGACTTGCCACACAATGTTCAAAAGATTGAAACCGGTGCTAAAACCAGGGTGCTTGTAGCCCGCCTTGAAGATGGACGTACAGTTACCGTTCCGCGTGCTAATGTAGAGTTAATATAACCCCTCTCCCTCTCCTCCCTCCCAAGGTATCAGGTACCCCGGGTAGTTCTTTTTCTATCCTCCCAAATTCTCAGAGACCTCGTGGAGAGGAAGTTGGAAACAGTGTAAGTTTGGGTTGGGTGGCATCAGCTTTT
>RFHI01000214.1 GCA_003696425.1 Candidatus Dadabacteria bacterium | reverse complement strand
GGGCAAGACAACCAAAAAAACCAAACAATAATCCTAGAACAGTACCAATCGCTCCAATTATCGCCCCCTGGAATTTAAAAATATCTGCAATATTACGGCTGTTTGCTCCCATAGTCATTAACACAGCTATGTCCCGCCGCTTTTCTAATACAATCATTACAAGAGTACTAACGATTGAAAAGCTTGCCATAACCACGATCAGCAGAAGGATTATAAAATAAGCTTTTTTTTCTAATTTGATTGCATCCCATAGAGGCTTATTTGTTTCGGTCCAGTCCTGCGCATAGAGTCCAACCTGCAGGCCGCTAATTTTATCCATAATCGCTCTTGAAACAATTGGGGCCTTTTCAACATCGTTTACCAGAACTTCTAATCCACTAACTGCTCCCTCCATTTTGAAAAAACGTTGAGCTGCCTCTAATGAGGTATAGACAAGAGTATTCTCATACTCAACTAATCCGGAGCTGTAAGTGCCACTAACAATAAATCTTCTAAACTTTGGTATAAGACCAAACGGCGATGATTCAACCTGAGGCGACAAAAGCGATACAGCCTTACCCGGCACTAAAAACATCGCTCTGGCCAGCTCACGGCCTACGACAAGGGGCGGCAACTCTATCTTGTTGTCTTCAGGTAACGGTATTGGGCTTAATAAACTCACAATATCAGAATTTTCTGGCAAATAGTTTAATAATTGTCGAGCTGCTGCACTTTCAGGCTCGATCCCGCGTACAAGCACGCCAGCAGCAGATTTTTTTGTTCTGAGCATAGCCTGGTTGTAAGTAAAAGCAGACACTGACTTGACGCCATCAACCTGTTTAATTTCCTTAATAAGGTTTTTATAGTTTCTGATGCTGCCCCCCAGTTTTTTTACAACTATATGAGAATTAGCGCCGATAATTTTTTCACGCAGCTCTATTTCAAAGCCACTCATTACAGCCATAACCACGTTCAAAACCATCACACCAAGAGCGACCCCTATTACGGATATAATTGTTATGATGGTAATAAATGCCTCGCTACGTTTCGACCATAGATATCTTAGAGCTATTTTCCTTGAAAATTTCACTCTATCAACCTCGTCTACTCACGGTCAGCAATATTTTTATCAGCAAGTGGTTTTAATTGTGGGAACAACAACACATCTCTAATCGAAGGGGAGTTTGTAAGCAGCATTACCAGGCGATCAATGCCGATACCTTCGCCACCGGTTGGAGGCAAACCGTATTCAAGCGCTCTGAGAAAATCCTCTTCCACATCACTAGCCTCCTGATCGCCTTTAGCCTTGCGTTCAGCCTGAGCTTCAAAGCGCTCCCGCTGGTCAACAGGATCGTTTAACTCTGAAAAGGCGTTAGCCACCTCCATCCCTGCTATAATCAATTCAAAACGGTCAGTTACATTAGGGTTTTCGCGATTTTTTTTCGCTAACGGCGAGATTGAAAAGGGGTGATGTGTTAGAAAAGTAGGTGAGATCATTTTGTGCTCAACCAGCTTCTCCCACAAGTTGTCAAGTGATCGACCCCAATCCTGCGGTTCTTCCAATTCAACTTCGTACTTAACAGCTGCTGCCTTTACGCCTTCTAGGGTATTAAGATCAAAATTCCGCTCAACACCTCCTATTTCATAAATCGAATCAAGCATACTTATCCGCGGCCATGGAGGTGTAAAATCTAGTTGCTGTCCAAGATAGTCAATTTTTGCGGAACCGCACAGATCAACGACAATTTTATGAAGCATCTCCTCGGTTAAATCCATAAGACGGGTATAATCCAGGTACGCAGCATAAAATTCGAGCATAGTAAACTCAGGATTGTGTTTCTTTGAGAGTCCTTCGTTCCGAAAGATACGGCCAATCTCATAAACCCTTTCAAGACCGCCAACTACCAGTTTTTTAAGTGGCAGCTCAAGCGCAATTCTGAGGTACATGTCACAGTGGAGGGCATTGTAATGAGTTATAAACGGCCTGGCCGTGGCTCCACCGGCCACATAGTTAAGAACCGGAGTTTCAACTTCCAGAAACCCCAAATCATCAAGAAAGGATCTAATGCCGGCTATAATTCTAGCACGTTTGCGGAATATTTCTCTTACCTCCGGATTGGCAATGAGATCTACATATCGTTGACGATATCTTAGTTCAACGTCACTTAAGCCGTGCCATTTCTCAGGCAGCGGCACCAGTCCTTTTACAAGCAGCCTGATAGATTCTGCAAAAAGTGATTTTTCACCCGTCTTTGTAACAAAAGCATATCCGCTTACTTCGTAAATATCTCCTATGTCGGCTTCCTTAAAAATCCGGTAGGCCTGCTCCCCTACCTGATCCTTTCTAATATAAACCTGCAGCTTGCCGCTACCATCAAGCAGGTGCACGAAGGCTGCTTTGCCCATTAATCTTAACTGAACAATCCTTCCTGCTATGTTAAAACGAGGGGCCTTTTCTGGCTCAAGCACCTCAGCACTCAATACATCAGCAGTAGAGGCATTGACACTGACATCATTTGGGTAATCAAAGCCTTCCTCTTCGCGTAATTTACGGAGTTTATTAAAACGAATTTGTTCCTGTTCAGGGCGATCTGACATTTTCATATACCTGACAAACGTTCAATGCCAGGATTTCACCCAGGCTCGGGTTATATCCTGCAATTTCGAATATATAACCCGTAATATAAAGATTTGCAAAGCAGGTTAATTTACGCCTACGTAGCGGTTGATCACCTGTCGTTGGCCTGAACTAATTTGGTCACGCGGATAATAATCAGTTCCACGGACATTACGCCCACGTTTTCGTACGGGATATGGAAACATAATGTTAATTCTGGAATCGGCATCATTTTCACATTCCCGTTGGGTAATACACTTTGGCGAGTCAAGTCCATCAGAAAAACTTATAAAATTACCCGATGGGACCACTGATATTGGCAAACCCAGGTAATGTAAAATTCCCTGTGCTATAAATTCAGAAAATATTCGATGTTCAGGCCCCTGGTCTCTATCAACCTCTTCACCCTTGGCATCAAAGAGTCCATCATTTCCAGCAGCCTCCCCAATATCAATAGTTACTGCACTCTTGCGCGATGGAATAAAGGGACCAGGTATACTGCCGACTTCAGACGAGTCTCTCTCGAAGCGATGCTGCATAATTGCATCTGATGCAAAATAAACGTGAACTCCCGGACCAAACTGGTTTCCGAGTTCTTCATAGAGAACATCTCCTTTGCTGGGATCGGGCAAACGATTGGGAAGCTCCGGTCTTTTTCTAAGCACAACATTAAGGGTCAGCCCCCCTCTGGCTAAAATCTGCTGTACAATTTTTACAGAAGCCTTTACAGCCTTCACAGTTTCATCCGACTGTGAAATAGCTCCGCAAAGAACAAAATCAACATCCACTATACCTGAGTTCAGATCATCATCAGTCTTTGTTATTAATGTACTTCTAAGCACACTGCCTGCTTTCATGCCTTCAGTTTCGTAGGTTGCCTGATAATTTCCGGTTACAAGCTCGGGACTATCCGCTACTATAGGGAAATTAAAGGTATTCGGCGGATTGGCTGAGTTGCCTGCAAAGCTAAGCTTGCTGTCACGAATATTGTTTACACTCCAAACAACCCCCTGTGGTCCCTTAAGTTCAAGCAGCCTGAGCTTGCCCTGTTCAGAGGTATCAGTAACAAGCTGAATAGCAGTAATCCTTTCTGGAATCACAAATGAAACCCTAGCAAGCCCCCGGGCATCGACTTTTGATTCAAGACCGACATACGGAAAATCAACGTTTACAGCCGGCGTAAAAGCTTCTTCTTCTTGAATTGTAACATCGGCACTTTTAGTACATGCGCCTAAAAAAAGAGCCAACAATAGCAATGCAATCCAGAGAGTAGCCCTTATAAATGCCAGCAGATCAAAATTATCTCTGTAATATCGCGTGTGCACAGAAACGACCTCCTCGCCTGTGGTACATTAATTAATCCGCCAGGCTCTTAATTAATCAACGGAATTTTAACGTAAATCAGGATCTTACTCAAAATAGCATACGACAGCGAATGAGTTTATGTGAGTGTACAGCATAACTGAATAATTAAAGGCTACCCTAACGCCCGGAAGCATAATATGTGTCCTGGGGCCCTGAGCCAAACTGAACCTGCTGCAATCTGCCCGTTTCAGGATTAAAATAATAGTGTACTTCGGATGGAAGATAGACATCGCGGACGGGGCTTACTATTCCGTTCGTAGCAGCCTGTGGAAATATCTCTCTCATCATATTACCTATATTTGCCTCCTTAGAGCGTCCCTTCCCGGTACTACAACTAAGCAATATCACATATCCTCCCGGTGCAAGCGTATCTCCCATTCCGTTTGATTTAAGATAGTCAAAATCCCTTATATCTATTCTTTCCGGTGTGTTTAGAAGCCCCGGATTTTCAGTGCCAGTAGCAGCTTCATTAAAACGCGGATCGCGTGCCCCCAGATTGAACTGAGTTTGTACTCCGTGTCCGCCCAGAATAATTACCTCAGCTTTTTTCTCTTGTTTACCTCCCACACCTGTTGCATTCCTCAGACTGGCGAGCAGGCCTTCTTCATTTGAAGCCTCGTACACCAGAACGGCATAACCGGCAGAATGGAACTCACGAATAGTTTCGTCGATCTGGTCAAATGCATTATTCCAGTCAGCTGCAGGTGTAACTATAACTGCAAGCGGGCGAGATTCGTTAGCAGGTCCAAGCATTTCTATTTTAAGCCTGTTCTTAATTAGAACATCCAAAAGTTCAGGCGGATATCTGAGCGCGTGTTTTATGCCAAGCTGCTCTGCAGAGCGTAAGTCCGCAATGTAATCAGCCAGCTTTTCTGAAGGTGGTAACTGTCCTTTCGTTAGCGTTTCAAAAAAATCAGCAAGCTCTCCTGCTGTAAGCTCCTGCTCCGTTTTGCTCATGGCGGCTGCCACGAGCTTTTCTGCGCCGCTATTTATTAACGGATCTTTAGAATTAAGGCTTTCAAATAGCAATCCCTCCACTTCGCTTGCTAAGAGCTCTCCCTGCAACTTGGAAAACAACGCCCTGTACGCATTTTGTTGCTCCTCAGCGCTTCCAAACAGGCTTACTACAGCAGAAACTTGTATAACTCTGCTGCTAAGGTTAGCATCAAGGATACTAGTTTCATCCGGGGAGGCTACGATAATTGCTGCTGCAAGGTAATTCATATCACTTTGAGAACCAAGCTGCCTTAGCTGATTCATTGCGTTAAGGTCGCCGGACCTAATTAAAGCTCGTATTTTACTTTGCATTCTTCTGACTCTCTTGTCAGCTTTGTCCGTATCTTCATTAGCTACTGCCTCGGCCAACTCACAATTGAGAGTAACCAGATCTGATAAACTGCGATCAATCTCCTGTCGGTCTCCCAGTAAGACAAGTAGAGAATTTGTGTCCTCAATCTCCTGCGCGGTTACGATATCTTTAGCAAGTAAAAAGTCACGAGCACTTTTGACAGCTTTAACAATCGCTTCCCTGGTTTCAGGATTTTTGATTAATCCCCGCTCAAGCATCTCTCTGAAGACGGAACACGAATCTTCCAGATGTAATTTAAGGGTTTCATTATCTACGTGATACGAATCGAAATTATTCAAGACTTCCAGAATTTCGGGGATATATTGATTCGGGTGTTCTATGATCAAATTCCTGGAAAGCATAATTAACCAGGAAACATCTATTAACTTCTCTTCAACATCCGAAACGTTAACAGGCCTGTCAAAAGGGGTCTGTAGGGGGAGCTGTCTCCTTTGTTCTTCCCCAGTTAACCTAGAACCAGGTATGTGTTCTTCAGCAAGAGCAGTTGCCTGCTGCTGAACTGAAGATATATTTTGGTCTTGATCTATCTGCGTTCCCATATTTCATACCCGATATAACTGTTATGCATTAATTGCTCCGTGATGAGATCTGAGTAATAACCGGCCCCGCTCCCAGTTAATTAGTTGATATAATTGCTAAAATCCTGTGTTACCGGCCCTTTTCGGCATTTCTAAGAACTTTGTTACCAAGGTGCTTCTGAAGTCGATTTTACGCTGACCTGCCATCACCAGATGTTTTTAAGGTTTAAGAGGCATTTTCATACCTGTTTGCATTTTCTGTAGGAGTCTAAAGTTCGTGTTCTGCTCACAAACCTGAAAGCAAAAAGGGAATCTTTAAAATTTATCTACGAACTTAAAGATCTCCCTGTTAGCCTTTGAGCGTGTAAATTCAAGCAGGTGCCCTCCCCGAAACCATTTAAGCTCAGGATAGTTCCAGTGCTGCCAGAGCATTTTTGGCTGGCGGGCGGGAATAATACTGTCACCGAGACCTGCAACAATCATGGCATTTTCATGTGGACACTGAAGCTTGTAGCTGAGTGGAGAGTGAATATAAAAGATTTTACGGAGATCGTCAGAATTTAGTCCCTCTTTTTTAAGCTCTGCCCAGTCGCTGTACTGCATGAGAACCTTCCAGGCAACTTCGGCCATATCTGCCAGGGGAACTATGGTTACTACAAACTCCAGGTTATCAAGTGATGCCCACAAAGCTGCCAGGTAAGCTCCAAGGCTCATACCGATACATCCAAGCGGATCTTTCCCGATGTATTCCTTAAAGCACCTAAGCTCATATATACACTGGCGCACTGTTTCATTAATTCGGATCGGGTTACTGTCAGGAAAGAGGCTTATATCCTCCGGTATATCTTCAGGCCGCCTGCGCCCGTGGAAGGGAAGCTCCGGCAGTAGTACGTTAAAGCCCATCTGGTAAAAATATCCTGGCAGAAATGCCAGGGAATTAATTCTCTGGTCCCCCATACTCCAGCCGTGAAGTGCAATTATGGTCCCGCGTGCTGTCTCATTATGCCGCCAGTACCTGGCCCATGCTTTTCTGTTTTCCGGAAAAAGTTTCTGCTCATCCTGAAGCTCCGGGTGATGTGGAGTGCAATTACTTACAAAGGAGATATCCAGAATTTCACCATCGGGCAGGCCGTGGATTACCTGCTCGCTTACGGCCACTCTATCGGAAGCATTACGATAAAATGTTTTCGGATTATGTAACCACTCACTGTTCTGATAGTAGTTGGCAATTTCTTTTATGCGTGATGGAGTGATCCCTTCCCGGCTCTCTTTTAAGCGCGGCAGTTCTATCCCGCGCTGAAAGGCGCGGACAGCGCGCTCAAGTTCCTTCCCCCCCGTTAGAGTAAGTCTCTCTATGCGGCTTAAGTGACTGCCCGGCTCCGGGGTTAATATACAAAAATCTGATAAGAAGTCGTTTGAATCTTTCACTCTCTTCAGCTTTTCTATTTTTACTCTGCCATTTATTATTATCGGCAGGTATTAGTGATAATTTGATGTTTTATGACAGCTATTTACTCTAAGAGAGACTGGATAATTTAGTAATGAACTCCTCAATTACAAGAAAGCTTTTTTCAGCCCGCCCTGAAATTGTGGCTCCGCGTCTACTCGGTATGAAGCTTAGTACATGTAAATCAGGCAGAGTTACCTCCGGAATAATAGTTGAAGTAGAGGCCTATTGTGGAGAGCGTGACCCTGCCTGTCACTGTTACAGCAACGGGCGGACTAAGAGGACTGAGATTATGTTTCATAAGGGTGGACTCTGCTACGTATATTTTATTTACGGCATGTACCACTGTGTTAATGTGGTAGCAGGGCCGGAGGGGGTAGGAGCAGCTGTTTTAATTCGCGCAATTGAGCCGCTTGAGGGAATTGAGCTTATGAAGCGCCGTCGTAAGACTCGAGTAATAAAAAACCTTACCAGCGGGCCTGGAAAGCTCTGTCAGGCGCTTGGTATTGATAAAAGTTTTTACGGTGAAGATATGTTGAGTTCTTCGAAAATCTGGCTTGAGAAGCATACGAGAGTTCCCAGGGATCGGATTGTTTCGAGCGGACGCATAGGTATTAACAGTGCCCGCGAGCTTAAATGGCGTTTTTTTATTAAAGAAAGCCCCTGGGTCAGTAAGGCTCCAAAATCCAGCCTCCAGTGGTAATTAACCTAAATTATGGCAGCTTGCAGCCCCGGTCATGATTCTATAGAATCAGCGCCAGCCACATCCTTATGCGGGGGTGGTGGAATTGGTAGACACACAGGACTTAAAATCCTGTGGCACTTAGTGCCGTGCGGGTTCGATTCCCGCCCTCCGCATAAATTAAATAGTACAGTGGGCGGGAATCGAACCCTGCCCGTCGGAGACGGGCAAAACAACACTGCGATTCCTGCTGATGCGAAGCATCAGCTTTACGCCCTCCGCATAAATTAAATAGTACAGTGGGCGGGAATCGAACCCTGCCCGTCGGAAGACATGAGTACACCCAGCTTTGCCGGGTGTAAAAGCAATGACCGGACCCACCACAACAGCTAAAAACGGGGAAACTTTTCTTACACAACTGTTTTCGCCAGCTTATTCTACGGCTACCGGCAATACGCACTCCATCAATAACTAAGTACAAATAATTTTTACCTGTCACGATCTCAAAAGTGCAGCCGACAAGTCGGCTGCATTCATAAGAGTACACCCGGCTTGGCCGGATGTAAAAGCAATAATAACACCGCCGCCGAATCCAATAAAAACAGAAATTCTTACCGCATAGCCATCTTTTGCTAGGCTACTGTTGCTACCGCCCAGTCCCCGCCCGCTCTTAGCCACATATATTGTATTGACAATATATCTATATACTGTATATACTATATTTATGAAGAAATTGCTACTTCAAATCTTCAAGGAGCTTGACGGTGAGATTGAGCTCATGAATTCCGAACGCTTAAAGGCCGATCTGCCTGCCCTGCCACACTTTGAAATAAAGCTTCTGGGTCAGCTCGGGCTTTTTGCCGATGACTCCTTACCGAACGATATTATCCTTTCAGCAACCAGAGATTTTGATGCGCTTTTAAAAGGTGACTGGAGTATTATCGCTGCCCTTAAAAATATTCTGCAACGGCACGGCCTGGTTTATGATGAATTAAGCTCAGAGATCTGGATGCCGCCGGACACCCAGTATAAGCCTGTATATCAGTCAGATTACATTAAATGCGAATCCCCGAAAGCTATTTATACCCTGGTTAGTAAAGCTATAAAGGCTCCCGAGAAAAATCGTAGTTTAATTGTTGATGCTCTTACTGTTTACGGAGAAGAGCTCCTTACTTTAATAAGTAAGCATGGTGGAAAACCGGAGCATATAATATGAAATACAAGAAGATTCTTGAAAAAGCCAAAAGAGAATCAAGGCTAAGAAAAAGGTATCTTTCAGACCGGCGCGCCCGTGAGGTACTCGGATTTTTGGCCGCAAAGGGGCTGCTTTTTACCGATGGAATTACCCCTATTAAACGAACTAAGATATCGGTTAAAGACGCGCTCTGGGTGGCACAAAAAATTGAACCGAGAGTGGTTGAAGTTTTGCCTGCTGCGATTATAAACTTTCCGGGAGCATTTAATGATCTTGATAAACTGCCAGAGACTCTCTCTCAGATCGTATTTGCAATTAAAAAAGGCAGAAAACTTGAATTAAGTTATCTCGGCATTCCATTTGAGAAAATGGCCGTGTGGGCATCTGTTCCCCTTCCAGACGGCAGAGTTAAACCGGTCGGAGAAAAAAAGCGCTTAAAAAGTTTCCGGCTGCATCCTGAGATTATAAGTGAGCTTTCAAGAAAAGCCCGCGCTGCGGATATGACGCAAACTGAATATTTAGAAAAGATTATTGCTGCCTCCTAAATCCAGTATGACCTGCTCCCCCAAAAATACACCCGGCTTTGCCGAGTGTAAAAGCAATCTAACCCTCACACACCACCAGCAAATGGAAGCCTTCTCTTACAAGAGTTCCAGTTTGATGGGGTGTTATCATTTACTTTTGCGGCATCTGCCCGCGGGCACGCGCCAAAATGTCGTTAATGTGTGACTGCACGTATTTATGCATATCAGGCCTGAGGATTCTTATTTGGTGGTAAATCTGCTGAGCGGTATTAAAATCCCCGTGAGCATCCAGCAGGCGCGCCTGCCGGTAGGCCGGCTGCCACTCCCCGGCCGGTGCAAGCTGTGCCGAAATACCATAAAGCCTGCTGGCCTCACCGGCCTCCCCCCTCTTTTCTGCCGCAAGCCCCAGCCAGAACTTAAGCAGCCACTCATTCTGGTGCTGGCTCTCCTGCTTTTTAAAACGCTCGGTGATATGGTCCGGTATGGCAGCAATTAAATCATGTGAGGCAATTACATCTTCAACCGGATAAAGATCCTGATTGGCAGTTACCACCAGCGCAAGACATTCGCGCCGATTGTTTTCAATAAAGGTATTATGTAAACCGTCAGGAGTAACCCTGTAGCGAATAAGCTTCTCGGGAGCTTTTGCAACCACAAGACCGAACCTTGAAAAATTTACCCATAGCTCCCAGTCTTCAACAAAGGCAAAGGAAGTTTTAAATCCTCCTGCTGCCTCCCAGAGCGCCTTATCATACATCTGGGCCATTGCGATGCAGTTGTCATAACGAATCATGAATGTATCGTATTCGTGTGGAATCCATTCGCCTGTGCGTGCGCCAAAAATTTCAACATTAGCGCAAAAGAGATTGGCTCCCCTTTCACGCATCATTTTAATACCGGTACTTATATAATTCGGGCGCAGCAGGTCATCTGCATCAACTGTCAGCACCACGCGGCTGTTTGCATGCCGGATACCGAAATTCTTGGCATCCGAGGTGCCCCCGTTGGGCTTATCAAGAACGCGGATATTGCAGGATGGGTTATTTGAGGAAAAGCTCTTTACAACTTCTACCGTATTGTCAGTGCTGCTGTCGTTTACAATTATCAGCTCGATATTTTTATAGTCCTGCGCAAGGATACTCTGCAGCGTTTCAAGAATATAGTCCTGCTTGTTAAAGGCCGGTACTACCACGCTTACAAGCGGGTCGTTTAAACTTATGTATTTTAAAAATTCGTCTCTATTAACCGATGTCACCGGGCTTTACCAAAAACTTAAACAGGCTAATCAGCCTCGATTTTAAGATGCTGTAATTAAACGCCCTGTTGCAATTTCAGGTATTTTGCACTGGAAAAGTTCAGGTGCTACAGCTTTTGATTACAGCAGGTTAGCCATAAATTATTATAGTACAGCCGCTCTTTCAGACTGCCGGCCTTTCTCTATTTAAAGAACGCAGGAATATGGCCGGCCGCCAGTGGTGCGGGCTGGCGCCGGGGCTTTTTGGCGCTGTCTGCCTGACACTTCCCTGAAGGGCTCTTTTATCAGGTGTGTCAGTCGTAAGCCTGCTGCTCTAATCGGTGAGGAATCTTTTGAAAGGTCGAAAGGTTATAACATATTTCCAAAAGATCTGTCCGTCGTTTACATATATGATCCCACAGTTCCTCCCTGTGAGGCATAGCTCCTCCACATGACCATTATTCAATTTTTTTTCTTCCTCTAATCTTTAAGCAGTGTTAATCTGCAAACTATATTTTAAATATGCTCAACCTATGAACATTCTTGGAATCCACGGTGGTGTAACTCTTAGTCAGCACGATGCTGCTGCTGCAATAATATCAGACGGAAATTTAATTACAGTATGTGAAGAAGAGCGTTTTGCCCGCTTCAAAAGTGCCCGCGGCATGATTCCTGTACGCTCAATTGCCGCAGCCCTTAAAGAATCAAATATGACGATAAAGGATATTGATATTCTGGTGCACCCCGGCGAAACATATGAAGACATGCCTGAGCGTATCCGCCGATACATGAAACATTATTTTGGCCACTGCCCGAAGGTAGAACTTATTAATCACCAAACTGCTCATATGGCATCAGCCTACTTCTGCTCGGGATTCAATGAATCTATGGTGATATCTTACGATGGTTATGGCGATAGATTAAGTGCTGCCATCGGTACAGGAAAAAACGGCGTGCTTAATATCTTAGAAACCCGTCCATGGAATAACTCTTTAGGTGATTATTATGAAACCATGACCTCGTTTCTAGGCTTTGAGCGGGGAGAAGGTGAGTATAAAGTAATGGGTC
>RFHI01000213.1 GCA_003696425.1 Candidatus Dadabacteria bacterium | reverse complement strand
CCCCCACACTTATCCCGCTTTGTCCCTTTTTAGTTACCGCTTGCTAGTTTGAGTCCGTTTTTAATTAAACATCTGCAGCCGTTTGCCCTTACATGGTAAAGCCAGTGGTTTACCGATTCAGCCTCAAAGACAGCAAGGTCGGCAAGCTTACCCTCTTCAATTGAGCCGTATTTATCTTCCAGTTTTAAAGCCTTAGCTGCGTAAATAGTGGCCCCCTTAAGAACTTCTGCCGGTGTCATATAATTCATTGTGCAGGCCAGCGTCATGGCAAAGGGGAGATGGAAGCTTGGTGCTGAGCCGGGATTAAAATCTGTTGCTACTGCTACAGGGACACCGGCCTCAATTAGCTTTCTGGCATTTAGCGGTTTCTGATGCGTATAAAGCGAGGCAAACGGAAGCGCGACTGCTACAGTACCCGATGCTTTTAGGGCTGAAATTCCGTTTTCATCAATACACTCCAGATGATCAGCTGAAGCTGCGCCAAGCTCGGCAGCAAGCAGTGTGCCGCCACAGTTGGTAATCTGGTCAACATGCAGCTTAAGAGAGAGCCCGTAAGCTTTAGCGGAGTTTAATATAGCGCGAGCTTCGTCTACACTGAAAGCAGTGTCTTCAACAAATACATCACAAAACAATGCAAGTTTTTTTTCGGCAACTTCAGGAATAAGCTTTTCAGTTAAAAGCTTAATATATGCCGCTCTATTCTCTTTAAATTCAGGTGGTATAGTGTGAGCGCCCAGGAAGGTCGAAACTATTGTAAGAGGCGATAAAGTACTCAGCCTCTTATAAACATTAAGCAGCTTTATCTCGTTTGCATAGTCTAAGCCGTAGCCGCTTTTACACTCAATAGTGGTTACTCCAAGAGAGAGAATCTCAGCTGCAAATTTCTCACATTTTTTTAAAAGCTCTTCTTCTGTAGCAGCTCGTGTAGCTTTAACAGTAGATAAAATCCCGCCGCCCTCACGGGCAATTTCAAGGTATGATTTTCCAAGAATGCGCTTCTCGAATTCCTCTTCGCGCCAGCCGCCAAAGGCCAGATGGGTATGGCAGTCAATAAGACCGGGAGTTACAAGCATTCCACCGGCATCAATTATCTCATCATCCTGAAAAGAATTCGGGAGGTCTGTTTCGGGTCCCGCAAAGGTAATAATTCCATTCCCATCCCAGCAAACAGCCGCGTTTTTAATTATATGAATATCACTCTGCCCGCCGCTTTCCCTGCAGCAGGCAAGCGTGCCGATATTTTTAAGTACGCCCATCTATCAGTTCTCTTCAAGCATTGGCAGATCTACTCCGCGCTCTTTTGCGCAGTTAATTGCATCAGCATAGCCCGCATCAGCGTGGCGCATAATGCCTGTGCCCGGGTCAGCAGTAAGTACGCGCTCAAGTTTTCTATCCGCTGCATCAGTGCCATCAGCCACGCAAACCATGCCGGCATGAATTGAGTATCCGATCCCCACGCCGCCACCGTGATGAATCGATACCCAGCTTGCGCCGCAGGCAGTATTTAACATGGCGTTTAAAAGTGGCCAGTCGGCAATTGCATCCGAGCCGTCCAGCATTCCTTCAGTCTCGCGGTTGGGTGAGGCTACTGAACCCGTATCAAGATGATCGCGCCCGATAACAATTGGCGCCTTAACCTTACCGTTTTTAACCAGCCAGTTAAATTTAAGCCCCATTTCAGCCCGCTCACCGTACTCAAGCCAGCAGATTCTGGCCGGTAGCCCCTGAAAATGAACCTTTTCTGATGCCTTATTAATCCAGCGCTTAAGCTTTTCGTTCTCAGGAAAAGTTTCAAGAACTGCACGGTCTGTTACGTGAATATCGTTAGCTTCCCCTGAAAGAGCTGCCCAGCGAAAAGGGCCCGAACCGCGGCAGAAAAGCGGCCGGATAAATTCCGGTACAAATCCAGGGATATTAAAGGCTTCCTTCAGGCCGCGCCGGTCTGCAACCTGGCCGCGGATATTGTTTCCGTAATCAAAAACTACAGCCCCGCGCTCTTTAAGAGTAAGCATAGCCTTCACGTGCTGAACCATTGAATCGAGCACATCGCTCTCGTATTTTTCGTAGTTCTTATTGCGGGCTTCTTCAGCCTGCTCAAGGGTATAGCCGGACGGAATGTATCCAAGCCGCAGATCGTGAGCCGAGGTTTGATCGGTAATCACATCCGGAGTTATGCCGCGCTTTACAAGCTCCGGCATAACATCTGCAATATTTCCGTGATAGCCTACTGAGAGAGCCTCGCCACTCTCCTTTGCCAGAAGAACCAGCTCAAGCGCCTCGTCGAGGTTTTCCGTGTATCTATCCAGATAGCCGGTCTCAATTCGGCGTTTAATTCTATTAAGATCTACCTCTACACCGAGAAAAGCTGCTCCATTAAATGTTGCAGCCAGTGGTTGTGCACCGCCCATACCGCCGAGTCCGCCGGTTACAAGCAGTTTGCCCTTAAGTGAGCCGTCAAAATACTTTTCCGCGCAGGCTGCAAAAGTTTCATAAGTTCCCTGCAAAATGCCCTGCGTGCCGATATAAATCCAGGAGCCGGCAGTCATCTGGCCGTACATAATTAGCCCCTTGGCTTCCAGCTCGCGAAACTTCTCCCAGGTGGCCCAGCGCGGCACTAGGTGTGAGTTGGCGATAAGAACACGCGGGGCATCTTCGTGAGTGGTAAAAACACCAACGGGCTTACCGCTCTGCACAAGCAGAGTCTCGTCGTTATTTAACCGTTTTAGCGTTTTAACTATTTTATGATAACACTCCCAGTTTCTGGCAGCTTTTCCGGCACCGCCGTATACAATAAGCTCTTCCGGTTTTTCAGCCACCTGCGGATCGAGATTATTCATCAGCATGCGCATGGCAGCTTCCTGCTGCCAGCCTTTGCAGCTGATTGTATTTCCCGTTGGAGCTTTTACGGTTGTCATTTTTAAGTCTCCCCGATAGCTGAATATTTTAAACGAAATATTTATAAATCCAGTTTAAGCGGGCCGCCCTCTTTTATTTCCATCATTTTGTACCTGCCCCCAAGAACCCCGCCAATTTTGTCAAATGTGACCTTACCAAACGACACAGTATTAAAGGAGCTGTGTTTTAGGAATTTTCCTATCTTTTTCGCCTCTATCGCACCGTTTTGCAGCGCACTTAGCGTAATATTCATGGCATCATAGGCATTGGCGGCCGAAAATACAGGGGCTTTTTTATAACGTGCCATGTATTTTTTATGAAAAAGTGGATCTGCTGCCACAGGAGCAACATAGCGCACGCCAATTACAAGTGATCTAAAGTCCTTTTTCGCGTAAAAGCCAGATATATACTCTGTTGTATAAAGTTTTGAATGAGCGCGAAGCTCTTTCCACTGTTTTAAAAAGTTCACAGTTTCAGCGTCATTATTGAAACCGAATATCACCGCATCAGGCCGGGCCTGTTTGATTTTTAAGATTTCGCTTCGAAAAGAGTCCTGTGCTGGGGCAGTGTGTATAACTTTAGTGATATTAATTGAATTACTTCTGGCCGCAGCGATAGTGTAGCCCTCGATAGCTACCCACCAGGGATCTTCTCCGAAGATCATAAGCAGATTTTTTAAACCTGAACGCTTAAGATGTTTTACGAGATACTCAATCTGGTAATCGGCGCGCTGGTAGGTACTGAAGATAAGCGGGTTATCGCCTTTTTTGTTAAGGGCGCTGATCGAGGCGCTTGTGGTAATCACCGGTACGCCCTTACGTGTAGCTATCGGAAGAGCACCCTGGTAAGAGTCAAGCCAGGTTGCGCCGATTAATATTTGTGCTTTATCTATGTCAATTAACTTATGAAAAGCTGTAACCGTTCCAATCGAAGTGCTCTTAGTGTCTTCCACGGCAAGTTTAACTGCTGGACACTTTTCATTTAGTTTTTGCCTGCACTCTTCAAGAGCCAGGCGCATGGCGTTTAGTTCAGCACTGCCCCACTCTGCGGCCATGCCGCTTAAAGCAAGCGGAAGACCGATTGTAACAGGCGAGCTGTCTTTTTGCGTTAATGCTTTTACAGGAATTGATGTAGCAAGAAAGACTGTTACAAGAATAAGACGAAGTGCTGTTTTCATAGCGGGAGTCTCCGAGGCATAAATTTATGCCCGTCAATTATAGGAGTCTATGCTCTTAATTTTCAATCGCCACTCATCAGAGCACTTATCATCGCGTAACTCTTAGGCTAATGAGTCGATTCGTAGTGTCTGCACAGCCTTTTAAGGCTACATTCGCTGCAGAGCGGATTTCTTGCTTTACAGACTCTTCGTCCGTGCAGAATTAGCCAGTGGTGAAGATTCCTCCAGTCCTTTGGAGAAAATGCTTTTTTAAGTTCTTCGGACACCTGATCAGTTGTTTTGCCTGAGGCAAGTCCAAGCCGCTTTGAGACTCTAAAAACATGAGTATCAACCGGAAAGGTTGGCTCAACTCCCATTTCATTTAAAACCACAGCGGCTGTTTTATTTCCGACACCGGGAAGGGCTGTAAGAGATTTAGCCTCGCGCGGCACTCGGCCTTTGTGTTCTTTTACGATTATCTTAGCGGTTTTAATTAAGTTTGCTGCTTTGGTTCTATAGTAATTTATTGGCCGCACTATACGTTCCAGGGTTTTCTGGCGCGCGCGGGCAAGTGAGTTAAAATCCGGATAACGGCTAAAGAGCTCAGGAGTAACCTGGTTGACTTTTTTATCAGTACACTGCGCTGAGAGCATAACGCAGACAAGCAGCTGGTAATTATTTTTAAAAACCAGTTCTGAACGCGGGTTAGGGTAAAGTTTTGAAAAGGTTTTTATAAGCTGCTTTTTTTTCATGTCTGACGTGGCCATTCTCAAACTTCAACAATAATGACTTTTGGAAGCTGCCTGCGTGGATGAAAATCAGGCTCATCTGAATTGAGTTTAACTGCACTAAGATAACGTCGATCGTCCTTACCCAAAATAGCGCAGATATTTAAGTAAAGGCCGCTTTCAGGTTCAAACTGTACTGATAAGTTATTTAGCGGAATATAAATTGAAGTCTCCCAGCTTTTCTCCAGAACGATACAGGTGGTTTTAACTCCGGCTGGTGTTGCATAATCCTCTTCCCGCTGGCGGTAGGAGCTAAAGGCCTGGCTCCACCAGACTCCGTTTGGCGCAAGATTAATCTCCTGGTAGCTGCTCTTTTTGGGATCTGAGATAAAAAGCTCTACCACGTCATAATTCCAGAGCCCTTCAACGTACTGGCCCATCCTATAGGCCGGATTTAAAAAGGCAGGACTTTCGCGCCGTGCTGAAAAAAAGAGATGTTCAGTATCAATCGCGATACTATAGTAAAGCGGAGGTACGATTTCACTGCCATACCAGTCATACTTAAGAGTACTTTCCGGCAGTACGCCCGCAAGGGCTGAAACCGGAAGATGTTTTGTGCGGTATACGCTAATAATCCTGTCAGAGTTCTGGGCCATAATAACGCAGTGCCAAAGAAATGCAGGCAGTTTACTGAAAATTATAGATAAAATCCCTTTTTATGACACTCTAAAAATACCCTTTCTGTAGCGCTATACAGTTTTTTGCTGCTGCTGTTATAATACGCACTGGCAGCCCAGGCAGCTGTTGCCGGGTAAGCATGTTTTAATGAATTATAAGAAAGTTGTATTGTTCTTTCTAACTAAAGCATTTACTGGAAACAGGAGTGACTTACATGAATATCAATTCTTCCCGCCGTGTGACGGTGCCGTCTATTCTAAGGCGTAAAAACAGTAAAACAAAAATTTCAGCGCTAACAGCTTATGATTTTACTGTAGCTAAGCTCATTGACCGTGCCGGTATAGATATTATCCTGGTTGGTGACTCGCTTGGCACAGTTATTCAGGGACACGATACCACGCTTCCGGTCACACTTGACCAGATGACCTATCACTGTAGCTGTGTCAGCCGCGGAGTAAAGCGCGCTCTGGTTGTTGGAGATCTGCCTTTTTTAAGTTACCAGCCCTCGGTTGAAACTGCTATTAAGTCTGCCGGAAGGCTTATTAAGGAAGGGGGAGTCTCTGCCGTAAAACTGGAAGGAGGCATTAATGTTGCCGCCATTATAGAAGCACTCACTTCTTTTGATATTCCTGTTATGGGGCATGTCGGGCTTACTCCCCAGTCTTATCACCGTATGGGTGGACACAGAAAACAGGGCAAAAAACAGGATCACGGTGGAACCCTTAAGGCAGGAACACGTGAGCGGATTCTGGAAGATGCCCGGGCGGTAGAAAAGGCTGGAGCATTTTCGCTGGTAATTGAGGGAGTTCCGGCAGATCTGGCTCTTGAGATAACTGAAACACTTTCTATCCCCACGATAGGAATAGGAGCGGGACCGCATTGCGATGGACAGATTCTGGTGGTAAACGATCTGCTTGGCCTCGATCCAGATTTCAAGCCCTCGTTTGTAAAGCGCTATGCAGAGCTTGGGCTTGAGATCGATAAGGCAGTAAAAGCATATATAAATGAAATATCGAGCGGGGAATTTCCGCTTGATGATCTTGACGATGAGTATATACCGCTTAGACCACGGGTTATTAATTCAAAGCTTAGTATCGTCTAAAGGATTACTGAATGAAGAGATACAGAAAGATTTTAAAATCAAAAATTCACCGCGCTGTGCTTACGCATGCCGATCTGCACTATGAGGGCAGTATTACACTTCCGCCCGAGCTTATGCAGGCAGCAGACATAGTGGAGTATGAGGCTGTTAACGTATGGAATGTTACAAACGGCGCAAGGCTTGAAACTTATGCCATAACCGGTGAGGAGGGTTCTCGTGACATCGCTCTAAATGGAGCTGCTGCAAGGCTCGGTGCTCCGGGAGACCTGCTTATCATTGCAAGCTTTATTGAGATTGATGAGAATGAAATAAAAGATTTTAAGCCGAAAATTGTCTTTGTTGATAAAGATAACCGGATTGTCGAAGAGCGTAAAGAAGTGCCAGGTCCAAAGAGGATTTTGGCTGTGTAGTTAAATAAAAATCTATTTCATTCTTCCCCAAAGCGCATTACTATACTGAGTGCTATGGACTCCTGGCTTTCAAAGCTTAACACCATCGCCGCAAAAGATACCCGTCTTGTAGCAGGGCTTATATCCGGCACCAGCGCTGATTCTGTAGATGCTGCAATCTGCAGCATAAAAGGGGCGGGTATAGGGCATGCGCGTGTAACACTTAAGGCTGCATGTAGCGTTAATTATCCGGATAAGGTTCGAAACATGCTGCAGGAGTCGCTTGAGCATCTCTCTTTACAGAATATAGCCGAGCTTGATTTTATGGTAGCGAGGGCTTTCGGGGATGCCTTAAGGCAGGTTGCAGAAAAGGCTTCGATTAAGGTTAGCGATCTAGATCTAATCGGATCGCACGGCCAGACAATTTACCACCACAGCAGAAGAGATGGAGCGCTTCAGACAACTTTTCAGATAGGCGATGGAGATATAATTGCCAAAGAGAGCGGGGTATTTGTCTTTTCTGATTTCAGAAAAGGCGATATTGCGCTTGGAGGAGAGGGTGCGCCTCTCTCTGCGTATGCCGATGCTGTTCTCTTTGGAGGAGTTTCGGGACGGGCAGTTCTTAATTTAGGTGGAATTGCGAATATCACAGTTTTAAGCGAACAGCCGGAACATATTATCGGATTTGACAGCGGTCCAGCTAATGCGCCGCTTGACAGGCTTGCAAGAATAATTACTGGCGGCGAAATGAGTTTTGACAGGGACGCTGAAATAGCTAAAAAAGGCAGCGTGAATGATAAAACGCTGCAGGAGCTTTTTATTGAAGATACCTTTATTAAACGTCCGCCGCCAAAGTCGACCGGCTTTGAAAGCTATGGAGATCTCTTTGTTGAGCGGGCAATTGAAATTCACGGCAAAGCCGATGCTGACCTTATGCGTACACTGGTTGAATTCTCGGCTGCAGCCATAGGAGATGCGCTTACAACTCACATAAGTAAAAAAGTTAAACTAAAAGAGCTGATTTTAGCAGGCGGAGGAGTGCATAATCCGGTCCTGGTAGCGGCTATAAAAGAGCGTCTTAAGGGAGTGACCGTAAAAGTTTCAGACGAGCTTGGTGTCCCGGCGGATTTCAGGGAAGCAGTGGCCTTTGCAGTACTAGCCAACGATACCCTGATGGGTCATGAAACTTCGCTTCCTTCCGTAACGGGAGCAAGTCGAGGGGCGCTATTAGGGAAACTGTCGCTACCCGGGTAGTGTATTGTCTGCCAGGTGTTTATTTAATTTTTTAAGCTTTTCCTCTGTTCCAATATCAATCCAATAGGCGCTATCTACTCTGTGGCCGTATATAGCCGCACCTTTTTCAGCGGCATCAAGGTAGGCTTTAATAATTGAAAATTTGTCTTCCCCGGGCATGTACTCAAAAATTTCAGGTGACGCCACATGAATACCGCTAAATGATAAAGCCTGTGCAGGCGTTCGGCCCTTAAGGGTAAAGCGTGTGCCTTTATCACGGTTCTCCCAGCCAATTAAGAGGTTGTTTTTATCAAAAAGAAGCGTGCGCGAAGAGCCTCTGTTTTGTACGGCAAGAGTTGCCAGGGCAAAGTTTGCTTGATGTGTATCTTTTAGCTCCTGCAGATCTATTTCGCTATAAACATCACAGTTATGAATAAAAAACGGGCCACTATCTTTTAGGAACGGGGCTGCTTTCTTAAGCCCGCCACCGGTATCAAGCAGCTCATCTTCTTCTGAAAAATTTATTTCAATATCAAAGAAATTATTTTCAGAGAGATACTCGCGAATTTTGTCACCGAGATAATGAAGGTTTATCGTTATTGAGGTTACGCCGGCATTTTTTAGTTTTTCAATAACATACGCTAGGATCGGCCTGCCGCCGACATCCAGCAGAGCCTTGGGGCAGTTTTCGCTTAACCTTTTAAGACGCGTGCCCCTTCCTGCTGCAAAGATCATTGCCTTCACTGGATTTTCCTAGCCTTTTAAAAATCCCATTTTCCTGAGCTCAAT
>RFHI01000212.1 GCA_003696425.1 Candidatus Dadabacteria bacterium | reverse complement strand
CCCTCAGCTTGGAAGGCTGATGCTCTAGCCAACTGAGCTACTCCCGCATAATTTTTCCAATATATAAAACCTATTGTAATACCGCTGAGGGTCGCAAATCGCACCAAACGCTCGCCAGCTCGCGTTTGCAGTTTTACGCGCTTAAGTGCAGCGCTTTTAGCGCTGCTAAAGCACGTCCCTCAGCTTGGAAGGCTGATGCTCTAGCCAACTGAGCTACTCCCGCATAATTTTTCCAATATATAAAACCTGTTTCAGAGCACCGTACACCAGGGCTTCGCTTTCATCAACGCAACGCACCTAATTGCACTACCAGTGCACCTAATCAACCAGAATTACTAGCAAAAGCTGGCAGAGGGACTTGAACCCACAACCTACTGATTACAAATCAGTTGCTCTACCAGTTGAGCTATGCCAGCTGATTAATATTCAAGAGTCCAATTAATATATGAACTGAATTTTTTGACAAGTGCCTGAGAGCTGTAAAATCCGGGGAATGTCTCTGGTATTGCCTTTTTCCAGTTACATGGCATAACAGAGGGCAGCTTTATAAAATTTAGCGCTGAAAGTGCCCACGTAGCTCAGCCGGTAGAGCACTTCCTTGGTAAGGAAGAGGTCAGGGATTCGAGTTCCCTCGTGGGCTCCATTAGTTTTTTCTTTTGCTGTGTACCTGGCTACAAACAGCACTGGAACTAATATACCCTGGCTGATATAACTTTACCTCCGTACGCCCGTGGCTCAACTGGTAGAGCATCGGATTCCAAATCCGAGGGTTGGGGGTTCGAGTCCCTCCGGGCGTGCCAATAATTATCTTAAAAACCACGAAACATCTTCACGACCGGAGGGACTCGTTAACCGTTCACGAGTTGTTGCCCTTTAATGGTTGAATGCAGCCAATTTACTGGCTGCACATTGATCTTTGCCCGGAGTACATTGCTCTTACACCCTGCTTTCGCCGGGCGTACTCATCCCTTTATTAGCGAAAACAATGTGCGCCTGACCACTGTCTAACGGGTAAACACCCCATACGATTAAACCAGCTGCTTCTTATATCCGAACTTAGCTGCTTTTACGCTGCTACCCCATGCTGGCTTACCGAGCTCCTCCCTCTGCGCTTATATTTCTGCGAATTTACCCCCGCTGATTAATAACCAAGCAAACTTGACGTCAACAGCAACGTTTACGATTGTTTTCCCACCAGCCTCGCACGAGTCTGGAACATATATTAATTAATCATTAGAGGTCGACATAACCGTAGATGTAATTCACCTCTTAACACGATACCCTGACTCTTAACATGCAGATAGTGCTTTTTAGAAACTGTAAAAATAAAGAACTTGCAAGATTCAGCCAACCAGCCGTTTTACAACATTAAGCAGCTTATCCCTGGAAAACGGCTTTTCAAGCGACTCCACTGCTCCAAAGCCTGCAATTGCCTTTAACGCCTCCGATGGCACGTTGCCACTTATAGCCACAATTGGAACTCCCGGCTTAAGCTTTGAAATACGTTGAATGGCATGTGCTCCGGCGACAGCTGAGCCACTCTCTTCTTTTAATTCCTCGTCATCTGAGACCGGCATTACCAGATCACAGAGGATAAGATCGGGAGGACTATTTTCCAAAATCGGTTCAGCTTCTTCTAAAGAGGACGTTGCAGCAACCTGATAGCCTGCATCAACCAGAATCTCCTCTGTCGTTGCTCTGAATTCTTCACTGTCATCAATTATAAGTATCTGCGTCATCACTTTCTCCAGACTCTTAATGTGCACTCCGCTCCATTAGATCAATCGGCTGACCGGAAGAAAAAATCAAATTTTCAGCATCGACTTACTAAATAATTTACGCTGTAATTTGAATAGGTTGCAGTATCAGGCCTGCCCGCAGAAACTTTCTAAAGCCTCTCTTGTAATATCTACAATAAGAGCCACCTCATCTGATGTCAGCCCAAAGTGAGGCGTATAACGAAGCGAATTAGCACCACCGTGAATCACATTAAGTCCATGAACGCGCATCCACTCTTCAACTCCGCCAAATCCAACTACCGAATATTTTTTATCAAGCTCGGCACTTGCTAAAAGACCAGTCCCCTGAACCTTGGTAACCATCCCGGGAAACTCATCTTTAAGTTTCAAAAGTCCCTCTTTCAGCTCTTTACCTCTTTTAACGATATTGTCCCTAAGTTCGGGAGTGATTGAATCCAGCACGGCACAACCCACATCAAGTGCACGCGGATTACTTGTCATAGTGTTGCCGTATACGCCGGTCTGGTAAACGGAAGCTGTCTCCTGACGAAGCGCCAGAACTGAGAGCGGAAACTGGCCGGCGTTTACTGCCTTAGAAAAAGACTCCATATCAGGCGGCTCAAGATTTTCAAAACCAGGATAATCCACAATACTTAAAACGCCCTGACAGCGCAGACCGGCCTGAATTGAATCAATTATAAGGTAACTGTCATACTGGCAGGTCAGTTCACGAGCTGCAGCATAGAACTCCGGGGTAATGCTCTCACCGGGGTTGCCCTCTCCCATTACGGGTTCCATAAACATGGCTTCGATATACTGATTATCTTCATTGTAGGCTTTGTTAAACACCCTCTTTAAATCATTAACGTCATTAGGCCTGACCGTAAGAAGCTTATTGTAATCACGAAAGCTTGCAAGAACCTGATATTTTTTGCGGGTAGAATCGGATGCGCGTGCCGGGCGGTAGGTTCTGCCGTGAAAACCGCCGGAGAGGCCAACTACTTTAATTTCGCGCCCCTCGTATTTTGCACCTGGATCAGTCATAACTTTTGCGTGTATATCTGATACCCGTGCAGCCACTGTCATGGCCTCTGAACCACTATTCATAAAAACGTACTGCTGATAAGGATTATTGCCCCTCCGCTCTCCGATCCTTTCCTGCAGGCGCTTTACAAATTCGTACTGGCTAAAACTTGGGGTCATTACATTAGCCATTACATGATCACGTGACATAGCTTTAAATACAGCTTCAGGATGATGGCCCAGCCCAAGCATACCGTAGCCGCCAGTATCGTAACTGACCGCTCCGTAAAGGGAGATCACCCAGGGGCCACGCGCTGCAGCAGGAATATAGGTTGAAACTGATGCATCAGGGTAAAAGTTCAGAATTCCCTCCTGAAGTTTTTTTTGCAATTCGCGTTCACCTAATCTGCTGATTTCAGGATAACGCTGAAGAAGTTCCTGTTGATGTTCCGATGCTCTCTCGATGGCCTGCCCCAGCTTAGGATCCTGATCCAAAAATTTACGTATCACGCTTTCAGATAGTCCCACGGTACGTGGCCTACCTTTAATCCGCTTTTTCATTCCCTGTAGAAGGCTCAAATAGTTTTTCGTCGCGGCACTCTCAACCATAATCTTAGTTCAACACAAAATATAAAAATTCAAATTTACGCCAGCGGCTAAGGCGCATCTCAATCACATTTTATATCATTTATTCAGAAGCTTCCCAGATACAGTAAGAAAGTCTCTGTTATGTCTGGATACTAACTGTAAAAACAGGTTGTTAGCAATTGGATTATCACATCCTAATAAAACTATCGGGTTTTACAATATGCAAAGCGTTTCAGCTAATTTAAAAACAGGCGAAACATTGGGCAAAAGTACAACTTTTTGTACCTAATTGCGGCATATCTGCCTTAGCCGTGAGTTAAAATACCATTTCCTGACGGCCGGCTATAAGTCTGGTGCAACTTGCATGTGCCCTGCATTTTGAGCCAGTTTGTCCCAAAACAGCAAGTATGTTGATTGCTGCTAATTACTGGTGTCTATGTCACGCACAGACAAACTCTTGCAGTAGGTAGCACTTCTTTTTTGTAAGCTGAACAGCTCCCTAGCCTAGGATGCACAACTGGTAGTACTATCAGGCACAACACCGGATACCTCAAGCGCTTTCTTATAGAGCCTCTGTGCCCGCTTTTTGAAGCGACGTACTTTAACGCCACCTGCTTTTTTAAGTTTACGGGCAACCGTTAGAGCCAGATCGCGAAGAGCTGCGGCGTTGTCTTCATACTCTGCTATAACGTTGGCGTGGCTTACAGTTACACATAAAAGGTTCTCTTCCTGACAGTCAGTAATTATCTGTGGCACTGACCATGAAAGCGTCCAGTTTTTAAGTTTTAAGTCATCAGCAGCAGCAATCAACTCATTTGCTGCCTTTCTGGCTGCACGTCGGCCAGTTCTTCTGAGCTTACGGGCAATCCGTTTAACCAGATCAGCCTGTTTGTGAGCATTCCCATCAAGGGTGGTAAGCAGATTAGTAATGTCTACATCCTCACAGTTTACTTCACAGCTGGCATCAAGCGGAATCTCACGGCTGCACGAAACAGAATCATTTGGCTGTCCGATAACAAGAGCTTCTTCTATATTTTTTGAAATAAATACTGATACACTACAGGTAAGTGTGGCCGGAGGAGCAGTATTAACTACCAGCGTCTTAAGATTATCTGCCGGTCCGTCTTCCAGAGCAGCATCTGTAGCACCACAGTCAAACTCCCAGGCGTAATTCAGATCACCATCAAGCGAGGTGCTGGCGCTAAGATTAAAGCGGAAATTACCATCTACACACGGATCGTTTCCGGCCACCGATCCAATATCACACTGCGGTGTTGGAGACGGTGTGACCGTGGGAGTCGGAGACGGCGTAGCTGTCGGCGTCGGTGTAGGACTCGGTGTAGCCGATGGCGTTGGCGACGGTGTAGCTGTCGGTGTCGCCGTAGGAGTAGGACTGGGCGTTATCGTCGGTGTAGCCGATGGCGTTGGCGATGGTGTCGCACTCGGCGTTGGACTGGGTGTTGCAGTCGGCGTCGGTGACGGTGTCGCCGTTGGAGTCGGCGAGGGTGTAACCGTTGGTGTTGGGCTTGGTGTTATTGTTGGAGTAGGTGTCGGCGTAGGTTTAGGCTCACAGCCCGGGCCTGTTGTTGTAAAAAATACGCTACTTGCCAGATTTCCGGCCTTGGCTACCGCATCAACAGCTGTGTCCGAGGGGATATTGCCGGAAATAGTAAAGCTGTAATTTACGCAGGGTCTTCCATTAAATTCAGCGGGGGGGATCCCATTTTACCCCGTAAATTCCAGTTGATCCATCCTGCCCGAGCGATGCCCCGGAGGGTGAACTTGACACAAGGCTGTTTGAACTTAAATCAGCACATACCCCCACCGTGAAGTGACTGAGCGATGGAGGTGTTTCATCCCAGCAAAGAGTGTATGAAAACGTGGTAGTGTTATTTATTGAATCATAGGTTCTTCCGGTAAACGAAAGGCTAAAATGCGAATTGGCAAAGGCTGCTTCTGTGCAAAAAAACAGTACGACAATTAAGGCAGAGATTCTCTTAAGATACATTTATTATGGCCTCCCGTTCAAACAGTCATATGCGTTATGGCATAAAACAGTTTAACCGCTGCCTAATACTTAAGCAAACCGGTCAAATTTGCAACTCTTTGATTTTAATAGGCTTTTTAGTGGGGCCGGCTTAATATTATATGGTTAATCAAAATATCGGGGCGAGAGGATTTGAACCTCCGGCCTCTAGTTCCCAAAACTAGCGCTCTAGCCAGGCTGAGCTACGCCCCGTAAAGAAGCAGATTTACTGTCAGGTCCGTCATTTTTCTATACAACTTTAATTTTAGCAAGCCTGACATTCCCTTAAAATCAATTAACAATGGTTCTTTCCGGCAGCTTATTTTGATTTTTTCTCTGCACTAACGTATTTTCTCAGCTATGCAGGACTTTTCCTTTAAAGATATTGAAAATGACCGTGTCCAGCCCGGCCAGTACACTCTCTCCGGCTGGGTTAAAACTCACAGGCAGTCAAAAAATGTATCCTTTATTGAGCTCTCCGACGGCTCTGCTGTAAAGGGTCTTCAGCTTGTTATTGAACCGAACCTTCAAGGTTACAGTGAGCTGGCTCCAAAAATAACTACCGGCTCTGCAATTACAGTTACAGGCGAGCTGGTAGAGAGTCCAGCCCGCGGGCAAAAGTATGAGCTTAAGGTAAGCTCAGTTGAACTTGTGGGAGAGGCGAATCCGGAAAGTTATCCGCTTCAAAAAAAAGGGCACACACTTGAGTTTCTGCGCGAGATTTTACACCTTCGGCCGCGCTCAAATACTCTTGGAGCAGTTTTTCGGATCCGTTCAAGAGCGGCCCTGGCAGTCCACCAGTTTTTTCAGGATCGCGGTTTTGTTCATGTTCATGCTCCAATTATTACAGCTTCAGACTGTGAGGGGGCCGGTGCTCTTTTCAGGGTAACTACGCTTGATCCGGCCAATCCTCCACGAAAAGAGGGAAAAGTTGACTTTGGCGAGGATTTTTTCGGTTGCGAGGCTTTTCTGAGCGTTTCAGGTCAGCTTCAGGCTGAAGTGTTTGCCCAGGGGCTAACGAAAGCCTATACTTTCGCACCAACCTTTAGGGCTGAAAATTCAAACACAGCAAGACACCTGGCGGAGTTCTGGATGATAGAACCCGAAGTAGCCTTTTGTGACCTGGAAGGCAACATGAAGCTTGGCCGCGAATTTATATCGTACCTTATAAAAGACCTGGCTGAAAACTGTGCTGCTGACCTCGAATTTCTGCATAAACGCGACTGGGTAAAACCGGGGCTTATGGAAACGCTGTTAAGTGTTGCTGAATCCGACTTTGCAGTGCTTGATTACAGCGAGGCCATTAAAATACTTGAAAAAAGTAGCAAAAAGTTTGAGTTCCCGGTTAAGTGGGGTATGGATCTTCAAGCAGAACATGAGCGCTACCTTACTGACCAGTACATTAAAGGCCCGCTTTATGTGATAAATTACCCGAAAGAAATCAAAGCGTTCTACATGCGGCTCAATGACGATGGGAAAACCGTACGGGCAATGGATATGCTGGTGCCAAAACTTGGTGAAATAATTGGCGGCTCGCAGCGTGAGGAGCGTTATGACGTGCTGCTTGATAAGATCCGCGCACAGGGCCTGCCAGAAGAACACTATGACTGGTATCTGGACCTAAGAAAATACGGTTCTACCCCGCACTCAGGCTTTGGGCTCGGCTTTGAACGTTTCCTTATGTATGTAACTGGCATGCAGAATATTCGCGATGTAATACCATTTCCGCGTTACCCTGGTCATGCGCGAGGTTAACTATTTCAAACAGCGGTTAATTGCGGATTTTGTGGGCATTTTTCGGAAGAGACTAAACAAATAGCGTTAGGATTATTTAATCTGCCATTTTGACGAAGTTTGTGAATCTAAAGCAAAGAATGCCCCTCATAATACTCTGGGGGCTGTTTTGCCCTGTTATCGAATGTAAAGTACTGGTAAATTCATAAAATTGTAAGAACTTGGTTATTTAAATTTTACATTAATGGTAAAGGCATTAAACAATCCACTGATTAAAAAGCTGCTGATTATTGGCGGCATATTGGCAGCCGTACAGGTTGGCATTCTTTATTACTTTAAAGGCAAAAGTAAACCTCTATCAATTCGAGAAAGCATTAACCTTGCTGTAGATAAAAAACAGGGCATTGATTCGCGCAGAAAACTTCAGCTTAAAATTCAACTGGCAGTAACTGATTACAGGCAAAAACATCATGGTCAGCTCCCTGCCAGCCTGCAGGAGCTGGTACCACTTTACTTTGACTCCGTTCCTATAGACCCTGATACCGGCAAACCCTTTTCTTATCGCGTAAAAAACCAGATTGCTTATGTAGGCGAAACCGAAGAAGAGCGCACCAAAGTTGCCAAAAAAGGCAAAGGGGGGAAATTTGAAACAACTCATGCGGATCTTTCGTCTGAGATGGAGTCTCCTGAGGTTCAGTCAGCTCTGATTGCAACTCTTAGCGAAGAGCCAAAAGAGAAATATATTTATGACCCTACCGGGAAACGCGATCCTTTTATGCCTTTTGATTTTTCCTCCACAGAAAATTTAAAGGGCAAAACGCCGCTTGAACGCTATCAGCTTGGACAGCTTAAACTTACTGCGGTGCTGGATGGCTTCGAAGAGCCGGCTGCAATAGTAGAAAACCAGGAGGGACGCGGCTTTACCGTAAGAAAGGGTACCAAGATTGGGCCAAACGGCGGTGTAATTGTTGACATCAAAAAAGACAGGCTGATTATTGTTGAACAGACGAGAGATTTTACCGGAAAGGTTCATAACCGTACTGTTGAGATGCGTCTGAGGCTTGAGGAAGAAGAGCTGCACTAGACTGTATATTTTTACTGGATATATCTGTTGATCAGGTCAAGCGATCTGTATGAAAGCGCTTCTGCTACATCAGCCTGTCTGACAGAATCGCCAAATCTTAAGTCCGCTATTGTAGTTGCTATCTTTAAGACTCTGGTAAAAGCCCTTGCACTTAATCCAGTTTTTTGTGCGCTTTTTTCAAGCAGCTTAACGGCATTATCTGCAATTCTTAATTTTTCCCCAAGTTGATTCGTTTGAAGCCCCGAATTAAGTTTACCGGCACGCTTTAATTGACGTTCTCTGGCTGCTGCTATAACCTCCAAATCCTGCTGTTTTGAACCGTCTCTAAACTCTGTATGAATCATTGCTTTAACAGGGACAGGCTCAAGTGCAACATGAAGATCAATTCTATCCATAATTGGGCCCGACAGCTTTCTTAGATACGATTGAATACTAGCCTGCGAACAAAGACATTCGCCAGCCCGACTACCCAGTCTCCCGCAAGGGCACGGATTCATGGCAGCCAGAAGCTGAAAACGGGCCGGGAAACTATAAGATGCTTTGCTTCTTACAATCTCAACACGTCCATTCTCAAGCGGAGCTCTTAATGCTTCTAGCGCACTACGTCGAAATTCAGGTAGTTCATCGAGAAAAAGCACGCCCTGATTAGCAAGGCTTATCTCACCCGGGCGGGGAATACTTCCGCCACCTACAAGTCCTGCATCTGAAATAGAATGGTGTGGGCTGCGAAAGGGGCGCTGACCATCTAATATTGGAGTCAGATCTGCCCCAGCTATACTGTGGACTTTAAGCACTTGAAGAAGCTCTTGATCTGAAAGCTTTGGTAACAGAGTACTAAAACGTTCAGCCAACATGCTTTTGCCGCATCCGGGCGGACCAATCATGAGCAGATTATGCCCCCCAGCTGCAGCTACACGCATTGCTCGCTTCGCTATCTCCTGCCCCCAAACCTGGGAAAGAGAAAGCTTTTTTTCGCTGCCTGGCTCTTTACTTATCCATGATGAATATTCAGGTGAATATTCACCCTTTATCCACGCTACCAGCTCTGAAAGCGCGCATACGCCAACAGACTCAACAGCTTTAAGCTGCCGCACTTCTCTCCAATTTGCAGCAGGTACCACTACAGAATCCATACCCTGTTCGACAGCAGAGATGGCGTGAGCGATCGCTCCACGGATTGGTTTTACTGAACCATCGAGTGCCAATTCTCCCAGCACACTGATATTGTCGAAATTGCACTTAACCTGGCCGGAAGCACGCAAAATTGCTACAGCTATTGGCAAATCAAATGAAGCCCCTTCTTTTTTCATCTCCGCCGGCGCCAGATTAACCAGAATATTTTTTGGCATTTCAAAACCACTCTGACGAATGGCACTTTGAATTCTGTCACGAGATTCGCGCACAGCACCATCGCCGAGACCGATGATTGTGAATCGCGAAAATTTACTGTTAACCCGTGCGTGTACCTCTACTTCCACAGGCAAAGCCTGAACTCCATAAAGCGCACTGGTAATAACTCTGGTCAGCATAACTCCTCTAGATGCACGACAAAATTTAAGGTTCATCAAGTTGGTTCGACGATCGCTTTTAGATGTTGCCCCCCTGACCCAATAGATCTGTGGGAGCCTTTATCCATAGATAATGTTTACAGCACCCACTACTTTGAGTGACTTTAGCAACGTTTAGGTGAATGTAATGACAGCATGAAATCCTCTGCAAATATGCCTGCAATAAATTCTTAAATATAAGTATTTTAAGAAGGTACATTTTTGGCCCGGTTAGTGCAGTAAAATTACTTAAAAGAAGAAGACTAAAGCTAACTCTATAATATTACGACTGTTAATTTACGGCGCAGCCTGCATACTTTTTACCGGACGGCAATTTTTGCCGCCCCCTTATAGACTATGGACTGGAACAAGCTTGAAATCTGGCGGATTATTCCCCCCGAAGAAAAAGTCGAAGCGCTTAACAAAGCCCATGCCCGGGGCATTCTTGTAACCGTTATTACCCTGATTATTATGTTCACTCTGGCAGTAGCGTTTAAAGCTGCCTGGCTTGTCTGGAGTTCTCTTTTATTGGTCCCCTTCATTTTTCAGTTTGCAGCTGGCAAGGAGTGGCGCACCTTAAGGCCTAAAATGCTTTTAGAATATCTGGCTGCCCGTGCAGCAGCACGCAGGTTCGCTTTTACTGTGCGTGCAAACGAACTGGAACCGAAGCTGATTTTTCGCGGCTATCTTGAGGAGCTTTACAGTAACGATGAACTGGAAGAGCTATTTGGCGAAGCAGTTGACCGGGACCAAAGCATGCCGGTGTGGATAACACTCTTTAAAGATGCGGTAGTAATTATGAAAGAAGAACCGGGTGGCGCTAGATTGGAATTTGGTCATCTCTTAAATGATAAGTTACAGGTCCACACCAAAGTAAACGGCGAGGATGAATACTCGGCCGAGCGTGAGATAATTTTACAGGCTACCGACCGTAAGGCCCGCAGACGGGTTAAGATAACCAGCGATTATCCGGCAGCACTTCTAGTTTTTGATAAAAAACTGAAGGAATACATGCAGGAGTACCGCGATAAGTGGGGCATGGAAGAAGAAGACCTACATGACCGTGAAGACAGTGAACTTATGGCAGCAGCCGGATAATATAAGCTGCTAACTTCAAGCTACTTCAATAACCTTTTGACAATCGTCTAAACTACAGAAATAATATTATAAAAATCGTGTTAACCAGCTATATCTATTGCTTGTTTTTAATTAAGTACGGAAATGAAAATGGCCCATTGCATGTTAACTTTCAAGACAACAATACTTTCCGTTGCATGCATTATGGTTATTTATGTATGTCCTGTCCACGCAGATAATCTGCTTCAGTCAGATTATCAAGGCATAACTATCAACATTGTAAGCAACTACAAAAAAACCGGGTTTAATGATCTGGTTGTAAATCTTAAAGGGCAAAAAATTCCTCTTCCATCTACTCAGTTTGTGCCTGCACCACCGCGTTATGTTATCGACCTTCCGGGAATTTCCGGAAAAAAAAATAAAAAACTAACCTTAGCAAATAACCCGTTTGTCAGATCACTTAGAATCGGTGCCCATAAGGACAAAATCAGGTTGGTCCTCGATTTAACTGATAATAATGTGCCAAATGCGAATGTTATTTCAAGTTTCAATAGTGCCTCTGTAGCCCTAAACTTTGAAAAGAACAGGCGCTTATCAGCAAAGACTTCAGTATCTCAAAAAAGATCCCCTGGCTCTCAATTACAAACGGCTTCGTTACGGGAAACTCCCCGTGATGTGGACGTCTTGCAGGTGTCACGGGTTAACAGTCAGGTAAATGGTAAAATCATCAAAAGCGATCGCGCCTCGCTTACTTCAGTTCTAAAAGTAACCAGGGAAGATCAAAAAACCGGTATAAAGAAAAAAGCTCAGTCACTCCCTGCCACAATCAGTAAGAACACAGTAAAGCCTCCAGTCAGCAGCAACAAACAACGGCTTATTGACATTAAATTTGATTATAGCCCTAAAGATAACAAACCGATTGTGAGGCTTAGGCTTTCAAAGAGGCCTATTTTTAAACTATTGAAGCAGGGTAGTCGTATGTATCGTATCTCCATTGCCAATAGCGAAATTGCCGAGGAGCATCTCTCGCTCCCGTATTTCCCACCGCATGACTTTAAAGGATTTACACTCGTACGGGCAGAAAAAACTAAAAGAGGAGTAAATATTTTTCTTGGCACTGATCACGGAACTAAAATCAGCGCCCTGCCTGATGGTAATGATATTATTGTTAAAGTGCGCTCTTAACTACGGCGCAATGTTCGCATCGTTAAAGAAAGTCGAGATTATTGAACGCAGGATAAAAGCCCCTACCGCTACAACCAGTAAACTCAAAGCAGCGCGGTACTGGCCAAAGGCAGCGCTCATAATTGCAGCTATACCTGAAACCACCATTATCAGGGCGCCAAAACTGCCTTCGATATAGGTGATAATTACATTTACAGCCTCTGCAATACGTACATCGTTGTATTTTGCAGCCAGGCCCTGGGCAGTAGAGTACTCGCACATACCCAGCGCCAACAAGACTATCCCAGCCAAAAATAAAATAGATCTTTCATTTCTGCTGAACCAATCCTGAATAGGATACTTAACTTCTAATAGCCTGAGCAGCCAATAATTTATTTTTACTTTATTACCCATACCTCCTCTTCCTCTTATCAACAAATCTCCCTGCCTTAAATTTCACGGATATACTAACACACCAGTTGTATTTAATCATTATATTATCTGTCGTG
>RFHI01000211.1 GCA_003696425.1 Candidatus Dadabacteria bacterium | reverse complement strand
TCCTGTCCCTGTCTTCAGGTGACCCCACCTATGTTGAGACAGGTAACAGAACGGTTACATCCGGAGGTGCGAACTCCGGTGGGCGCTTCCTGCACTACCCATTTTACCTGGCCCCACTCCAGGTAATCTGGGCAGCTGTCTCGTCTCCACGGCAGACTCGACTGCAGGAAGCAACCCACCTTTTAATCTGCTTATAATTTTGGTGGCGCTCCGCCCCGGTGAAAGGCCATGTCAACCTTTCACAACCCTGGCATGCGAACATGCCAGAGCGAGGAGGCACGGGCGAAGCGCCAGACCTCTGGTGCTGCGCAACATTAAAACTGCGCAGCACAAAATCCATTGAAGACGTACCGTCTCCAGTAGGGTGATTGTAGCCTGTCGGCAATTCTTAATCAACGGCTTACACTGTAAAAAACTGATAAAGCACCGGGTGTTAGCAGAGTGGAGAGAATATAAATCAGGCCCGCCGGCATCCCTGCTCCTGCTGACCTGATCAAACAACTACGTGCTAACGATTTTTAGAAACAGCTGCTCTGGAAAAGCGGAACCTGTTCCGTTACAGCCTCAGCTTCCGATAGGAGACTCTCTGCAAGCTTTTTAAAGCGTTTGCCTTTCTTGCCGGTAAGCTTTTTGTAGCGCTTCAACGCTTTTAAAGCCAGGTCTCTTAATGTCCTGGCGTTAGTTCTATAGTTTTCAATTGTAGGCGTATTATCAACCTGTACACACAGGATTGAATTAGTACACTGATCAAAAACACTTGGAATAGAATATGTAAGCACCCAGTTGGCCGTGGCAAGATCTTTGGCCTGAGCCATGATTTTCCTGGCAAACTTTCTGTCACGCTTGGCGCGTGAGGCTTTACGGATGCGCTTGCCAATGCGCTGTACCAGGTTACTTTGATCGTGTGAAGCGCCATCTAGTGTAAGTTGGGTTTCAGAAATATCTACTCCCTCGCACCCAAGGCAGGAGGTGTTATCTCCAAAGCAGCGGCCGCACTGATCCTTTTCTTCCTCTTTGCAGCATACTTCCTGATCATCAAAACTGGCACTGCCACCAAATTCACCTAGGCAATCGGGCGGGCCGCACTTAGCGCCACTCTGATCCAACTCCGTGCACTGGCCAGCCATATCATAGACCGTCGTACCTCCGCCCGGCAGAGTAACCCAGTTAAGACAGTCCGGATCTTCTGTATCGCCGTCATCACAGCCGCTGGTTGTAAGATATCCGTCTGTATAAAAGGTCTCAAGCTTAGCACCGGCTTCAAGCCATATCCCTGCGCCGTTATTGTTAAACTCTACACCAACCCACTCAGGTGAGAGCGGATAAAGCGGGCTGTGGGAATTAATATCAGTAACATCAACTGTCATGGTAAAGGTGCGTGAGCCGTCGATATTGTTTGTTACTGAAAGCTCACTTACCCAGCTTGAATCCAGTATAGAGCTTTTAATCCTGTCCGGAGGCTGAATGCCCGAAACGTCACCGTTACCGTCTTTATAACTTCTCTCCCAATCAGGGCCGCTTGCCGGAGCAGCATAACCATAAACTGTAAGTTTAACGGGAGCGCTTGAGTCAGCCAGGTGTTCCGAAGCATCAAAGTAAAATGCAGCAAGCTCGCCGGGATGAGCAGGAGGTGGTCCGCCCGCATTCATAACCAGTATAAAGCCGTCGGGCAGTAGTCCTCCTACCGGCACAAATGTTACCTGATAATGAAATGAATTGGTAACGTCGTTAAAGATAGCATCCATTACTGAAACCCGTCCGGCATCATCTTTCTGGGCCTGAGATGGCAGCGGCTCCCAGTGGTAAAAGTGCTCTTCTGCTTCCACCCCTTCAAGTGCGATAAAAGCCAGTGTCGTAAGTAAAATCAGTACAAGCTTTATAATCTGGCTGGATAACTTCTTAATCATGATTCCTCTACTTAACTATTTGTGCGCATACCACAACGCTGTTTTAGATAGCCCAAGTATTATCAAAACGTGTTTGAAAAGCAAGTTAAATAGGAAGGTTTGAGGAAATCTTTTTATGAGCTAATCTTTTAATGATTTTAAGCTGTTAGCAGAAATTAGCGGAGAGCATATTAACTTTCAGCCGAAAGAAGCCTTTTCTACCGATAAAGAGTCACTGGTATCACGCCCCGACAGCTGCTTATCTGGAGAAATTATCCGGTAAAGCTCTTCAGCCAGAATCCTGTTGGCCACCCGGTTAGGATGGCAGCCATCGGTTGTAACGTAGAGAAGGCTGTTAGTTTTAAGAAGAGCGCCGAAGGCATCCTCCATTCTGCGAACATATTCAGGATAAATTTTATGCGCCTTAAGGGGCCGAATAGCATTACGCAAAATTTTCTGCCCGTTAAGATAGAGCGCCCCCTTTTCCTGGGCCACTTCTTTCATAGCAGCAGCGTAATTTCCGGGCGAGCAGAGTGAGAGTAAAAGTACTTTTTTTGCCCCCATGCCCCTGCTCCTTTTAATAAAATAGCCCAGGTTTTTTTTGTAACGCTTAATTCCGACAGCATTTGTTACGGGATGCCATTTTTTTGCTTTCCTCCTGCTTGTAACGACTCCGTTTATATAGCGCGCCGTGGCGAGATGTCTTAAAAGAAGAGTCCGTATCTTCTGAAGAGTCTTCTGGCTTTGATATCTGGCTACCAGTTTGTGATGGGGAATAGAGGCGCGCCGCGCATCATTAGCGCCAAAGCTTACAATCACAAGGTCAGGCGAGAGTTTATCAATATATTTATCAAAAATAAGCCTGCCAAACTCGGAGGAGTCCCCCGGCATAGAGAGATTGTAGTTTTGAACTTTAAAAGATGGACGTGATTTTTTAATCTTGTCCGCTAAAAGTTCAAAGAAGATTTCATTTCTTTCAACTCCCCAGCCAAAAGAACTCGAATCTCCAAAGAGCAACAACCGAAAAGACCCTTTAGGCTTGTTATAATCAAACTCACTGCTTCTAAAACCCTCGGAATTACTCCTAAGATTAAAGTATACCGGCTTAATGCGGTTAACCAGGCTGAAAGTGTTTTTCACGCGGGCTGATACATTAGGGCGCATTCTGACCCGGAAGCCGTCACCGGATTCAAACAGGTTCATCCATTTCAGATCATCAGCTGAATATTTTTTTGGCTTCGAAGTGCCCGGAACCATCCAGGCCGGCATATCAAGGGTAAGGTCAGAGCTATTTTTATTTGATGATAAACCAAGGGCCTCAAAAAACCTAGCCAGCAGCTCAATTGCTCCGAAAAACAAGAGCGGTACAACCAGGATCAAAAATATATAAGTACTGATTGTTCGAAGTTTCACAGGTTTTTTCTAAATGCTTTCCAAGCTACTTACCAGGCAGGAAATTGCCGTATCACAGGAAATTACGCCCGGCAAGCCTGTTATAATTTCGCCGTTGGATAAACATATAATTATAGCAGGGGGTTAGGCACTGATAAAAAGATGTTACTGGTTTTATTTAATTTTCCATAACTATTACTGATAGCTGGTTTTGCCCGCTAGCACGCGGGGTCTGTATGGTAAAAGGTATTGATATTTAGCTGCAGGGTATAGAGCAATTTCCATTGTGTAAGCATATCCCTGTTGCTAAGGGCTTTTTGTAGGAATAGGTAGCAATGGTTAAATTAGCAGAAGCAGACAGGCGTCCTCAAGATCAGAACCAAGGGGAAGCAGATCCAAGATTCGTAAAAGTAGGTACGGGGGTCACAGTAGAACGCAGGGTACGAGTCATAGACGGGCGGGAAAGTGTATCTGAAAGCAGAGGATATGGCGGGGTAGGCTTCTATATAGATGGCAGTCACAGAGAAGAGGGTGCCCGTCAGTACGCACCGCAGGGAGAGGATCTGTTTAATGGTCCAGTAAAAAGTATTGAAGAGCAGGGAAGAGAAATTGCCGAGTTTATCCACGAAAAAACCAATACCGGGCTTTTTGGGACAGGAAATGATGAAAAAGCTGTTCTGGATGCTGTAAGAATACTCTCTCAGAATCCGGAGCTTCGCGCTGCTGCTGACAGAGCGATGCAGGCAATAGAACATGGTAAAACAGTCAGTGAATATCTTAAGGGCCAGCTTAAAGGCGCAGATCTTGAACGGGCTTTGTACTACCTTGGTGAGTATGATGCAGGTAAGGCTGCTGAAAATTTAAGCAAAAGCTTTCGACGATACAGCCATGACAGAAGCCGGCTTGAATTTGGCTATCACGGGAAGAGCAGGCTTGAATTTAATGTTCAGTTTCTGGCGGAGCATCCCGAATATCGTGAGGCTGTACTGACGAGATTTCGTAAAGATCACAAAATGGAGCTTAGTGAGGCAATTGAGGCTGTCAGGGGAATAAGCAGAGAAGAAAAGGACAAACTGATAGAGCAGGCTTATGGCTTTGATGCTGAACGGACAGCCAGGATAATATATGAACATGCGGGTGATGAAGACAGGGTACTTGCGCTTCTTGCAGGACGTGATTCTCATCAGGTTATAGAGATTGCCAGAGCCTTTGAGAGGCTTCCTGAGAATGAAAAGCATGAAAAATTTATTGATTACCTCAGACGCAAATTGGATGGTAAGGAAGAGCTTATTGCAGATTTAACTGTTAAGCTCTCAGCACTTGAGGTTGATACCGGCGAGAGTGCTGAAGATGCGATGACAAGGCAGGGGGTTGCCGGCAGGGAGGAAAAGGAGAAAGATTCAGACACGCCCGGGCACCGAGCAGAAAAAAAAGAAATTCCAGGCTTTGATTATCATACATACAAACTGAAAAACGGCGAGAGCCTCTCTGTGGTAGAGAGAAAATTCGGCATTGGACGGGGAGACGGAAGGCTCCTTATGATGATAAATGGAGTGCAGGATGCCAGCAGGCTGCCCGCAGGTTTTGAAGTAAAGATTCCTGCCGCATATGCAGTAAAAAAAGGAGATACCCTTAACGAAATAGCAGCTTCCTTAAATAAAGAACTTGGAAGAAGCGATCTTACTGCACAAAAAATATTTGAATATAACCGTGCTTTTGATGCAGCAGGTGTAAGAACAGCAGTGGGGTCGAATATAGATCAGATTTATGCTGACAGGACGCTTTATATCCCGCCGCAGGGCGAGGCGCGCAATCTGGGCCCGATGCAGGAAAAGCAGGCTCCGTCGGAGGAGCACCCTTCGGAAAAGCAGACAACTGATGTGGAAATGCCGCCTGTTGAGTACGCAGTTGAGCCTCCTGACAGCACCTCGGTTGATACCGGAACTCCGGAATCGGCGTTGACACTGGAGACAAGGCAGCGTGCTGCAGGTATTGTTGAAGGATTCCGGCAGGCAATGAGTAATGGTGGTCTCCGGCATCTTTGGAGTAAGAGGGCGGACACGGCTCAGGCTATTCGTGAGCTTGAATCAATCGGAAACAATCCGGATTTGCAGCGGGCGGTGCAGCAGCGTTTCCAGCAGGAACAGGGAGAGACTCTGGACAGATATATTCTTGGGCATTTTAGAGATAAGGAACGGGAAAAGGCTCTTAGAGCAGCCGGCTATGACGTTGGAGAGGTGCTGGCTGAAGAAAGAAAAAGAGCTGAGGCTACGCAAAAGCCGCAAGGCGGGCCTCATTTTTATGGAACAAATGTATAAGAGATCAGATTGCAGCGTAAGCTGCCCGGGCTAGCGCCCAAAAACTTCCACCATATTTGATTCCGAATGCCCTGAGGCAGTGCCGCCGCCGGCAACCCAGATTTTATCATCATAAACCACAGGATAAATACCGTGCCGCGCAGTTGGAAGAGCTGCTTCCTGCCTGAATGTGCGAGTAAGCGGGTTAAATACATCCACGCGGTAGTATAC
>RFHI01000210.1 GCA_003696425.1 Candidatus Dadabacteria bacterium | reverse complement strand
TATATTTAAATGATCAGAAATTAGCAGCCAATGTTACCCCGGATCAGCTTAAGAAGCTTACTCTTGGCAGTTTTTTAAAGGGGAATCTATCTGTTGCAGAAAGAGCATTAATAAAGCTGCTTTACAATCAAGAGTATCCTTTTAAAAAAGCAGATAGTTTATTATTAAAAATTGGCGAAGATTCACGTGCGTATAAGCTCTTTGAGAGAGTATTAAGCAAAGTCGATCCAAAGAAAATTCATCCCTCACTTTTAGCTACCATGATTTTTTATGTGGCTAAGAGTGATGTGGATTGGGTAAGAACAAATGCAATTGCGGAGGTTTATAGGACAAAAAACTTTCTTAAGGATTTAATACAGCGTGAAGTAGACCAATTAATAAGAGATAAGAATATCAATGAGGCTCAACTCAGTAAGGATAAATTTTGCAGGCTCTTGGGCAGCCAGGATTCGTTTTGCAGGAAGCTTAGCACTCTGGTCACAAGAGCGCGGGATATTATCGAAATTTCTCGCTCCAGGGACGTTGAGAATCTGTACCCTTACATTGAAATAATCAAAAGAGACAAATATCTTCACGAGCGTTTGTCTTCATTGCTTTTAAATATTTTGCAGCGCGAAGCCGGGCGTTTTTTGGCACTTAAAAACTATCAAAAGGCTCTTGCGGTAATTTCGCGCGTTGATCCAGCACAGCGTACTCCTACAACGCACAAGTTGGCCCTCCAAGCCTTGAGGGGTTTAAAGCCTGGTAGTTCACTTGTGCTGCTAGAAGAGAGTGTTAGAAAAATGGTTATCGTTTTATCTGCTAACGATCAAAGAATAAAAAACGCTGTGCGTGAGTGCCTGTTAAAGGAGATTGATCTTAGAGTGGCTAGCTATCAATTAAAGATAGCTGAACGGCTTTTAAATTTATTTGTTGTAATTTCACCCGATCCCAATAGGGAAAATGATCTTTTACGAATAAAAATTGCAGAAGCTTATACAGCAAGTGGTCGGGAAGCAGAAGCAGACCGGATATTGGCTGCTGTAAAAACAGGTGTAGGCTTTAAAGAGCGGTTTTTAATTCTATATAAAAAGATAACGGGAGATTTGTACTTGTTGCTCAGTGTCCTGTTAATTCCGTTCTTATTTGCTGCCTGGTTGTTCGTGCGACGCTATGGGGATCTACTTTTTGGTCAGGATTATTCTGAGATTGAGACCAGGCGGCGTTTGGGGATTGAGGGCACACCGGAGAATCCCGCAGGCTTTAGGGGTGCAGGCAGGAGAGGGTTAAACCCTATGATGCAGGAATACCAGTCCTGTCTGAACACCCTGGGACTCTCTCAGAGTGCTGATCTTAAGAGTATTAAGGGGGCTTATCGCAATCAGGTGAAGGAAGTACACCCCGATCTGAACCAGGATGTTGATGAAGAGGGCCGCGAGCGTTTTCTTGAATTGACTCGCGCCTATGAGCGGGCTGTTGAGTTGTATGAAGAGTTGGGATTAGGCAAGCTGGAAGAGCTTAAGTAGTGAATTCCATTCTGCTCAATGGGCAACATAATTATTGTCTGACTGATAGGGTTGTTACATTTACATACGCGTGGCTGTAAATGTCAACGATGCTTGTTTTTTGGTATATCACTAGAGATTAAATAATCACATGCCATAGTTGCTTGTTATATAGCCTTTATTTGAATAATATTCATCTCTTAACTGATCTGGATCGATACGACTCTACAACATAAGCGTAATTTTTGCGCAGCCTGGGAGTTGGAATGCCTCGTGTGTTAAGAGCAGGAAGACTATTTTCTTTAATTTCGCGAATTCTTTTTGAAATTGAAGCTGGCAGATCTCCAAGCCGAGTGCCATCAAGGATGGTTTTTATGACTGGTTGTAAGGGCCGATAACAGCTGGCCTTAAGTTTTTCTGCTGCCAGCTTAGCCAGTGCTTTTCGGATGGGATCGGATGCCTCAAAGTATTCGTTGGCCCGTAAAATGCCCCAAAGCGGGCGGCCAGAATTGATCTCTTTACTTATCAGCTGTAATTCCAGTGATGTGCATTTTATCTTCATGCCCTATGGCTGGAGCAAAGGCGATGCCACGATCTGTGCCAGTAGAACAGGTTGAAATCATTATAAAATAAAAAAACAGCTCTTCTCTAATTGAGGCAAACTGCCACTCTGGATGAGGCATTTTGCCACAGTTTTACATTTCTGAGCGGGACAGAGGCGAGCGATATAAGATACCTGTGTTACTGCATAAAGGAGCTTGTCCTAATTGTCTATAAAATAGACATTAAAGCGGCCTCTCCGTATAATATCTGGCGGTGGCCCGGGCGCGCGAGCAGGCTCGTGAACCCGGTCAGGCCCGGAAGGGAGCAGCCGTAGCGATGTCCTTCTGTGATGCGCTATGGGCCGCCGTTGTTGATTAACAGTTGATAGTCAGAAGGCCTGATGTCCTATCTTGTATTAGCCAGAAAGTACCGCCCGACTGATTTCTCTTCGGTAGTCGGCCAAGAACATGTTACCCGCACGCTCAGGAATTCAATCAAGCGCGGAAAAATAGCGCATGCCTATCTTTTTTGTGGTCCGCGTGGCGTTGGCAAAACTTCGGTTGCCAGGATTTTTGCCCGCGCATTAAACTGCACCGGTGGTCCCAATCCAGATCCCCCTGCCGACGATCCAAACGGTCTGGCAGTTGCTGCCGGAACGAGTCTTGCGGTTCGGGAAATTGATGGTGCTTCGCATAACAGTGTTGATAATGTGCGTGAGCTGATAGAATCTTTCAGGTCACTTCCACCCCCGGGCTGGCACTATAAGATATATATTATTGACGAAGTGCATATGCTGAGTACATCAGCGTTTAATGCCCTACTGAAAAGTCTGGAAGAGCCTCCACCGAATACTGTATTTATTCTTGCTACTACTGAGCCGCACAAGATTCCTGATACGGTCATATCGCGCTGTCAGCGTCACGACTTCAGAGCTCTTTCACCCGAACTGATAGTAGATCATTTAAATCGTGTTTGTAAGAGCGAGCAGATTGAGATAGAGCCGGAAGCTCTTCGTATGATCGCGCGTTATGCGGATGGGTCCATGCGTGATGCTCAGTCTCTTCTTGATAGAGTTCACTCATTTTGTGAAGGTAAGATTACAGCCAAAGAAGCCAGCCAGGCGCTTGGTACAGTTGAAAGGGGCGCGCTTTTTAAACTTTCAGAAGCTATTATAAACAGAGATCATCAGAGTGTTTTCCTCATTTTAGATAATGTGTTTGCCAGTGGAGTTGATATTGCACTGTTTTTGCGGGAATTTGTATTGCACTGGCGTGAGCTGCTAATGGCTGCTGCGGGGGGCGAAAAAGTTTTAAAGGAGCTTGGTATTAATAGTGATTATACTGTTGATTTAAAGCGTCAGGCGGGAGCTTTAAGTCTAACAGATTTACAGGATCTTGTGCAGTTAGCCAGGCGCGGAGCTGATGAGGCTTTAAGGAGCGCTTATCCCCGGTATGCACTTGAAGCGCTGGTAGTAAGAATGGCTGGTCGAGAGCCGGTTAAAGAGCTTGGTCAAATAGTTGCAATGTTAAAAAACCGCTCTGTTCAGGCTTTAAATTCAGATACGAGCGCAGCATCTTTAAAGCGGAGGGTTGAATCCTCTTCAGAGCAGCAGAAGGCAGTTGTTGAATCTCAAAAACCGAAAGCTGATAAAAATATTACTGCTTCCAGTCCACTTGACTGGGGAGCTTTTGTATCCTTTGTGGCAAAGGAAGGAAGCCCTATGGTTGCTGAACATATGAAGCGGCTTTCGGTGGAGACTTTTGATGCTGGCATTTTGGTGGCGAGTGGGCCAGAGTTTAGTACTGAATATCTTGAACGATCAGATAATAAAGCCAGACTATGCGAGCTGCTTAGTAGCTTTTCGGGTATTGATAAATGGAAGATAAATATTACAAAAGGAAATGGTGATAATGGCATTGAGCCTGGCAGTCTGCGTGAGCAGGAGGAGCAGCGACTGGAACGTGAACGTCGTATGCGTGAAAAGAAGCTTGTTGAGCATCCGGCTATTAAGCAGCTAAAAGAAGTTTTTCCTGACAGTGAAATTGAACAGATAAAACTTAAGGAGTAAGAGATGGCGAGAGGATTTGGGGGTGTACCCGGCAACATGCAGGCCATGTTAAAGCAGGCCCAGAAGCTCCAGGAGAAGATTCAAAAGACCAGGGAGGAGGCGGAGAATCTGACTGCTGAAGGAACTGCCGGCGGCGGAGTAGTAAAGGTTGTAGCCAGCGGCAGGAACCTGATTGAATCAGTTGAAATTGCGCCTGAGGCAGTAAACCCTGATGATGTTGAAATGCTTCAGGATTTGGTGCTTGCGGCTGCCAATTCAGCGCTTCAGGGTGTTCAGGATAAAGTTAAGGCTGAGATGGAAAAAGTTGCTGGCGGGATGAATATCCCCGGATTATTCTAGCAGTATGAATGCATATCCGGATTCGATGCAGAAGCTGATCAGGGAGCTTTCAAAGCTACCTTCGATAGGGGAGAAGTCGGCTATTCGCCTGGCTTATCATCTGGTTAATAATGATTCGAAGCTGTGTATTACATTGGCCGATGCGCTTAGGCAAGCTAAAGAATCGGTGCGGTTCTGTTCAGAGTGTTTTCATTTAACTGAGAATAAAAAGTGTCGTATCTGTGAGGATTCTTCACGTGATCGCTCGTTAATCTGTGTTGTTGAAAAACCGGCTGATCTTATTTCAATTGAGCGTGTGGGTGAGTATCGCGGGCTTTATCATGTATTGCATGGGCTCTGGGCGCCGCTTAAGGGCAAGGGGGCTGAGAGTATGAAAATTGATGAATTGATAGAACGTGTAAAAAGGGGGGGGATAAGAGAAGTAATTATAGCTACTGGTGCAACGGTAGAGGGAGATGCTACGGCTCTTTATTTGGCGCGTCTTTTGGAGAAGATGGATATAGTTGTTACGCGCCCTGCGCAGGGACTTCCCAAGGGGGGCGAGCTTGAGTATGCGGATGATGTAACCCTTTCGAGAGCCTTTGCTGCCAGAAGGGCAATTGCCTCTCAGTAAGCTATTGAAAATACCTGAAATTGATGGATTTGAAATTTTTTTCCAGCTTGACTTATCTTAGATTACGGGCAAAAATTCACAGCCTGTGCAGCTATGAATTGCACAGCTCACAAACCACCAACCACGTTCCCCGGTAGCTCAGTTGGTAGAGCGGGTGACTGTTAATCACTTGGTCGCTGGTTCGAGTCCGGCCCGGGGAGCCATTTTTTTTCGTCAGAAAAAAAGAGGCGACCCGGGCCGGACGAGAACCCGTGCCTGCGGAGCAGGCACAGATAATACTGCGAGTCCGGCGTGATGCGGAGCATTGCGAAGGAGGGGAGCCATTTTTT
>RFHI01000209.1 GCA_003696425.1 Candidatus Dadabacteria bacterium | reverse complement strand
GTTATGTGCAGCTATTAGTATACGCCCGGCGTAAACCGGGTGTAAAAGCAATGTACACTGGCCAGCTATCAATGTGCAGCCAGTAAACTGGCTGCATTTATCTATTAAAGGGTAACAGCTCCGAACACGACTAATATAAAAACTCTCTTTGGCTACAACTTAGCCACGACGCACTGGTTTACTTAAAAAAAATTTACCCCAATAATTAACTTTTCTTAAAAGATAACAAGATGTTAACCGATCAAACCTGACGTCCCCGTAAACGTAAAACGTTAAAGGGGGCGCTTGCCAGTACATAATAGGCCTACAGTTTATATCAGTAATTGGCTGCTATATGGGGTAACCATTTGAAATGCCAGCAGTTATCAGCAGCTTCTGTCCCTACTCCGATTAGAACAGTTTATCCCGCTAGCTGCATCTAAAACAGTTGAAATTACATTTATTTCTGCGTCAGGGAGAGCAATCAATGACTAAAGGACCCCAGGAAGATTACGAGGCAATTGACGGCCCGAGAGCAGCAGCAAAAATTGTAAACAGTCTTGATAGCGATGCCAGAGAAAGGCTGCTTAAAGCAATTGGCGAGCAGGATCCGGCGCTGATGCAAAAAATAATGGCCAATATTTTTACGTTCGAAGATATTGCCACACTTACTCCTACCAGTGTGCAGCGGGTTATAAAAGAAGTCGATCATAAAGATCTTGTAATTTCACTTAAAACTGCCAGCGCAAGACTTAAAGTGATTCTCTTTAAAAATATGTCTTCAAGGAAACGCCAGCTGGTTGAAGAAGATTTCAGTATATTACCTAAAATCCCGATCTCTGAAGTTGAAGCTGCCCAGCGCCGGATAGCCAAAAGAGTTGACGAGCTTCGCACTGAAGGTATTGTACGCGCTGAAGCTGATGCGGAGGAACTGGTTCCGTAAGAAGCTAAGACGTTTCTTATATACCATTAAGCATACCTGCTCTTAGACCTGAACAAAGGGATAGGTGTTATTAAAAATATTTGGTCCAGGTCAAGCTATAGGTCAATGAGCAGCAGGATATCAGCCCATTACTTCCTTCACCTTTGCCCCGATCTCTGCCGGTGAGCGCACAATATGAACCCCGGCTGCCTCAAGCGCTTTGAATTTACCCTCGGCAGTTCCGGAGCTTCCACTTACAATTGCCCCTGCATGGCCCATGGTGCGGCCTTTTGGCGCTGTAGCTCCGGCAATAAAACTGACTACGGGCTTTTTCATGTTTTCAGAGATCCACTGAGCTGCCTCCTCCTCGGCTGAGCCACCTATTTCTCCAATCATAACAACTGCCTCAGTCTGCGGGTCATCATTAAAAAGCTTAAGACAGTCAATAAAATTAGTGCCATTTAATGGATCTCCGCCAATACCAATGCAGGTAGACTGACCAATTCCAAGCTCAGTCAGCTGAAACACGGCTTCATATGTAAGTGTGCCGCTTCTGGATACCACCCCGACAGGCCCCGGCATATGAATCTGCCCTGGCATAATACCGATTTTAGCTTCACCGGGAGTTATAATTCCCGGGCAGTTCGGTCCAATCAGACGCGCTTTTCTACCACTCATAAATTCCTTAACCCTGAGCATATCAAGCACAGGAATGCCTTCAGTTATACAGACTACCAGATCCAGGTCAGCATCAACTGCTTCCATAATAGCATCAGCAGCAAACGGAGCAGGTACATAAATTACCGAGACATTTCCACCTGTAGCATCACGGGCTTCACGCACAGTGTTAAAAAGGGGTATGCCTTCGTGCTCTTTACCGCCCTTTCCGGGCCCTACTCCGGCTACCATCTGCGTGCCGTATTCACGGCAGGCCAGCGTGTGAAAGGTTCCGGCTTTACCGGTCATACCCTGAGTAATAACTTTCGTTTCTTTATTTACCAGCACACTCATCTTTTAACATTCCTATTTAAATTTACTTAGCCGCATTAACTGCTGCCTGGGCAGCCTCTGCCATGGTCTCAGCTGGCGTAATTTTAAGGCCGGAATCAGCCAGAATCTTACGACCCAGATCAACGTTTGTTCCCTGAAGCCTGACTACCAGCGGCACATTAACTCCTAGCTCTTTTGCTGCTTCAACCACACCATTGGCAATAACATCGCACTTCATAATGCCACCAAAGATGTTAATTAAAATAGCTCTGACATTTTTATCAGATAACAGAATCTTAAACGCTTCGGTAACTGTCTCTTTTGAAGCACCGCCACCAACATCCAGAAAATTAGCAGGACTTCCACCGTAATGTTTAATAATATCCATTGTGGCCATCGCCAGCCCGGCACCGTTAACCATGCAGCCAATTGTGCCGTCAAGGGCGACATAGCTTAAACCGTGCTTTCCTGCCTGGAGATCCTTGGGATCGATTTCATCGTAATCTTTCAGCTCCTTAAGATCGGGATGTCTGAAAAGCGAGTTGTTATCAATTGAGCACTTGGCATCAAGCACTATAAACTGATCTTCAGCTGTTAAAACCAGTGGATTAATCTCAAGCAGCGAGAGATCGTTTTCGAGAAACATATCATATAGCGGATAGAGCAGCTCGCTTAATTTCCTGGCCTGTGAAGCGTTCAGACCAAGCCTCAGCCCGAGCTGTACACACTGAAAGGGCAATAAGCCCACACCATAGTTTACCCCGACCCTGATAATTTTATCCGGGGATTTTTCTGCCACTTCCTCAATATCCATACCGCCCTCACTTGAGGCCACAATAGATATGTTGCCGGCCGCGCGATCAACCAACATGCTGAGATAAAACTCTTTACTGATGTTACACCCCTTCTCTACATAAACCTTGCGTACTAGCTTACCGGCTTTTCCGGTCTGAGGAGTAACAAGACGCATGCCGATAATACTCTCTGCTAATTTACGGGCCTCTTCCGCGGAACGGGCAAGCTTTACCCCACCGGCTTTACCGCGTCCACCGGCATGAACCTGAGCCTTAATTACCCAGAGATCGCCTCCGAGATTATCTACTGCTGCCTCCACTTCACCAGGAGTATAACAAAGCACACCATCCAAAATGGGCAGGCCATAAGCACTCATTAACTGTTTTGACTGGTATTCATGTAAGTTCATAGACTATCCTGTTTATTGTGCGGTCACCTCACCCTTATCACGGGCAAGAGACGCTAGGTTAGCTTTAATGTATTCTCTGTTCATAAGACTTATAAATTTGATGCTGATTCCCTTGGGACAGGCCTTCTGGCATTCACCGTGATTAGTACAGCCGCCAAATCCTTCTGAATCCATTCTCTCAATCATTGCCTTTACCCTACGGTGACGTTCGGGAGCGCCCTGCGGAAGAATGGCAAGGTGCGACACCTTGGCAGCTGTAAAAAGCATAGCAGATCCGTTCGGACACGCCGCTACACAGGCACCACAGCCAATACATGCGGCTGCATCCATGGCAAGGTCGGCATCATCCTTGGAAATCGGTATGTTATTGGCTTCTGGAGCGGAGCCGGTTGGAACTGAAATATAGCCTCCCGCCTGTATTATTCTGTCAAATGCACTGCGGTCTACTATTAAGTCCTTTACAACCGGGAACGCTTTAGCCCTCCAGGGTTCAATGTAAATGGTATCACCATCATTAAACTTGCGCATATGCAGCTGGCAGGCAGTTGTGCGCTCCATCGGGCCGTGAGCCTGGCCGTTTATTACCAGCGAACAGGCCCCGCAGATCCCTTCACGGCAATCGTGATCAAATGCAACCGGTTCTTTACCTTCAACCAGCAGTTTTTCATTGAGCACATCGAGCATTTCAAGGAACGACATATCAGGACTTACATCGTCCATTTGAAAACGTTCAAACGATCCTTTTGTACTGCTGTTTTTTTGTCGCCAGATATATAGAGTTAACTTCATAGTCGCACTCTCTTTTACTTATAGTTACGTTGCTTAAGTGGAATATACTCAAATGTAAAAGGCTCTTTGTGCATTACAGGCTGCTGATTGTCCCCTTTAAACTCCCAGACCGCACCATAGCAATAATCATTATCATTTCTGAGAGCTTCGCCATCTTCAGTTTGATACTCCTCTCTAAAGTGTGCCCCGCAGGACTCTTCGCGACTAAGCGCGTCGTGACACATAATCTCCGCAAATTCGAGGAAATCAGCAACCCGACCGGCCTTTTCAAGCGCTTGATTAAGATCTTCTCCACTACCAGGAACAGATACTTCTCGCCAGAAACGTTCACGTATTTCAGGAATTTTACTAAGCGCTTCCTTAAGACCCTCGGCATTTCTTGACATGCCGCATTTATCCCACAAGAGCCTTCCCAGCTGCTTATGAATGCTATCTATACTGGCCTTGCCATTTATTGAAAGCAGTTTTTCAATCTTTTGTTTAACTTCTCTCTCTGCATCTGAGAAAGCACTGTGAGAGGTGTCAACTGAACCGGGGGCTACACCGGCCAGATAATCACCTATTGTATAAGGAATTACAAAGTAACCATCAGCTAATCCCTGCATTAAGGCGCTGGCTCCCAGTCTGTTCGCGCCATGGTCAGAAAAGTTAGCTTCCCCAATTGCATAGAGACCGGGTACTGTGGTCATAAGGTTATAATCCACCCACAGACCACCCATCGTATAATGGGGGGCCGGGAAAATTCTCATAGGAGTTTCATACGGGTTTTCACCGGTAATTCTTTCATACATCTCGAAAAGATTACCGTAACGGTCTTCAATAACCTGGCGTCCAAGCCGCTTAATGGCATCTGAAAAATCGAGATATACTCCTAGTCCACCCGGCCCCACACCGTAACCGGCATCGCAGCGCTCTTTGGCAGCTCGTGACGCCACATCCCTCGGTACCAGGTTGCCAAAACTGGGATATCGCCTTTCAAGGTAGTAATCACGCTCCTCCTCAGGGATCTCTGTAGGTGCTCTGGTATCCCCCTTCTTTTTTGGTACCCAGATGCGGCCATCGTTTCTAAGCGACTCACTCATAAGAGTAAGCTTTGACTGGTGATCTCCTGAGACAGGAATACAGGTCGGATGAATCTGCGTAAAGCAGGGGTTAGCAAAGCCAGCCCCGCGCTTATAGGCCCGCCAGCTGGCCGTTACATTACAGCCCATGGCATTGGTGGAGAGAAAAAATACATTCGAGTAACCGCCGGTAGCCAGAACAACTGCATCGCCTGCGTGCGACTCAATTTTACCTGTTCTTAAATTACGGGTTACAATGCCTTTGGCGTGTCCATCAACAATCACAACATCCAGCATCTCGGTATAGGGATACATCTTAACTTTACCGGCCTCAATCTGACGGCTTAAAGCTGAATAGCAGCCCAGCAGCAGCTGCTGGCCGGTCTGACCGCGCGCATAAAATGTTCTTGAAACCTGAGCACCACCAAACGAACGGTTAGATAGAACCCCACCGTATTCCCGGGCAAAAGGAACTCCCTGTGCCACACACTGGTCTATTATGTTTACACTTATCTGAGCCAGGCGGTACACATTTGCTTCGCGGGCGCGATAATCGCCGCCTTTAACCGTATCATAAAAGAGCCGCCAGATACTGTCGCCATCATTCTGATAGTTTTTAGCAGCATTAATACCGCCCTGAGCCGCAATACTGTGAGCCCTGCGCGGGCTATCCTGAAAACAAAAAGACTTAACGTTATAGCCCAGCTCAGCAAAAGATGCAGCTGCTGAGGCTCCGGCAAGTCCTGTTCCTATAACAATGATGGTGTATTTTCTTTTGTTGGCCGGATTTACCAGCTTCATTTCAAAGCGGTGCCGATCCCATTTTTCCTGAATTGGTCCTTCGGGGATTTTAGAGTTAAGTTCCATTATTGTTACCTCAGTAAAGCTGTCTGTGTTGTTACCTGTGTTGTTGGAGCGGGCAAAATTCCGGAAGCAAAACCGAGCGGAACCGCCATAAATCCCAGCGCAATTACTACAGCCAGCACTCCTGCTAGACAACGAAGCGGCCTGTTAGTTCGCGGCCCGTCCAGACCCAGTGTTTGAAACAGACTCCAGAGCCCGTGATAAAGATGAAGCCCAAGTATCACCATGGCCACACAGTAAATAAGCACAACCCACCAGACCTGGAAAGCGTTGTAAGCATTAGCATAGACATGTCCGTGCTTAAAACCATGAAAGTGCAACGTGCCGGTAGTAAAATGCAGTATGTGATAAATTACATAAGCCAAGAGAATTAAACCGCCAATCGCCATAGTTCGTGATGCTACAGTGGAGGAAAGATAGCGGTTCTTTGCGTAGCTTCCTCCGCCGGCAGCTCTGTTTCTAAGGGTAAGCTGAATAACAGTGACTACGTGAATTACAAAAACCACCAGAAGCCCTATGCGTGTCAGCCACAGAACCCCGGAATAACCCAGCACCATGTGCCCGAACTCCCTTAAAAACCTGGCATATACATCCAGTTTGTACATACCGGTGGCCGGGTCAATACCGGCAAAAGCCTTTAAGTTTCCCACCATATGAGCAACAAGGAATAGAAAAAGAAGTGCTCCTGTAACAGCAGCTACAATCTTTTTACCTACCGTGGTTTTATAAAATTCACAGATTGGCCCCATAACTTTTCTCCTATGGCCTGTTTAGAGCTCACTTACAACGGATCTGACAGCTTCAACACTCTTATTTAGTTGCTGTTTTTCGTTATCAGAAAGCTCGATTTCTACAATTTCTTCGAGACCGTTTCCGCCCATGATTATTGGAACACCAATGTATAATCCGTCAACACCGTATTCTCCCTGACAGTAGGCTGATGCCGGAAGGAGTTTTCGTTTATTCTGCAGATAGCATTCTGCCATAAGGATCGCTGAAGCTGCCGGGGAGCAGAAAGCTGAGCCGGTCTTAAGCAGATTAACTATTTCACCGCCGGCTCCCCTAACCCGTTTTTCAATAGCATCAAGCCGCTCAGCTGATATGAATTTTTCAACCGGAACACCATTACAGGTAGTATAAGACCTGACCGGCACCATTGTATCTCCGTGGCCGCCAAGCACAAAGGCAGAAATTGACGAAATTGAGACGTTCATCTCTTCAGCCAGAAAAGAACGGTAGCGGGCGGTATCAAGCACACCGGCCATGCCCAGTACTTTGCGGTGATCAAAACCGGTTACCTTTTGCATCAGATATGCCATTACGTCAAGCGGGTTGGTAATTACAATCACCAGTGAATCAGGGGCATGTTCTTTAATTCCTTCCCCGACGCTCCGGATAATATCTGCATTAATTTTTATAAGATCATCACGGCTCATGCCGGGCTTTCGCGGCACACCCGAGGTAACTATGCAAACATCTGCTCCGGCTATATCAGCTATGTTGTTTGTCCCGCTAACGCGAAAGTCCAGGTCAAAAACCGGGGCAAGATGCGATAGATCAAGGGCCTTGCCCTGCGGCATATCTTCCACTACATCAAATAAAACTGCATCACCGAGTTTTCTAATCCCTGTAAGCAGCGCCAGTATTCCGCCAATCTGCCCCGAGCCAATCATTGCAATCTTGTTTCTCTTTTTCATCACGCTCACTCCCATCAATATGTATAAACTTTATTTTGCAGTTTTTTCGATTTTCACAGTAGTTTTTCCAGTTTGAGAAGCTGTTTTTTGTTTTAACCCCTCAAAAATACCTATTTGATTTAAAAGATCGTTAGTATCAACACGCTTAACTTCAAGACCCGAGCGTGATTTGTCTTCCTCCAGCAATACAAAACGCGGATCGTTCCTGAGCAGCTGTTTAACAAGTTCAAGTTTTAGTATTGCCGGACCACCCGGGCCGGAGAGAGCGTTAATCTGTTCCATTAAGCCCTGTACTTCAGCTTTGCCGGCAGCCAGAATTGCTTCTGCCTGATTAGCTTGTGCTTTATAATAACCGTCAGCCCGAAACACAGCCTGGTTCTTATAGCCTCCGGCTGATTCAATCAGACGATTAACCTCAGCCTGTGTGTCGTTAAACTGTTTCTGTTTTTCAGCTTTCATGGTGCGCTGGCGCAATTTTTCCCGCTCAGTTTCTTCCCGCACCCGTTGAATTTCATCTATTCTTTCCTGATAACTGGCATCAATTCTTCCATCCGGCAGCAGTCTTTCAAAGCGGTACTGATCAAGGTTCACCTGATGAATTTTAATGCCCCAGGGATTAAGCCTTTTGTTCATGGCATCGCGCACGCGATCTACTGCTTTATAGCGCTCAGTTTTATCGAGGATATTGTCAGTTGTAAGCTCATTAAGATAGGTTCGAATATCAGCCCGTGCGATTGAAACGACAATATCGCGCACATCCTTATTGGATGTTGCTACCTCTTTGGCCATACGGATGATTTTTTCCGGATCCGGTTCAATACTGTAACGAATTGTTACTGCAAGTGCTATTTCATTGCCGTCAAAAGCCCTGGTATAAACATAATCCTCGTGGCGCTTATCACTACCAGTTCCTTTTGCCCCCCAGGAAATATTCTGTATTTTAGTGTCAAAGCGATAAAGCGAATCCCAGGGCCATACAATTACAGTTTGTCCGGGCTTTACAATTTTCTTAGCAAGACCACCGCCGATTGCCGGTGGCAGCTTTCTGAAACGAATCCCAACCTCTCCTTCACGCATAGTTCTAAGGCCGGTATCGCAGGCACTAAGTGCACAAAGTATTATCAGCAGTAATGAAACTCTGAATAAAGACTTCATTGTGTATGCCCCCTTATTCCCAGTCTACGCATCCATTCTTCGAGATTATACGGGTCCAGATCTCTAACCACACCGCCTTTGAGAGAGCCAAGTAGCGGTGCTAGTTCGCGGGCCACATAAATGTCTGCTCCACGGCTTTTAGCGAGTGCTCCAGCCTTTAAACGGTCCACTTCTGCCTTTGCCTTGGCCACCAGAAGATCTGCCTCTGCTCTCTTTTTCTTTTCGTAGAGATCGCCTTCAGAGCGAATAACCTCAGCCTTAGCATTGCCTTCAGCTTTTAGTGTTTTAATTTTTGCGTCCCATTCAGCAGCGATGCGCTCAGTCTCGGCTTTAGCCTCTGCCAGTGCACCGGCCTTTTCCTTAAGTTCCTCCTCCTGTTTTTGCAGGTTTTTTTCAAAGATTGCTTTATCTATCCGCTCAGCAACATAAGTAAAACGCCTTAAAAGCACAGCCTCTATCTTAATACCAAACTCCGCCAGTCTGCGGTTCATGTCTTTATGGGCGATAGCTATCTGTTGTTCACGAAGATGAGGATTATAAAACTGCCGGGTGGTAAGGTTTCCAAGTGTGCGGCGCAGTTCATCGTCGGCAACTTTAGCAATCTGAGTATCCCACTCTGCAGGTGTTATCCCCACCTTATTTAGCAGATCAGCCGGGCCACCGTGTTCCAAATCGCCATCTTTTCCGGGCGCGGGATAAAAACGGCTTAAAATAGAAATATCCGCATCAACACGGGGACCATCCAGGGTTTGAACTCTAAAAGCACCGCTTGAGCCAGGGTAAAGTTTTTTATTACGGTTCATATGCAGTATACGAACCTTACGGGGAATAACATGAACTTCTGAATAAAACGGGAAAGCCCAGTGATAGCCGGGCTCAAGTGCCACCTTAGAAAACCCCTGCCCTGGCCCGAACTTAATCTGACGAACTCCCATAGTACCGGGCGGTACCACATCACCGAACATATAAAACAGTACAACAATACCGGCTATTACAAGCACAATCAGTGTCAGCAGACCGGTAAGCGCTGCACCGTTTGCAAAACCTTTGTAAAAATCAGCCGTCTTTTTCATGGCAATTTACCTTCCGGGGTAAACTATAGATACTAGACGGGCAGGACTGCAACAACCAGATAAATACTGTAATCTTAAACAGTTAGGGCGCTCAATCAACACCCCTGCAGCTTAATATGATTGAAATCGCTGCGGGTAGTCGCTAAAGACGCCAGAGACCCCATTCAAAGAGAGCTCTTTTGCCTGCTGTAGTTCGTTAACTGTGTAGGCTAAAACAGTAATTTTATCACTCCAGGGGGTCTCCTGTAAGGGGAAGTCAATCAGGGTGTGTTTCACGCTAAGGTAAGAAATCCCGTGCTCAAGTGCAAAGTTTACAGCATCTTTTAAGTCATCTCTTACTACCAGTCCCAGCGGAAAGTTCGGCCCCAGCTTTTTAAGAGCCAGCAGGCTCTCCCGCTCTTCGTTACTCAGCAGGATTTGGTCAGTGTTAATGCCTGCTTCAGGAAGATGTTTGTTAAGAAAAGCAGTTAATTTTTCCTCAAAGCCGCTTCCTTTAAGTTCAATATTAAGAGCAGCTTTTCCCGGTAAGAGCTTTAAAACGTCCTGCAGAAGCGGAATCCTGCCACCTCCAATAAGTTCCAGCTTAAGCAGCGTGGCAAGAGGTTTAGATTGTAATTCACCACTGTCCTCAGTTAATCTTTCCAGGGTCCTATCGTGAAAAACAATGAAACTTCCACTGTGTTCCTG
>RFHI01000208.1 GCA_003696425.1 Candidatus Dadabacteria bacterium | reverse complement strand
CCCACATCTCAGTCATGAACAGCGTAGTCATGCCGGCTCGATGTTCACCGGTTGACTGATGTGAATGCGAATGCACAGAAAACCTCCTTCTATGGCATAGGAACGTAAAACCCGTCCGTATACCAGCTGGGGTTAAACAACGCCGCAGCAGGAAGACGAAAACCTTGTCCGTCTTTTCTACCCTGCATAATAACGGGCAAACACCCGCCGTATTATAAAGAACAGCTTAAAAATAAGCTGCGAGACGATAGCACGGTGTTTGATTTGCGATCAAGTAAAAATAGAGGGGTTAATCGTTGTAGCGTTTTCTAAGCATCGGCGCGAGCCTTAGCATCAGCTCAAGGCGTTCAAAAAACTCAACCCACTCAGCGAGTTCTACATTAAGCTCTTCCTGGCCCGGTATAACCAGCCCTGCATCGCAGGCAGGTCCGAGCTCACTTTCAGCCTTTCGGCGGTAAGCAGAAAGGGTGCGATCGCCGAAACGGGCAATTTCAAAAAAATCCTCAGACATAGCTAACACCACTGGTACGCGTGCCGCCCCGAGAATACGCAGCTCATCCTGAAGCTCAGGATTTTCGCGGTTATCCAGATATCGGAATGTAATTTTATCAGTAGCCTCTTCAATTGTTCTAAGCATCGGTCCCTGTCTGGCGCAGTCACCGCACCAGATACCGGAGAGAACAATTACGTTCATTTGGCGATCGAAGTTATCTATCTTTTGCTTCAATTCACTGCTAAGACTGAGCGCCTCTTTAACACTGTTCCAGCGCTTTTGGTGCTTTTCTTCAGCGCCGCTTACATAATCAGGATAAGAGAGCCCTTTTTCAAAGTAGCTCCTAAAGAACTCCTGCCGCTTATCAAAATATGCTGGCTTGTCAGTCATAATAAACCGCTTAAAATTTAGAGCTGATAACTATTCGGCTGTCGGCTCGGGTTGCCTCTGGCCCAGCTCGTTACTCAGCATAAGCAGCCCATAACCGTTATCACCGATCAGTTTCAGCTTATCAATCACACTTGAAACCAGCGCTACTTCTTCCACCTGCTCATCCAGGAACCACTTAAGAAAGCTGTAGGTGATGTTGTCTTTTTCCTCACGGGCAATTTCTGAGAGTTCATTAAAGCGTGTACCGAGATCCTCTTCATTTTTCAAGGCCGTCTGAAATGCATCCAGCACGGAGTTAAACTTTACCTTGGGTTGTTCAATCGCAAGCATCGTTACAGTTGCGCCCCGGTCAATAAGGTAATCGTAAATCTTTAACGCATGCGAGAGTTCTTCCTGTGCCTGCACTTTCATCCAGCTGGCAAAGCCATCAAGACTTTTTGCCTCACAGTAAGCTGCCATCGAGAAGTACTGATAGGCTGCAAAAAGCTCTATATTAATCTGTTTGTTAAGCTCATCAGCAAGACGTTTTCCAATCATCATAATTTTTCCCTGTGTTGTATTATTGCCGGGTTTTATACCATTATTGGGGAGAAATTACCACAGGCGCCTGCGTTAAAATCGCTGCTGTTTTTGGCTGCTTTAAAAAAGTGTAACTGTATGAAGATGTGCTTTAAAGAGTACGCAATTAGTGTTTTTTTTATAATTTATCTACTGCCGTCTCTTTTGAGGGCTGATACACCACGGGCGGCGGAGCTGGTGCGTGAGGCTATCGATTACTGGCGGGATAAATCCTCTTACTCTGAGGCCGAGATGATAATTCACCGTCCTGACTGGGAGCGCAGGCTTGAGCTTAAGATGTGGACCCGCGGCAGTGATTTAAGTCTGGTGCGCTTTACTGCGCCGGCCAAAGATGCCGGTAACGCCAACTTAAAGCGGGGCAGCGAGATGTGGAGCTATTCGCCCAAAATTAACCGCATTATCAAGATCCCATCCAGCATGATGCATCAGAGCTGGATGGGATCGGATTTTTCTTATAATGATCTGGCCAAAGCAGATGAGATTGTTCGTGATTACGATCACACGCTTGTTAAGACCGAGAAGTTAGATGGGCTTAAAGTTTATACGGTTGAATCGGTGCCCCATGAAGACGCCCCGGTGGTATGGGGAAAGGAACTACTTAAAATAAGAGAGGATAAGATCATACTTGAGCATCTTTATTTTGATCAGGATATGAAGCTTATAAAAAAGCTGGAAGCCAGCCAGATTCGTATGGCAGGCGGAAAGCTTTATCCAATGGTTATCTTAATGACAAATGTTGAAAAGCCTGAGCACTGGACAAAAGTAACTCATAAGGAAGTAGTTTTTAATCTTGAAATTCCTGACCGCTATTTCACGTTATCTTTTTTGAGGAATCCCCGATAGTGCATAAAGCAGTTATCTCTGTATTGGCCTGGAGAAATATCTGGCGTAACCGCAGAAGAACGCTTTTAACTCTGCTGGCAGTTGCATTCTCATCAGCCGTGCTGGTGTTTTTTATGAGCCTGCAGCTAAGCTCTTATGATACGTCCATTAATGCTTCAGTAAGTATCTTTCAGGGGCACCTGCAGGTTCAGCCGACAGGATATTTTAAAAAACCAAAGATGTATCATTTTATCAGGGAGCCCCGAGCGCTGATTAAAAACCTTGCGGAGCTTAAGGGCATAACCGCTGTGGCGCCGCGTGCTTATGCTTATGTGCTGGTATCATCGGCCCGCCGCACAGTTGGTGCTCAGGTGGCGGGTGTTGATCCAGAGCTTGAAAAGAACGTTTCCACTATACCAGGGCTTGTAAGAGAGGGAGAGTATTTAAGTGCAGATGATTTGTACCAGGCTGTAATCGGGCAGGATCTCGCTCACAATCTCGGGGTGTCAACCGGAGAGCAGATTACAGTATTGGGACAGGGTCAGGATGGCTCTATGGCTGCTGCAGCATTTCAGGTGGTTGGTATTTTTCAGAGCGGTTCGCGCGATCTTGATCGCGCCCTTATTGAAGTGCCGCTTAAGATCTTTCAAGAGGTTTTTTATCTGGGTGATGCTGCCCACACAATTGTTATAAAAGCCTCTTCGCGCCACAGATTAGCAGAGCTTAAAAAAAATATATCCGCTCGACTTAAAAATAAAAAACTTTCAGTTTACAGCTGGGAGGAGCTTATGCCGGGGCTTAAACAGGCGATTGAGCTTGATATGGCTTCCGGCTGGTTATTCTATATTTCTCTTATTCTTATCGTTGTGTTTAGTGTCTTTAATACGTTTCTTATGTCGATACTTGAGCGTACGCGCGAGTTCGGGGTAATGCTCTCACTCGGTATGAAACCGGCAAGTATTATTAAAATGGTCATACTTGAAAATGTATTTTTAAGCCTGTTGGGAGTGTTTTCCGGAATAGTGATTGGGTCGCTGGTTGTTATTTATTACGGCATTCACGGTTTTTATATCCCGGGGGCAGAGGAGATAATGAAGCTCTGGAATCTTCCTACTGCTGTAAAGACGCGGCTCTCTCTTAGAGGGACTCTTAGTGGTCCGGCTGTTATCATAGCTGCAAATTTTGTTGTTGCCTTTATACCGGCCTTAAAACTCTTAAGGTTACAACCTGTGGAGGCTATGCGGGCCGTATGAAAGCTTTTAGCGCAAGAGCAGGGCTTCTTTTGGGACTGGCATTCAGGAATATGCTCAGGAACCCGCGGCGCTCAATATTAACGCTTAGTGCTATTTCAGTTGGAGTATGGAGCTGTACTTCACTTGCTGCTCTGGCCAGAGGGGTTGGTGCTGAAATGGCCCGTGATGCAATTTATAATTTGACCGGACATATTCAGATTCACGCGCCAGATTACGTTGAGGACCCCTCAATTGAACATCGCTTTAAGTGGCCTAATCAAAAAATAAACCGTCTCCTAAAAGAGATCGATACAGCCGGCATTGCTGTAAGGGTAAGGGTTCCTGCAGTAGTAGCCAGTGAGCGTGAGACAAGAAGCGTTACCCTGGTGGGAATAGATCCGGCTCAGGAGCAGGGGTTATCATTTATTGGGGATAAGATCTCAGCCGGGGATCTCTTTTCAGCTGCCGGCAAAAGCGGGATCGTGATTGGCAGGGCGCTGCTTGATGAGCTTGAGACAAAACAAGGTAAAAGGGTAGTGCTTTTAAGCCAGAATACCAAAAATGAAATTGCTGACCGCGGGTTTCGGATAACAGCTGTATTTGATGCTGAGCTGGAAAGCACCGAGAAAAGCTATGTATTTGTGTCAAGAGAAGCGGCGCAAACTATGCTGGGTATGCAGGGGGAAGTCTCAGAGATTGCAGTTACCTTAAAAGATAAAGATAAACTTCACGAATATGTTACCAGACTAAAGCAAGCACTGCCGGAATTTGAAGTTCACAGCTGGAGAGAGCTTGAACCGCTTGTTACCGCCTTAAACAGCATACAAAACGGGTTTTTGTTTCTCTGGTATCTGATTGTAATTGTTACGGTAGCATTTGGACTGGTAAACACGCTCTTTATGGCGATATATGAAAGGACTTATGAAATTGGTCTTACCCAGGCTATAGGGTTTTCCCCGCTGATGGTGCTTTTTGAGGTGGTATTTGAATCTTTTTATCTGCTTATAAGTGGGGCGATAATCGGGAATATACTCGCTCTGCTTACTAATTTGTGGCTTAAAGACGGGGTTGATGTATCTGCTTTTGCCAGAGGAACAGAGATGATAGGTGTAAGCAGTATGATTTATCCCGATCAACGCATAAGCGATCTCGTAGCCGTCAACATACTGGTACTGATTATTGGCATAGCCGGTAGCGTTTATCCGGCCTGGCGGGCATCGAGGCTTACTCCGGTTGAAGCGATGGGTAGGAGAGAATGAGTCACACGGTTATAGTAGAGCATGTAAGTAAGGTTTACCGTCAGGGCGAACTTGATGTGCCGGCATTAACAGATATTTCGCTGGTTATTGATGCTGGTGGATTTGTAAGCTTACATGGGCCATCCGGCTCAGGTAAGACTACGCTTTTAAATATAATAGGCGGTTTGGATAGACCGACAGCCGGGGATGTAATAGTTGCCGGAAAATCCCTTAACAGCCTGAGCCGCAGCGAACTTGCAGAACTCAGGTTAGACAGAATCGGCTTTGTATTCCAGTCCTATAACCTGATTCCTGTCTTGTCAGCCCTTGAAAACGTAGAGTTTATAATGCAGCTTCAGGGTGTGCCGGATGACGAACGCAGGGAGCGTGCTATGGCTGTCCTTAAGGAGGTTGGTCTGGGGGGCATGGAAAAAAGACGACCGGCGCAGCTCTCCGGCGGGCAGCAGCAGCGTGTTGCGGTAGCGCGTGCAATTGTTTCAAACCCGGATATCGTGCTGGCAGATGAACCTACGGCAAATCTAGATTCAAAAACATCGGCAAAGTTACTTGAGCTTATGCAAAAGATGAATCAGGAGCGCGGAGTAACCTTTGTATTTTCAACTCACGATCCTCTGGTAATGAAGTATGCCCGCAGATTAATTGCTCTTTCAGATGGCAGGGTGGTTGACGATCAGTCAGCCGGTAAGTGATTAAATGTTAACAGGCTGGAGATGAAAGTATTGCTTGCTTCCTTATTGTGTCTGATGGTTGCTCTGCAATATTGCGCTGCGGAGGATATAAGCTTTGGCGGCCATATAAAGTATCAGCCTACCTTCAGCCGTATTGCCACGGATCAGAGTAACAGTCTTGATGGCTTTTTGGATATTCGTACCCGTCTTTCAGTTAAGGTTTCGCCTCTGGAATTTAATCTGCACGGCCTGCTTAGCGGAGTAAGCGGGGATACTTTAGAGAAAAACTCCGTTAGCAGTGCGTTTTTAAATAATCTCTTTTTGCCACTAACAGGAGAAAACTCTGAAACTTTTGATTTAAGCCGGGAGCTCCATGCTGGAGAACGTTCAAAATATAATATCATGCTGGATCGCTTAAACCTGGCCTATACTGATAAAGACTATATCATTAAACTCGGGCGGCAGGCTGTAAGCTGGGGGAATGGTATTCTCTTTCAGGTGGTAGATGTCTTTAACCCGTTTTCTCCCGTAGCTGTAGACCGCGAATATAAAAGCGGAAGCGATCTGGCTTATTTTCAATATCTTTTTAGTGACGGAAGCGATCTGCAGTTTTTAATAGTGCCGAGACGCGATTTTCTAACCGGAAATATCAGCGATAGCTCCAGTTCATACGCAGCTAAATATCACGGGAGAATTAATAAGTTTTCAGCTGACTATGATATTGTTGCTGCAAGACATTTTGATAAGGTCATGCTGGCAGCGGGGGCCTATGGCGATATTTACGGTTCAGTAGTACGCGCCGATTTGGCCTGGATGCAGACTCTGGATAGAGATTTTATAAGCGCTGTCTTAAATGCAGACAGATCCTGGACGATTGGCGGTAAAAATATTTATGCTTTTATAGAGTTGTTTTTTAACGGTAGCGGGCTTGACTGCTGTAATTACCGGGAGCCGGATGCTGTTTTGCTGGAGCGCTTCAGGCGAGCCGAGATATTTACGGCAGGACGCTTATACTCAGCCTCCGGTATCAGAATAGAGCTAACTCCGCTTTATAATGTTTTTGTAAGCGAAGTTTTAAATCTTGAAAAGGGATCGGGGCTTTTGCAGTTAAAAAACGAATTCGATATCAGCGATGATCTAACTGCTGTGCTGGGACTTAATATATCACACGGAGCAACAGGAGATACTATTTCAGGGTTGCGGCAGCTGTATCTTAGAGTGGCGTATTACTTTTAAAAGCAGGTTGTGTTATGAAAAGCTACACAAAACTTACCTCAAAAAAAGTTTTTGGTGGAAAAATATTTGATCTCTTTAGAGACTCAGTGCTTTTACCGGATGGCAGGCGAAGTGAGCGTGACATTGTAAAACATCCTGGAGCAGTTGTGATTCTGGCTGTAGATGGTGACGGCCAGATTAAAGCGATAAGACAGTACCGCTATGCTGTCGGATCTGAAATTATTGAGCTTCCGGCCGGAACGCTTGAAAACGGTGAAGAGCCGGAAGCATGCGCGAGGCGTGAGCTAAAAGAAGAAATAGGTTTCGCTGCAAAGGTGTGGCACCATCTCGGAGAGATTTACCCCGCTCCCGGTTTCTGTACTGAAAGGCAGCAGGCATATTTTGCTACAGATTTAATTGAAGAAAAGGAATCAGGTGATGCTGATGAGATAATTGAGCCTGCATCATTTAGCGCAGAGGAATTTGAATTAGCTATATCTCAGAATAAGATTAAAGATGCAAAGTCAATTGCGGTCTATTTTCTGGCAAAGCTAAAGGGGGTTATTTAGCGTTTGCAGATTTCATTTTTGATTACACGTTCGTATTCTGGAAAGTATCTGGAAATCACCGAAAGATCAAAAGAGCTTAAGATGCTCTCCTTCGGTTCGCGCTCAAGCAGAAAGTTAAAAGACTTTCTTATAAGATCTTCCGGGGTAATATCTCCAGCAGTAAGTTTATCATAAAGAGCTTTACTTAAAGTGACAGAATGCTTTGAAGAACCTCTGCCATCGTCTACTGTTACATCAAATTTCCAGCCATTTTCAGCCGTGTTCTGCTTAATCTGGATTGTAGCCATACTCTTCTCCTGCTTTTATCTGTAAGAATCGGTCCGTTTTTGATTAAGAATTTTGGTTGCAGTATAATTAAAATATGGGTCGCAGGAAAATCGGCTGCGATAGTATTAAATTGGGCCAGAAAGTACTAGCAGGCCAGTAGGGTGAAGCGTAAATAAAACTTTCCGGCAGGAATCTCGGTTCCGGCCAGTAGTTCTTAAAAATTCTTTACTTTCAGTGTATTAGCTGTGCGGTATTGGGTGTAATTAGTGAGTTGGCAGTATTTTTCTCTCTGATTATCAGAACATGCGCAGCTTGGCAGTTAATTTCTGATAGGGAGGCTCACTGAACACACTAACTAATAAGGTGTGGTTCTATGAGCAAAGAAGACTTTATAAACCAGGGGAGTGATAGTAGCTCCCGTTTAGAAAAAAAAGTTAAGGGAGAGGTTGTTCCTGCTCTATCTGGCTCTGATTGTGAATGCGCAGATCTGCAAAAAGTGCCTCTGAGTGCACAAATTGAGCGCATAAGAACTCTTGAGCTTCAAACGCGGCCAGATGTGGGTTTTAAGTTTTTTAGAACGCTGCCCCCAGTCCTTTTGAATACCGAGCAGTTGCCAGCTGATCCCTTTAGGACCCGTGTATTTGAAGATCACGAAATAATTTCAGTTGAAATTGGCCCACAGGATTACAGGCATTCGGCTTCTGACGGCAGGCTTCGTTATGGCATCACTTCCGACGGACGCAGCGTATTGCAGCAGCGTAGCTGGAGAGGATCCGCTGCGGCAGCAGTAGAGATGATCCGGCTTGACAGAAAACTTGAACCTGATCTTCTCTATCTTGAGTACTCAAATTCAGATCCGTTAAGTAAATCAATTTTAAAACTGGAAGAATCCGGGCTTAAAGTTTTTTCGCTTCAAAGCAGCGTTAATCTCAATCTGCTTATGGGAGAATGTAGAAGTTTTGCGGTTATTGAGCCGATACTGGAACATCACACTCCTGTAATGGTTACTGTTAACCCGCCACTCCTTGGAAAACATGCTTTGCTTATAGACGGATTAAAGCAGAAGAGCGATACGCTGGTAGTGCGCGACCCCTTTCACGGCTGGTCAGCTGAAATCTATCGCGATGCGCTTGAGAGAATTTTGCCGGATAAAATTGAGGTCTTGTTTGTTAAAGACGATCCTTAAGAATATTGAGATCACAAAATCTTCTGCTGCAGGTCTTCTTTAATGCTGAAATTTACAGCTGCCCCTATAGCCTCGCTTAGCTCGCCGAGTAAGTTCATGCGCTCAAGCGGCAAGATATCTCTGGCCTTAAATGAGTCCCAGGTAATTTTTAATGCCATATCTTCAGCAGATGCTTCAATTAGCAGTGTTTCAGTTACAACCGGATAGTACCCGAGGAAAGCAAAGGTGCGTTTGCTGTGAAAGAGATCTAACCCCAGTCTAAAGAGCTCTATTTTGTTTGGAAAATTGCGTGCAATATTTCGCTCATGTAAAAATGATGGAAGACCGGAACCTCCTCTTTTAATACGGTAGACTATATGGTTGTTATCTTCAAAGGATTCAAAAGGGGTGTTGATATGAAATACATAAGGTACGGTATCCTCTCTGCTATCAGCAGGCATCTGGGGATAAAGCTCGCCAGAGATGAAAAGAAGCTCATCGGAAACGGGCTTAAGCGAGGCCGGCAGGTTAGAATTTAATAAGTTTGCCCTGTCGCGGCCCTTAAAATCTTTAAGCTGATTACTTCCCAGAAGCCTGAGCTTATAAAGTGTACGGATTATATTGTCGGCCAGTTCAGGCAGGGTATATTCAGGAAGTTTTAAGCTAAGGTTATATACTCCGGCATAACCGGGAGGCAGAAATTTGTATCTTAGTTTAAGTGAAGAGCTCATACTTTCTTCATTGTGCTTATATTAAGTTCTGCAAAAAAACTACATTCGGGCCAGTATTACTGCCTTAATCTATAATAATCTGTTTGAAACTAGAAGATTTAGAAAATGATTTTTGATTAAGCTTTAAGCCGCTGATACCCTCAAATCATTCGGTTTCCCTCAGTTTGACCGGTTTTCCCCCGTTTTTCATAGCAACTTTTTGTTACTTTCGCCGAAACAGCGAGTGAATGAGGAAGTTATTGCCCGGGCAAGTTTAGAAAATGCTTGATATATTTGTAGTTGACCACAGCGCCGAAGAGAGAAGCCGCCTGATTAGTGAAATTAACCGGCATTTATCCTCTAATAACAGAGAGCTTGATTATTTACCGGCTGTAAATATTAAGCCGCTTACACCCCAGGAGCTTAAATTCCATTCAGAGCCGGATATATGCGTAGTTGGGCCGGAGCTACTGGTCCGTGACTTGACGCAGCTTGGTAAAATAAAAGCGTCGATTCCAAAATCATCAATTCTTGTAAGACTCGACAGACGGATTGACAGCCTCTCAGTCATTGAACAGATAGCCCGTTTTGGAGCAGATGATACCTACAGTGAAGATACTTCCAGCAGGGAATTTCTAAGAAAACTGGTAATGCTGGCAAGGCGCGAGAGACAAGCCTCAAGCGGTAAATTAATCCTGGTTGACAGTGCCAAGGGCGGTGTCGGAGTGTCATCAGTTGCAGCATCGTTATCAGAGGCGCTGGTTGAGGAAGGCAAAAAAGTACTTGTGGTCGATATGGACTTTGAGACACAGGATCTCAGCCGCTTTCTCGCTGCCCGGCCTTTCTTTAACGAGAGTCTCGAAGCTATTCTAGCAGGTCACGCACCCGTAAGTCGTGAAGGGGTTGAGCAGTGTGTATCAAGAGTATGGGAGGATGCAGATCTTTATTGCCTGCCGCCCGCTAATTACCACAGCCTGCTTTTCCGCACTGATTCTAAGGGCAGCCGCCTGCTAATAAGCGTCTTTGAGATTCTCGATCAGATTTACGACTGTATTGTTATTGATGCCGGACCCGCTGCAGGACAGCTGCGCGAGCTTTTATACCGCATAGCTGATCAGGTGATTATGGTTGTAAACAACGATCCGGCTACTCTTTATGCCATTGCTGACAGAGTTTCAAAAATGTCGCCGCAGCTTGCAGCCGAGGCAGGTATCTGGCTGCTTGAAAACGGCTCGCGCTCTTATGGCTTAAGCTCAGCAACTTTACGGGCTGAAATTAACTCAGCGCTCAGCCAGGTAAGTTTTCATTGGGTTAGTTCGGCAGTTCCATTTTCGAAATCGGCTTCACGCTGGCAGGGCGCCGGTTCACCTATGCTGATGCTTGGAAGTTCACGTGTTAAGGCCGCACTTAAGAGCTGTCTAAGCGAGTTGGGACTGATCGGATCCCGGGCTAACAGCAGCCTTACAGTAGAGCAGAGCGGGCTTATTAAAAAGATACGTTCTGTGATTACCCTTCCCTATAAACGTTCAGCAGAGGGAAAAGGCCTGAGCCTGCCCGCGCCTGGTGGGGAGGTAATTGACAAAAAAGCGGTACAAATCAAAAAGGAGTTACCCTTTAAACAAAACCAGCCTGACAGCACTCAGGTTGCTACTAAAAGGGAAGAAGAGAATCTGGATGTAGAGCAACTGATTTCGGGAGTTACAATTCAGTAAGTTTTATTTTTTAATTGTTACAGGAGGATCTGGCAATGAATAAACTGATTGGAATAGTAAGAAAAAATTCACAGCAAGAGCGTGGCTACACCCTGCTTGAATACTGTGCCGGAGCAGCCATTATTGCAGGCATTCTCTGGGTTGCATTGAGCAGCCTGGGAAACAATGTAAGTAACCTGCTTAATAATGTCGGCACCTGGGCCACTGAGCGCGCCAATGGAATTCAGACAGGCGGCAATAATTAAATTGCAGTCAGAAGCGATATTTAGGCTATTTGCTTAGCAGGCGCCAGATAGAGTCGCTAGCTTATAGTCAGCACCTGAGCGGTCTGAATCGTTTTTTAATGGAGAGACAATGGCTGCACGAAAATTACCTGTAAAATACCGGGGAGGCAGGAAAAGTAATCCGATAGTCAGCGTTGCTGTGCTCTCAGTTGCTATTGTTGTTGCTGCCATAATTCTTCGCGGCAAGCCGCAGGATAGCTCTGCTTCCGCTGCCCAGGCTCCAGTTGTTGCCCAGTACGACGTAGTAAGCGTGCCCGTGCCTGTATCGTATGTGCCGGCAGGAACCCCGCTTAAAAATATTAAGATTAAATGGGTCTCATTTCCACGGCATCAGCTGCCACCGAACGCGCTTACGTCGCTTGACGGGCTGCGCGATGCGGTTACAGTTGCTGCGCTTCCGGCCAGCCTTCCGATGTTTCCGGATAATTTTAACCGAAACGGTGAGTACACTAATCCGGTGATTGGGCAGATACCGCCCGGCATGCGTGCAATGACCGTAAGGGTGGATGCGACAGCTGCTGTAGAGGGATGGGCCAGAACGGGCAGTATAGTTGATGTTCTGCTGGTCACTAAAGATAAAACCACAGTTGTGGCAGAAAAAGTAAAAATTATTTCAGCTGAGCGCTCACTCGATCCAAATGCTTCGGTTGCGGAGAACGACATACCCGGCACAGTCACTCTGCTGGTATCCCAGGAGCAGTGCCTTGCGATTAACACAGCTATTCCGCAGGGTAAGATAGCGTTTGCGCTACGGGGCGCAAAGGACGCAGATGTCTGGAGTATGACTGATTTTACCTCTGACAGGCTTGGAATGGGTTCTCGCGTAGCCAGTAAAAGCTCAAATGTAAACGGTTACATTACAGTCAAAGGAGAAAAAGGCGAAGAAACTTATGCTTTAAGCGATGGCAAGTGGATTAGAGCAGACGTTAAGCCACAGGGATTCTTTGTAGCCGGAGAAGAACGTGAGAAAGATTCCAGATAATTATTCAAGTGAAAATCGCAGACTAAATGGCAGCCGTAATCTGCCTGCCGTAAAGGTTGTGAACAATCAGCGCCCTGTCTCGTTAACTCCGCTGCTTTCACAGATTCTTTGCGAAGTTCAGCGGGAGCTTGGTTATCTGAGAAAGGACCAGAGAGAAGAGATCGCGGCAGTCGATTCTTCGGAAGTGCTGCAACTAATAAACAGAATATCTCTTCGGCTGGGTGTAGAGCTTAGTTCGTACGAGCGCGATCATATACTTGATTTTCTGGAAAAAGAGCAAAGACCGTTTGGCATACTCCAGGATCTGGTTGATGATCCTGCTGTTTCCGACATTATTGTCAGTGACTATTCCAAGGTGGTCGTACAGCAGGGACGTTCAAATTATATGACTGAAGTAACTTTTCCCTCCCAGGAGTACTACGAAGCTTATGTAGAGAAGCTGCTTCACAGAGCCGGAGCTTCCTATTCAACTAAAAAACCGATTGCAGATGGAATGATTGGATCTTTTGCCAGAATTCACGCTGTACATAAGAGCCTCTGCGATACCGGCCCGTACTTAACTATCAGGCTTAACCGCTTCTCAACAGTAACGCTCAGTGATTTGGAAGAGAGCGGGCTTGCTCCAAAAGAGCTGCTCGATTACCTGAGTTCAGTAGTAAGAACTGGAAATACCATCTTAATTGTTGGCGAGGTAGCTACCGGTAAGACCACACTGGCCCGCGCGCTGGCTGCAACGATTCCTCTTTATGAGTCTATTCTGGTAATTGAAGATACCCCTGAGATACGGCTTGAGCATCCCCATGTAAGATACATTACCACCAGAGAGGAAAATACCGATGGTGCCGGGCGGGTTACCTCAAAGGAGTGTATTCGTGGCGGTATGAGAATGGCAATGAACAGAATTATTTTCGGTGAGATGCGTGATGCTGAAGCTGCGGAGGCATTTATAGACGTCTGTGCCAGCGGTCATCCCGGATTGTCTACTCTGCACGCCCGTTCAGCACAGGAGGCTTTAACGCGTCTTGAACTCTTTCTGGGGAGAGCGCAGCGAGGAGTAGACCGCGCTGTTTTACGTGAACAAATTGTAACAGCAGTACAGGTGATTGTGCGCGTAGATATCTGTCGTAAGAGTGGAAAGAGAAGAATTTTTGAAGTGCGTGAAATCGGACCGGTTGCAGACGGCGTTATGAGGCAAAGAGAAATGTTTAAATACTCTTTCTCCGAAGAGAGCGGGCCGCGCTGGAATGTTGTAACCAAAATTAGCAGGTTTTATGAAGAAGCGGGAGCTCAAGATGTAAACCTGGATTTGTCCCGTCTGCCTTCGTTTTTAGAGTTTAACATGGAGCAGACTTATAGCGAGGCTGCCCGTTACGGAGTAGTCTGAGCAATATGTTTCCTGGTGAATATAGAGAACGGAATAGAGCAAGGTCGCTATTGGCCGGGTATAGCAGTGAAGCTAATGAGAGGCCTTCTGCCGAATTAGAAAACGGAATATCGGCTGGCGAATTCGAGCAGACTCTGGTGTATGCCGGGCTTGATGCAAGGCAAAAGAGAAGCTTTAAAATGAGGCTTGCTGTTGTGCTTGCGATAGGCATCGTATTATCGCTACTGACTAAATCACCTATTCCGCTGATAGTAGCCGGAGTGTGGCTTTTTTTTGAGATGCAGCGGATAAGGCGCAAGGCCGCCAGCCGTGCTGAAAAGTTTGAGCGTGATTACACAGCTTTTTTGCTTTCCCTAGCATCAGGGGTTAAGACAGGATCTGATCCGCTTACGGTGCTGGTAAAATCGTACAGGCTTTTTCCGAAAGAGTCAGTAATAAGCGCTGAATTAAAGCGGCTTGAAGAGCTGGTTGATAGCGGCCTCTCTGAGGAAGAAGTTGTCCGTCAGTTTGCTGCAAGTATTTCTCACCCAGATATTTCACTTTTCCGTTCCGCCTTTATTCTGTCGAGAAAAGAAGGCTCTTCTCTTTCTGTCTGTCTTCACAGGCTTGCCAGAGTGACCCGGCAGCGGCAGTCATTCAGGCGTAAGATTCGTTCAGCTGTAGCCATGCAGAAACTCTCAGCTATCGGCATTGCGCTCTGCACTCTGATAATTACAGCAATTCAGGGACTAACCAACCCGGACGCAATTCTTACAGCACTTAAACACCCGGTTGGAGTTAAGGCGCTAACCTTTGGAGTATTATTAATTATAACCGGGCTTGTCTGGATGCTTAAACTGGCTAACAGGAGGGTATAGCGGCGTGTCAGTTGCACTTACGAATACCGTTTTTATCGTTGGCATGACCCTGCTGGGCTTACTAATAATTTACCGTGAGCACGTTCGAAGTGCCCGCGAAGTTCTGGATGATCTCTCGGATTCAGAAGATGCAGAGAGAGAAAAGCGTAGCCGCAGCCATAAGAAAAATATCGCATCGTTAAAGCTACGTCTGATACCGCTGGTATTTGCACTGATGTTTTCGCTGATTAAGATAGTTATATCCCCCGCCGGTATTGGAGGGCTTTTAGTTGCTGCGACTATGGGCCTGGCTGCCGGTTATCTTTTCTTAAAAAAGCGGGAGCGTATAAAACAGGAGCAATATATACGCGAGCTTGAATTTTACCTTCCTGTTGTTATGGAGAGGCTGGTGATGGCTGTTCAGGCCGGCCTGGATGTAATTTCGGCAGTAAAAAGAATAGTTGAGCTTGAAAGCAGTGAAGCTGATTGTGGTGATCAAGAAAGTCCCAGCGGTAACGATCCGGTCACAGAGCTTTTAAGTGAGGTCTACCAGCTCACAAATGCCGGCATTGGTTTTGACAGCGCTCTTAATGAGGTTGCCGGCCGGATAGAGAGCAGTGTGTTGCGGCATGCCTTTATTCACCTTGGAGTAGCCTATAAAGAGGGTGGTGAACTGGTTACTCCCCTTAGAGAACTGAGTGATTCTACCCAGCTTTACTATCAGGAAACAGTAGAAGAAGAGATTGCAAAATTACCGGTTAAGGCCACTTTGCCTCTTTTATTTACTTTTTGCGGTTTAATTATAGTTTTTATTACTTCCCCGCTTCTTCAGGTATTAAATAT
>RFHI01000207.1 GCA_003696425.1 Candidatus Dadabacteria bacterium | reverse complement strand
TAGCTCAATAAAATCAAGTGAGCCAAAGTTATGAAAGAGTAAAAACATGCCAAGCAAAAACCCGGCATCACCAATCCGATTTACAACAAAGGCCTTTCTACCTGCTGCTGCAAAAGAGATGTTTTTAAACCAGAAGCCAATTAAGAGATACGAACAGAGACCAACGCCTTCCCAGCCGACAAACAGCACCGGCAGATTGCCACCCAGCACCAGAAGCAGCATTGAAAACATAAAGAGGTTAAGGTAGGCAAAAAAGCGCGGCCTGGAAGGGTCCTCGGCCATATAGCCGATTGAATAAAGATGTATCAGCGTACCAACACCGGTTACAATCAGGCACATTACAGCAGAGAGATGATCCAGCCTCAAAATAAACTCGATGTTTAGCCCCCCAACCGCAAACCAGGTAAAAAGCAGGTGCTCCAGCGGCTCATCGCCAAGCGAGCTTACCGCAATAAGCACCCAGATAAATGACAGCAGCGAGGCGCCCGTAGCAATCCAGCCGGAGACATCTTTATTACGACTTCCTAAAAGATAGGCCAAAAGTGCGCCAAGCAGGGGAAAAATTACAATCGGAGCAAGCTGTGTCATACGCTACTATCCCTTAAGCTCTCCAACATTTTGAGTTTCAATTGACTGAACCGACCTGAAAACAGTAATTATAACAGCAAGCCCGATGGCAGCCTCGGCAGCAGCTACTACCATTACAAAAAATACTGCAACCTGCCCGTTAATATTCCCGGCTACGTGTGAAAGCGCTACAAAAGCAATATTTACCCCGTTAAGCATAAGCTCAATACACATAAAAACAACTATTGCATTCCGGCGCACGATTACACCGAGCGCACCAAGTGTGAACATAATGGCAGAGAGAATTATATACCAGCTAACCGGAACCATAGTTTTAAGCCTCGTTAAATATCTATAGCCTGCCCCTTAATGTGCGTAGTGCGTTTCTTATAACTGCGCTTCCCAAGCATCACCGCACCTGTTATAGCTGCCAGAATAAGAACTGAGGCTGCCTCAAAGGGAAAGATCGCATCGGTATAAAGTATCTTTCCCATTGCTGCCACGCTGCCACGAACGTTATCAGCAAGCTGATTAAGGGGTTCAACACGCACCAGATAAGAAAACATCAGAATAAAAACGACACTTACCAGTCCACCAAAGGCAAGATAGATATAGCCAAGCAAATTTTTCTTTTCGACCTTAAGGTTAAGCAGCATCAACACAAAAAGCACCAGCACCATAATCGCACCGGCATATACAATTATCTGAGCAGCCGCCAGAAAATCAGCGCCTAAAAGTGCAAAGATGCCTGCTACACAAGCCAGGTTGAGGATCAGGCAGAGCGCACTGTGAATCGGATTGCGCATGGCGATAACGCCGATACCTGAAAGAGTTATAACTGTTGCCAGCACTAAAAACGCAAAAGTATCCATCAGCACACCTTAGGTAAAAAATCCGTTAAGCTTAAGCACAGCGTAAAAAAGCAGATTAGCTAAACTGAGCGGAAGCAGCATCTTCCAGCCCAGATTCATAAGCTGGTCATAACGAAAACGCGGAAGCGTCCAGCGGATAACTATCTGCAGAATACAGAAAAACACTACCTTGGCCATGAAGACCAGATGGCCTATCAGCGCCTCCCACCAGGTTCCTCCGGACAGTTCATAGTATGGAATATGCCAGCCACCGAAAAAAAGCGCTGTAACAAGAATTGCAAAAAGCGCAATCTCAGCAAACTCACCGAGCCAGAACAGCAGAAACTTCATGCCGGAATACTCTGTAAAGTAACCGGCCACAAGCTCGGATTCGCTTTCAGGAAGATCAAACGGCCCGCGCTTTGTCTCAGCCATTCCCACCACAAAAAGAATAATAAAAGTAAGAGGCTGCTGCACAACGCCCCAATGGAGCACGTTTGTTCCCTGCTGCTGGATCATCTGGTAGAGATCCATAGTACCATAAACAATAATGATGGTAACAAAGGCTATACCCATTGAGAGCTCATATGAGATCATCTGAGCCGAGGCTCTTAGTGCCCCCAGAAGTGAAAATTTATTATTGCCTGTCCAGCCGGCAATCATAACTCCGTAAACCGCAATAGACCCCATAGCCAGGATAAAGAGCACTCCGGCATCAAGCGCGGCCACCTGCGGGCGAATTGTATAGTCAAAAAGAGTAAATTCAGGCGCTATCGGAATAACTGCATAAGCTACAAAAACCGGAAAAACAGCCATGAAGGGCGCAAGAGAATGCATAAACTGCGAAACCCCCTCGGGCACAAAATCCTCTTTCGTTATGGCCTTAACCGCATCACAGAGAAGTGTGTTAATTAAACCGAGCGCGCCCATAATTCTAAGCCCCCAGAAAACGGGCTTTAATATCAGTATATCTGTTTCAAAAAACGCTCCGGCGCGATTAGCTCCAATTCGATCCTGAATAAGCGCTGAGCCTTTACGCTCAATCCAGGTACAAAGCGATGCAAGCCCGAGAATGATATTCAGCACAACAAAGATTTTTATTAACAGAATTACAAATTCCATTTAACCTTTCCTTAAACTCATCCCAGAGCTATCCCACCAGTCTTAACAGAACGAATATCAACCCCCTTAAGCCGCTCTTCTTCAGATAAAAGTTCAAGAGTAATATCACGGTCACTCTCCGCCGATGTAATGGCTTTGTTTGCCGAAGCCGCAATCAGCTTAAGTACGCGCCACTCAGGGTGCGTATCAGCCGGAAAATCCAAAAGCCGCTCGG
>RFHI01000206.1 GCA_003696425.1 Candidatus Dadabacteria bacterium | reverse complement strand
TTAGGTACTAAGGCTGCTGGAAACATAGTTAATCACGGCACAAATTTTGCTTTATTAAAAACCAGCATCATTTTAATCAATTCTTACGCAGAACCAGGAGGTGTGTTGTGGTAAAACTTCGTAAATTCCATCTACTATTGTTATTAGCCTGTTCCTTCATTCCAATTAACTCAGCTTTTGCAAGGCCGGCCAGTACCTCAGCTGAGAGTCAGGTTGAAAGCCTAACTACCGGGGAGCTGGCGGTTTTACAATATGCTTTAACAGCAAGCGGAGATGAAGGCAGCCTTAACAAGTTTACCTGCCAAAACGGTGGTCTCTATGATGAATGTAGCTGCACAATAACCTCACGCAACTTTTTTGGCCGAATTGTTGAGCGGATTGGCTGTGAACTGAATTTTCTGGCCTTTGAAGACTGGTGCAACGCGGAACGCGGCCAGTGGTGGCGCGAAGGTGATACAGGCGGATGTAACCCCTGATAACGTCAGCTCTAAGCACCTCACAATAAAACGAAAAAGTTTAATCAGCTTAACCTGCTTGTAGTTCTGCCACAATGCAGGTTTTTTTGCTTAAAAATCAGGTTAAGGGTACCATATCGCAGAGAAACAATCTGTAAACACTACATGGCAGCTGGTACTCATGAGAAGCCTGAAACCTGATATTTTTATAATTTTACTTATGGCTGCTGCTGTCTGCAGCCCCTCTATCGGGCATGCAGATGATACTGCAGATACACAGAGCGCTGAATACCTTCAGTTAATAGATAAGGAGCGCGAACTTCTCAAGGCTCTCGGTTCAAAAGATGCTCTGGGGGCGAATTCAGCTCCAGAAGAAGAACAATCTTCTGATGATGACAAGTCTGAAACAGCGGCTAATCCGCCGGAGCGAAACAGGGTGCTGGAGTCAATCATAGAGGATCAGCCGGAAGAGGAAGAAGAAGCTCCTGCTCCGGAGGCAATTGTGGCTGATAAGGACTGGCTTACCCGCGAGATAATCGAAGAGGAAGAAAAGACTGAAGAAATGCCGGCTGTACAGCCCGGCCGGGAAGCTCTGACAGAAGCAAAAGGCATCTCAGAAGACAGTATGCAGGCTGAAAACGCGAAGATAACAGCAGCCTCTGTTAAAGAACCCGCAGTCTCTACGGGGACAACCAGCAAGCCCGACACAGCAGCAAAAGATCAGCGATCCTCTGTGGCCACAAAAACAGAATCTAAAAATCTTCGCCAGATGATTGAAGAGTTTACTACCGGCGTTGCCAGCCGGTCCCACGAAACTTCCACTGAGCTGACCGGAGAGAACAAGAGCTATGAAATGCTTAGAAAAGAGCTTTTGCAAACCAGAGCACGAATTTCTGAGCTGGAAGATACCATTCATGAACTGGCAGCACTGGTAGTTGAGCTGAAAGAGCCTGACAGCAACTTTGAACCAAAAGCTGCTTACGAACCACAACCAGCACAAGAAGAGTCTATTGCCCAAGATACCGGCAAAGTTGAACAGATTGCGCAGAGCGAAACTGCCAGTTCAGTTGAACCGGAAAAGAACCTGCCGATCGCAACTATTTATGATCAATGGGCTGACCTTAGAACCGGCCCGCGCAGGGATGATACTGTACTTTTTAGCCTTCCGAGGGGCACACCACTAAAAGTTGAGTTCCGTATGGCTGACTGGTACAGGGTGATAACGCCTGATGGCATAAGAGCATGGGTTAAGGGTGATGCCCTGCGCTTTGGGCCGACACCGTCTTCAAAGCCGACAAAAACTGTGCAAATAAGGGCAGTAGATCCGGAGCTTGAGCTTCAACATCAAATAACAGCCGATAAAGACCAAAAAGGCAAAACTGTTTCATGAAAACAACTCGGCAGCAGTTCCTAATTCTATCAAATGGAAACTACGGCCTATAGTGGTTTATGGTCAAAATCTAATTTCAACAAATAACGCCTGACAACATCAAGTGCGGCATAAGCAGCAAAAGCTCTTACCCGTTTTCTCTCAGACGGAAATTTGTAATTAAAAACTGCCGAACAGTCCGTGGCAACAAAGCCGATATAAAAAGTACCAACCGGTTTTTCTTCACTCCCTCCCGACGGCCCGGCAATGCCGGTAACTGACAAAGATAAATCCGAATTAAAAGCCTTCTGCGCTCCGCCGGCCATCTGCTCAGCCACCTCTGCAGATACCGCACCTTTATCTTTCAGCACCTCTTCATTTACAGAGAGAAGTTTAAGCTTTGCTTCATTACTGTAAGTCACAAGCGACCCCTTAAAACAACCAGAAGAGCCGGGAATATCCGTTATAAGCTTACCAATTAAGCCTCCGGTACACGATTCTGCCGTTGCCAGGGTATAGCCCTTATCTTTTAAGAGTGAGCAGACTACAGCCGGCAAGCTGAGTTCCGGAGCCTCTGAAAAAATAAATTCTTCTCCAACGCTCTTCCTGATTTGATTTAGAGCACCATTAAGCTCTTCCGTTCCTGCAAATGTACTTACTTTAAGTTCAATAACGGGAAAATTTGCCCGGTATGAAAGCATAATATGATCGGGTAAATTAGCATCCGTAATTTTAGAACATAAAAGTGACTCAGGAATTCCAAAGAACTTTAAGGTTTTTGTGAGGGCAGGTTTTATCTGTTTTTCCTGCTCTCTAATATACGGCAGCACACTTTCGTTTAACATCAGCTTAAGCTCAGAGGGAACGCCCGGCAGGGCAAAGATGGTAACGCTCTCTTTTCCGGCAAAGGCCCCGCTTAACCTGAAGCCGGGAGCAGTACCGGTTGTATTGGGAATTATAACTGAGCCTTCCGGAAAAAGAGCCTGTTTTTCGCCAGCCGGATCGAGTTTGCGGCCCGATTTTTTATAACGCTTAATTAAAGCCCTGTGTGACTCTTTATCCGGAATTAATTCCCGTCCGCTAAACGCTGCTACTGCCTCACGGGTAAGATCATCTGTCGTCGGACCGATTCCTCCACTTATAATAATGTAGCCTGCCCGTGCGGAGAGAAACTCAAGCGCTGAGATTATTGATTGCTCTGAATCAGCTACAGTAACTATTGAGTTTACCGGGATGCCCGCATCAGCACACAGCTCACAGATAAGCGCTGAATTGGTATCAGCGACCCGCCCGTCAAGAAGCTCAGAGCCAATTATAAGCAGTGCTACTGATTGTTTCACTCAGGTAGCATAGCTCAGCTGCATAAGGCTGTAAAAGGTTAGCGGGCACTTATAAACCCTGAGGAGCTGTTGGGGAGTACTTTAACGTAGGAATTACACGCACTTTTAATCTGAGACAGCGCTTTTCTTATCCCACCCGGCTTTTTTACTTTAACCCAAAGGCTGCCGGAAGTCCCATAAATGCTACAAGGCGGGTAGCAATATGCTGCTGCTTAAGATCGGTAAGGGCAGCCTGCAGAAATCCCTGTGGGATCTTTTCCTGATCAGCCGACATTTGCGGAAGTCTAATCTTAAGTGGATCTACGTAGCGTCCACGATCATAAAAGCTGAAGTGAAGATGGGGCCCGGTTGCAAGCCCGGTCATGCCGACAGCTCCGATTACCTGTCCGCGTTTCACTCTGACACCGCGTCTGATTCCACGAGCTATGCGAGAAAGGTGCAAATAAGCTGTAGCATAACGGCTGCCGTGCTTTATCTTTATCCAGTTGCCATTAGCTCTATTGTAGCCGGCCTGAACAACCAGACCATCCGCTACCGACCTGACCGGTGTACCTGTGGGAGCAGCAAAATCAACCCCATTATGCGGACGACGAACTTTTAGAACCGGATGAAAACGGCTACGCGAAAAAGAAGATGCTATACGCGTAAATCTTACAGGATACCGTAAAAAATAATTGCCAATCGCATTTCCGGATTCATCATAGTGGCGCGCTTTTCCGTCCTTTCCACGATAAAGTACGGCCGCAAGCAAATGGCCGCCCGTCTCTATCGATGCAGCCTTGATGTCCCCGAGTTTTACAAGCTCCCCGTTTTTAAGTCTCCCTTCCCGATAAATAACTGAGAATGTATCGCCCGGCTGTAAGTCACGGCTAAACTCAATCCGGCTACTGAAAAGATCTACTACCGCATCAACAATACCCACTGGCAGTTTAACTTCCTCTGCTGCTGCGGCAAAGGAACGGGTAATGGAGCCTGAGACTCGTTTCTCTGAATAAATAATTTCCTGCTTAATAATAGTAGCGTTGTAACCATGCTGTGCATTTCCCTCCAAAACCAGAATTCTGGCCTCCGGAAGCTTTTTCTTCAGCTCTAGAATTTCTCCATCAGCAAGGGTGACTTCAAGCTCTTCACCTGCCTTAATTGAAGTAAGAGAAACACCAGCGGATTTGAAAGCCCTGGCAGCCTTAATTGCCCCCCGATAATCAGCGCCCAGGGAAACCCAAATTTTAGTAAGTGTATCACCACTCTTAACACGATAGAGAACTTTGCGTGTGATAGTATTGGCGCTGCCTTTCTCTACTTTCGAGCTGTTTTTTTTACTATCCCCAGAAGGGAGAGTTAGCTTTTCCGACTCATTATGGAGGGAAGCAGAAGCACCAGCATTACTAAAACTGTGAAAATCATCTAGATCAGCACTGGATTCAAAGGATACCTCGGTAATACTATCCTCAGACGAGTCAGTCCGCATTTTTAAAAGCAGACCAGAAAATACGACGAGGACTTGAAGGGCCAGGGTCGCAAAAACAAATGATTTAAAACGGTTTCTTGATATTGTATCTATTAATTCCATAAGTTGACTAGTACAACGCAGTGTATTCCTTAGAAATATTTTAATATCTTATGCGGATACTGTTTCATCCCGCAAGACGTTGTGTTTGGCCTGGATTGTGATCCACAAGGACGGGCAGCTCTTATATTTCATACACGCAAAAACAGCTGCCCGCGAAATGACTAATTCTTATTACAGAGCCAAAACGTTTCGGTACTTTCGCAAAGATCATACCGGCCTGTTCAGTTTCTCTGTTTTGCTTATAAGTACCTATTATAACTAAAATATATATACCAACTGACTTTGTCTCGCTTAAATACTGTTCCCCCGGCTGGTCATGGCTACGCACAATTTTGCAAAGTATCGAATTTAGCTTCCAGCTGTATTATGCTCTCAATCATGGCAAGAATCATGGCGATCGATGTAGGTGATGTGCGTGTGGGAGTGGCTATCTCTGATGAGCTTGGCATATCAGCCAACCCCCTTTGTGCACTGGAACGTAAAAACAACCTGGCGCAGAGTGAAATTATACGGCTTATAAAAGAACATGCCGTGACAACCATTGTTGCAGGGCTACCGCTTTCCACTGCCGGAGATGAAACTGAGCAGTCAGAAAAAGCACAGCGGTTTTGCCGTAGAATCGCACGCCGAAGTGGTGTAGAAGTAGTTTTTGTGGATGAGTTTTTAACAACTGAGGAGGCAAAACAGCGGTTGAATTTGGGCAGTTCTCCGCCACAAAAGCTGCGTAAATCAGGAGATATTGATGCAGTGTCTGCATCTATTATTCTAGAACGCTACCTGAGTAGCCGTAAATCTCATGTTTAAATCTGGCCTAATAGGTTCAACTCGCTGGTCGGCAAACTGGCAAGGCTAGACGAATTAACAGGGATCGGGTGTACTATAATATTGTAATTGCAAAAAACAACTTCAATACCGGATAGAATCGATGACTTCATTTATCAGGCTCGTAATAATTATAGCGTTACCAGTTCTGGCATTTACCGGAACTTACTTTTATCTTCAGAGTGAATTTAATGAACCAGCCAGCAAAACTGACAGAAGCGACATACTGGTGGAAATAAAAAACGGAATTTCATTTAAAGAGATCTGCAAAATTCTGGAAGATAAAGGTGTAATCAGAAATCGACGTTTTCTCTACCTGATGGCCCGCCTGCGCGGCAGTGACACCCGCATTCAGGCCGGTGAGTATGTTCTGCAAAAGACAATGACCCCTAAACAGATTCTGGCAAAGCTTATGTCGGGAGATGTCTATAAACGTAAGGTAACCGTTAAAGAAGGTATGTCAATTTGGGAGATCGGTAAGATTGTTGAAGCAGCCGGATTAATGAAGGAAGCCGAATTTAATAAGTATCTTAATGACCCGGCCCTTTTAGCTAAAGCCGGTATAGCTGCGGGTAGTTTTGAAGGATACCTTTATCCTGAAACATATTATTTTTCACGTCCAATCACGGCTGAACAGATTATCTGGACCATGTTAGAAGAGGGAGAAAAACATTGGCCACCGGAATATACAGAACAAGCTGACAAATTGGGGTTCTCAAGACATGAAATCCTGACCCTTGCGTCAATAATTGAGAAAGAATCTGGTAATAAAGACGAACAGCCGCTAATTTCCTCAGTCTTTCATAATAGGCTGGCAAAGGGCATAAAGCTTCAAGCAGATCCTACTGTCGCATATGGCATCCCGAATTTTAAGCCCCCTCTTACTAAGAAAGATCTTGAAACTTACACTCCTTATAATACCTATATCAACCCGGGCCTGCCACCAGGTCCAATATGTAACCCCGGGGAGTCAGCTATTCACGCGGCACTTTTCCCGGCAAAAACTAATTACCTATTTTTTGTAGCGGATGGCGAGGGCGGTCATATTTTTTCTGCTACACTAAAGGAACATAACGCAGCAGTTGCTATGTACAAGAAACTTCTTAGCCAGAAACGCAAAAGAGCTTTGGAAGCTAAACAGGCTGCTAATCAATAAACCATGAATAAAGAGTCAAAGAAATTTCTGTTTGATCTTCTAAAAACTCCTTCTCCTTCCGGCTTTGAAGTGCCGCTTCAAAAACTGGTTAAACGGAGAATGGCACGCTTTGCTGACAGTATAGAGAGCGATCTGCATGGCAATCTTATAGTCGCGCTTAATCCTAAAGCCAAACGCAGGATCATGCTAGCCGGCCACGCCGATCAAATTGGCTTTATGGTTAAACATATTTCCGCTGATGGATTTATTTATATTGGAGCTATCGGAGGTATCGATGTTGGTGTAGTAGAAGGGGCGCGGGTTACTATACTCGGCAAAAAGGGAGAAGTGCGTGGCGTAGTTGGAAGAAAACCAATTCACCTCCAAAAACCGGAAGAGCGTAAAAAAAGCAGTGTTGATCTTGATAAACTCTGGGTGGATATCGGCAATAAAAAAAAAAAAGAAACTGAATCGCTTGTTACAGTAGGAGATCCGGTTACTTTTGAGCTTTCCGTAAAAGAGCTTTGCCAGAATCGCATTACTTCGGCTGGCCTTGACGATAAGGTTGGATTGTTTGTAGCAATGGAAGCGCTCAGAATGTGTTCTCGCTCAAAGCTGAATGTGGGGCTTTATGCAGTTAGTACAATTCAGGAAGAGGTGGGGCTTCGTGGAGCAACCACTGCTGCCTATAGCGTAGAACCTGAGGTTGGCATTGCAATTGACGTAACGCATGCATCTGACACTCCAGCCACCGCCGGACACAAAGCTCCCCGATGCATATTAGGAAAGGGACCGGTCATTTCAAAAGGGCCAAATACAAATCCTGTTGTTGGCAGTTTGCTTGAAAAGGTTGCAAAAAAACAGCGTATACCGTATCAGCTCGGCCCAAGCCCCAAATTAGCCGGCAATGATGCACGTGCTATTCAGGTTTCACGCTCTGGTGTTGCTACTGCCACGATAGGCATTCCAAATCGTTATATGCATACTCAGGTTGAAATATGCGATCTGCGTGATTTGCAGAATTCCGCTAAACTGCTGGCCGAATTTGTAAAGTCTATAACTGCGCGTACCAGTTTTAAACCGGTCTGAACTTTACCGTAATTACTGTGACTGATAGCCCGTCATTAAAGCGCTGGTCATACTTTATAGCTATTATTATTGGGCTTGGTTTCTGGCATTACCCGGCTAATGATCCGGATTTGGGATGGCATTTGTTTGGTGGAGCCTGGATTTTTAATCATGGCAGGCTTCCCACTGAGGATGTTGTTAATACCTTTAACAAATTCTGGCACGATTATCACTGGCTGGGGCAAATTGTTCTTTACAAAATATTTACTCTGGCTGGATATGATGGTCTGCGCATTGCCCTTGCACTAGTTATGGCAGCGCTATCAAAGGTGTTACTTGATATTATTTATATTTCAATGGAACGGCAGCAGTCGGTTCTTTTAGCCATGGTATTTTATCTGGCCTCTATTACCCTTATAAACGCTGTCACTTCTATTCGCATCCAAATGCTGGCGGTTTTGATAATTGCCCTGACACTCAGGCGTCTGATACAAAAACCAACGGCTTCCGAACTCCCCTGGCTCTTTTTTCTGTCAGCGCTCCTGGTAAATATTCACGTCTATTGGGTACTTATTCCAATGCTGTGGTTTTTTTACCGCTGCGTTCCCAGACTGGCAGGGGAGCGTAATCTAAGTCCCGCGTATGTCTGGGGTGGCGCGCTGCTTCTTGGTCTTGCCGGCTTAATTTCTCCCTACGGAATTGTAAATATCGGTTATCATCCACCATTTATCTTTATGAACTACGC
>RFHI01000205.1 GCA_003696425.1 Candidatus Dadabacteria bacterium | reverse complement strand
GATCAAAACATTGACTTGTTTTACCATTTAATAGCCTGTAGATACTTAACATTTTTTACCTGACTACTTAGCTCCAGTTTATAAAGCTTATCGCACTTAACGGACGACTTAGTTAGCCAGTACGACAACTAACTATGGTCAGGACAATGGCAGAAAAGATAAAAATTCTTACTACAAAACTGATAGTATCATTAATTTTCGGTCTCTCTATTACTGGCGCAGCAAGTGCTCAAAACGGAGGAACTGGCGGCGGCGGCGATCTCGGTCCTCCCCCTGACGGGCCTCCATCCGGCGGCGTCATGGATCCAATGGTATTCCCGGTGTTCTGTGACAAGGACATAACCGGACAGCTCACAATGACCCCGGAAGGAGCTCCGCAGACCCCCGGACAAAGTGGCCCTCCCAGTGATCTGATGCACTTAAAGTTTGAGTTCCATTCTAATATAAAACTAAAGCAAGGGACTATCTTCTTTGTTACCCAGCCAGGGGCAACAAGCAAAAAAGATACTTACAAGATCGGTAAATTGGAGTGTACATCTTCACCAACGGTATCACCATCCGATTCCTGTACTTATACAATGACATCTGATGAAATGATTGCGGCAGACCAGAACTTTCGCGGTTTTGATACTGGTTTTGCTCTTGATATTAAGACCGGCCTAACTCCAAAAAGTAAATCTATCTGCTCAGCAATAATATTCGATCCCAACGACGAGCAGAACCACAATCCCAGTGAAAAGATGGAATGTGTTTATACAGATTACTTCGGCCCGCAGTATAATGAGCAGGTTCCCACCATGGATATAACCTATCGCCCGGGCAATACTCGTGAACTCAATATAACTGCTAAAAACTTTGCACCGAATCAAATACTACGGGGATGCCTGCAGGGTCCTGATGGAAAATTTCAGGAAGTTTTTCATATTAAAATATTTGAGACCACTAATGTTTCAAATAATGAAGTATACGGTAAATTCCTTAAGAAAGGTCCCTATGCAGATGAATTCAATGAGTTAGCTCAAAAGAAGGAATATAACTACGACCAGTATAATCCGAACTCTAGCCTGAGTACCCTTGTGTCACTGGGCACAATTGGATTGGGGAATATTGCTGCTACACTACCAGCAGCCAACACTGCCCGAAAAGAGGCAAAAAAACGGGATCGAAAAAAACGCAAAAGAAAGAAGAGGGGAAAGAGAAGACGTGGCAACAGTGCCAGAATGGAGCTCTTCGTTTCGGGTGCAAAGGGTATTAAACGGGAGCTTAAAGCCGACGAGCCTCCTCAACAGGTCATTGCGTTTGATCCTATGGGCGCAGCAGACCAGGGCATATTGCTGATAGTTCCAAACAGCTGCAAGAATGCTGAAAGCCAGGCCTACGGTGACATACTCTGCTCGCCTAATGTTGGGAACAGCGTTTGTACCAACCTGACTAATCTTCAAGATACATCAAAAACAGGTTCAGCCTGCCGTGAGGTATTTAATGATGCCACACCAGCATTTACAGACATGTTTGTAAATATCTCAGGGGCACCCGCAGGGACGTACTACGTATGTCTTGATGGTACAGCAATTAGCAAATCATTCCAGGTAAATGAAGAGTCACAGTTTGGCGAAGCGCCACCCTCTGACCCTGCAGCTCCAACTCCTCCAAGTGAGTTCCTGTTTACCTTTGGCGAGCTTCCGATAACAAACGATCAGTTCCGCCAGAATGATCCATATTTTGCTTACACCAACATTGATCTTAGCGCGGTAACAAACGTACGGGTTGTAAAAGATCCTGCTGACTGCGCAACTTTTGAGGTTGACGGGAACTTTCAGTAGTTGATGACCTTAGCCCGCTGGCATCATAAAGAGGCCTCAGCGCACTTTGAGCTTCGGTCTGTAAGGATGAGCGCTCCTCCATCCCCACGGGAGAGATGCAAAACTTATAAAATCTTGTTGTTTCAAATTTAGATTTTGAATTGACAATACCTAATGATTCTAATATAATGCCTGTGTGTTCGAGCGAAAAATTACTGAAAAGCTTAAAGGGTATGTGAAAACATATCGCGCTGTTTGTATTGTCGGGCCACGCCAGTCAGGCAAGACAACCCTGGTCCGACATGTCTTTAATGACTACCAGTATTGTTCGCTGGAAAATCCCGATACCAGAAAAAGAGCTATCGACGATCCACGCTCGTTTCTGGCCAGCTTTAACAAAAGCGCTATCCTTGACGAAATTCAGTATGTCCCAGACCTTTTCTCGTATTTACAGGAAATTCTTGATGACAGCAACGATCAGAGAAACTTTATCCTGACTGGTTCTAACAGCTTCCAGCTTAACGAAAAAATTTCCCAGTCCCTGGCCGGCCGCGTCAGAATTGCCACTCTCCTTCCCCTACTCAACAGCGAACTCCCCGAGAAAATGCGCACAAAAGATTTGGACCAGCTGCTCTACAGCGGCTCTTATCCCAGAATATACGACAAAGGATTAAATCCAACCGAATGGTATGCAGATTACTATAATACATACGTGCAAAAAGATGTCAGAACCTTACTAAACGTGTCAAATCTTAATCTGTTTGACACATTTACAAGGCTCTGTGCGGGACGTACCGGCAACCTGGCTGATTACTCAAGTATTGCCAGTGAAGCGGGTATAACCCAGCCCACTGCAGTGCGCTGGGCAAGCGTGCTGGAAGCAAGCTTTTTAATCTTTAGACTTAAACCACATTTTGTAAATTTCAATAAACGTATTATAAAGTCTCCTAAGATCTATTTTTTCGATACCGGACTGCTCTGTTACCTGCTGCATATAAGGACGAAGGAACACCTATTTAACCACCCCTTACGGGGAGCTATCTTTGAAAACTGGGTTATAGCTGAAATTCATAAAGCTTACTTTGCAAAAGGCCTCCAACCTCCACTTTATTTCTGGAGAGATCAACACGGTCATGAAGTTGATCTGGTCGTAGATAACGGGAGCAAACTTCATCCCCTGGAAATAAAGTGCTCAGCGACCTTTAATAGTCACTGGTTAAAAACTTTAAACTGGTTTAACAAGCTTCAGAATTATAACAGGAGCCATATCATATATGCTGGTGACGAGAATTTCACTCATGGGGGCAGTGAGGTTCTAAGTTATAACTACGACTTTTGTAAGCTTCCCTGGAGATAATATAATTAAAACGCTACTGTTTTTACTTGGTCTTAAAAACTATCTCGCCTCTCCAGTGGGTATCGCGCAGATATTTCTGATCACGACGGGAATAATCAGCCACCTGCAGCAGATAATAATCGGCTGCAAAGCAAAGCCTGGGCTCTGCCTGCTTAACCTCTTCAAAAAGGCCGTAGGCCTTATCCCAGTCTCTTTCAGAAAACTTCTCCAGCGCACTCTGCCAGAGCTGCTTCCCCTCACGCCTTAGCTTCTCTTCAAAAACAGCATAAACCCCCACTACTTCAGACTTACCCTTAACGGCGATTGCTCCAACTCTTACAGTTTCAAAGCTGCCATCAAGCAACCTCTTTGTATCTTCAGAGATAATTATTCTTGTCCCAAAGGCTTTATTTACACCTTCAAGTCTGGATGCCAGGTTAACTGAGTCACCAATCGCCGTATAATCAAAGCGCCTGTCAGAGCCGAGGTTTCCTACAACCATTTTGCCGCTGTGGATTCCAATTCTGGTTATAAGCTCAGGATATTCTTTGCGGCTGTTAAAATCATTTACCCTCTTTTGAATCGCAACTGCAGCCCGCACAGCCCTGGTAGCGTGGTCTTTTTGTCTGATAGGCGCACCCCAGATAGCAAATACAGCATCTCCTATAAATTTAATAAGCGTTCCATCCTCTTCAAAAATTGCCCCAATAGTATCAGTAAAATAGCTGTTAAGCATAGCGGCTACATCTTCAGCGCTCATTTTTTCTGTAATAGAGGTAAAGTCCTGAATGTCAGTAAACATTGCCGTTGCAACTACACTCTCACCACCCGGTTTTAAGGCATCCGGCCTTTTAGCTACCTCTTTTGCAAGATGGGCCGGCAGATATAATCCAAAGGCACGCTCAGTCTGGCGCTTGGCTTTAAGCACCACAAAGTAATAGTAAAGAGTGCTTGCAAGAAAAAGTAGCGGTAAAAATACTGTAAAGAGCAAAGCACCGGGAAGATAAAGCCCTCTTAAAAAGAGGTTATAAGTAACAGCTGCCCAGACTACACTGCCAAACAGTAAGACTGTCCAGGAAAATACCGGCCTGATAAGAAATATAAGTGCTCCTAAAACAATTAAGAGGCCGGAGAGATATAACAGTTCAAATCCTGCGCTAAAGCGTTTTATCCAGTTATGTTGCAGCAGGTTACCGGCTGCTGTTGCATGAATTTCAACTCCAAAAGTTCTGCCTGCTGAATTAAAAGGGGTAAGAAAGCTGTCCTTCTGATCAGGCCCGAGACCGGTCCTAAGCGCAATCCCGATAAATACAATCTTATCCTTAAAAGCGCTATCCGGAAGTATATCCGGATCAAGCGCTTCGTAATAAGAATAAGTTTCAATTGTACCGCGCGGCCCGTAATAATTAATAAAGTCCCGCGGACCAAGCCCCTCCGGACGCATCCCGCTGTAACCTGCTGCCGCTTCCGCCAGCGAAGGATAGCCTTTTGCAGGCCCGGCCATAGCTGTATTAAAGCGGCGTACAACACCGTAATCCTCCGGCAGGCCAACAATTGCCACCTGACTGACAGCAGCGCGAAAAGGCTCGTAAGGCAAAAATAGCTCCTGAACCTTATGCTCACCCACCGTTGTCCCCAGGTCAGCACCAATCACGCTTGGCAGGCCTGAAAGCGCCTGTGCTAATTCGGAATCGGCCCCCGAATCCTCGCTCTGCCCAAGAAAAAGCACATCAAACACTGCCCGTTTTGCTCCCGCTCTGGCAAGCCTCTTAAGCAGGCGGGCATGCAGTGAGCGCGGCCATGCCTGATTCATGGGAACTCCAAGCTCTTCGTAGCTGTCCTCGTCAAGCGCTACAAGTACTATATCTCCAGGGGGCTTAAGCGGCCCGCGCAGATTAAACCAGAAGTCAACTGCCTGCATCTCAAGGCGCTCGCCCCAGGGGGAGAGAAACACAGCTGCATGCAGTATTACCGCGGCAATTAACAGCGGTATCAGCAGTGCAGCTTTTTTCATGACAGCAATGAACTTAGAAATTAACTGAAAACTCGAGCCGCCCGTTTATTTCAGGAAAGATTTCACGGTTTCTGCCGCGATCCTCAAAGATAAAATTCTGATCAAAAATATTATTTACTGCCAGCCGAACAGCACCATGACGGTACGGAAGCCTGTATCCAAGTCCTGCATCAAAAAGCCAGAATGAATCTCCCCCGTTTTTAAGAGTATCGACTCCGTTTGCATCCTGATTTATATAGCTTCCACGCAAAAAACCAAACCAGCGACTTGGCAAAAAATAGTTAAGCGCCAGCGCAAGCCTGTCAGTTTTGAGCACTTCATCAATTGCAAAAGAAGTAAGCTCTGAGTGGATATAATCAAGAGTTGCAGTGGCACGCTTACAAAGCACAGCATAGAGATAAGCCCTTATCTGTTCATCCCGTTCATTATCACGGGCAGAAGCACTTGAAAGCGTAAAATTATCTGATGCTGTGGTTGCATCTATAGTTAACACATTCTTAACTGTAATGCTTTCACGCTCTATATCACGATAAAGATACTCTACACCGGCATAAAGCTTCTTAGGGAGCTTCCAGTCAATCCCCGCAGCATAGCTCTCTGACTCGGCTCCGGGGAGATCGCCAAATACCTGGGTAAAACCACCAATAGTAGTTGGTTCAATGCTGCCTATATCGCTTTCGCTCGATATTCCAAGCGAGCGAAAGTAGGCGGCCCGAATAATCAGGTTATCGGCGGGGTAAAGTATAACGCCTGCTTTAGGCGACCATTTATCCTTGCTTCGCGTACCATCAATAAAAGGTGCTATCACATCAAAGGCCGGAAGCTCTATGTCGCTGTAATTTACTGCTGCATTAAGATCAAACCAGTCAGCCAGATGCAGCGTGCCATAAAGATAACCGCTGTAAGAGCGGGCTGAATAATCTGCCGATGATGTTAAATCAGCGCCGAGGTCAGAAAAGAATCCTGTAGAATCAAGCAGCAGCATACTCTCTTCCAGACTGTCCCCGCTGGCATCCAGTGCCTGCCCGCCAAGGACAAGTGAAAGGGCTTCAGAATCATAAATATACTGTCCACTAAAACGCCATGATTTAAAGCGCTCGTCAGTTGTCTGGTTCACTGTAATTGTCTCATCGGGAAAGCTTAAAATTCCGGTATCGAGTTTTACCTGCTCACTAGCTTCACGTGAGACACGATTTTCAAGCGTGTCAAAGCTGCGATCGAGATACTCAACACGGGTTACTATCTGCGAATTAGTGCTTAAAACATGATGAGTGCCTATACTGGCTTCAACTTCATCAGCTTTATCGCTAACATCAGGTTCAACATTATCACGACCAATAAAAGCTGTCTGGGCAATAACCCGGTTATTGTGATTTAACTGGTACTGGGCTGCCAGGTCGGCGCGGTTTAAGCGCTCGTAAAAGCCGCCGCTTTTTCGTCCGCGGCCATAACCGCCACGATAACCGAGAAAATATCCGAAATTATCAATCTTACCGGTTTCAAAAACACTTCCTGCAGCACGACTTTTTTCACTGCTGTAAGAACCCTGAATACCGGTTCTGTTCTGGTTACGGTCAAAAAGAGCGCTGTATTCATTAAGCCCGGCAGCCCCGCTAAAACCTGTCTGATTGGCAAATACATTAAAACTAACAGGCGCCAGAAGATCCGATATTATGCCTTCGCTAAAAGCAGCATCAGCAAAAAAGAAGCCGTCAAAACTCTCAGAGAGCAGCCGGTGAGCAGAGTAATTACTGTAATCTCGGTTAATTGATTTTATGGCTTCAAGCCGCGCAATCTGTGAAAAACCGAGGCGGTTAAAAACCTCTGCCAGGCTGGTTCCACGTACGGCCAGATCCTGATCAAGCAAAAAGCGTGAGCGGTACACAGCGCGGTTGTTGTTACGTGCAATTGAATCCTCAATATCAGAGAGCGCCTCAATCGGGCGGTTGCGTGAAAGCCGGTTAAAGGCGCGGTATAAGTAGGGAGTCGGGTCGTTAGGATCAATACTGATTGCATGCGAATATTCTTCTTCAGCCAGATCTTCGCGCTCTTCTTCAAAAAAAGCTTTACCGAGATAACTCCGGTATAGTGCCCGCATCGGCTCCATTGTAACAGCCTTTTCAATTTCAGCGCGGCCATCAGATAGCCTCCCCTCGCGGATATCTGAAAGTCCAAGCCCCAGGTAGGCTTCCCCGGAAGCAGGATTAGAGTCTACTGAGCGCTTAAAATATCTGCGTGCTCTTTCTGTGTTATAAGCGGCCAGATTGGAAAAACCGGCAGCATTAAGGGCATAGGGATAATCCGGAGCAAGTGATGCTGCTCTTTCAGCAAGCTTAATAGCTTCTTCAATTCTTCCTGAGGCCAGCTTAATTTCAGCCAGCCTTGAAAGCGCTTCAACATTATCCGGTTCAAGTTTAAGCGCCTGATTAAGTGTCTCTTCTGCAGCTTTAAGATCAAGCTCGCTCTGCTCCTTTAGGGCCTTTACAAGCAAAACGGTAACAGAATCCGGAGAAAGTGCATACGCTTCCTTAACGAGTTTATCAGCGCTGATTTTGTCATTTTGTACCAGCGCAAGTACTGCCTGCTGGGATTTTAGAATTGCAGCATATAAACCTGCGGTCCTGTTGTTTGTCATGCTTTGATGCAACTTAATAGCCTTTTCTACTGCGCCGGCTGCCAGATACATACCGGCCCTGAATACTTTAACAGCCGGCGAACCGTCCTTAATTTTATTAAGAAATAAAAGCGCGTGCTCATAATCGCCTGAGTAAGCACGTGCTACAGCTGCTTTAAAAAACTCCCTGTCTGCTAATGACTTAAAACTCAAATTAAAATCATGCCTTGAGACAGGCACAGGGTATGCCAGCACCCACTGCACTTCTTTTTCAGGCTTTACTATCAAAAGGCGCTTTAAGCTGCCACCTGAGTCAACCTCTCCCTTCTCTCCGCTCTTAAGTGCAAGCTCTCCCTGTGAATTTTTTAGCTCTACTGCTCCGTTTAGAACTGCAACCCTAGTGCCTTCACTGGAAGTGTTTACAACAATCTCGGTACCTCTAATTGCTGCACTTACATGTGAGGTTTTAACTTCAGGAAATTTTTTACTTGCGCGACTGAAAAGATAAATCGCGCCGGAAAGCAAGTTAAGCCTTCCCTTTTTATCGGCTGGCAGCTCAATTTTTAACTGTGAATGCTCCCTGAGGCGTACGAGCTTTCCGCCACTGAATTTAAGTCCGGCGCGCGACGCAGCCCCGGTTCTAATTAAGTCCTCTCGATAAAGCTGACTTCCCTTTTCAGCTCGCTGCCATAGAGCTTCCCCGGCGCGCCTTATCTCTACAGTACCACGTGCAGAATACAGTGTTGCTTCCGGTAACTTTTCTTCTGAAACAGCCGGATACGAAACAACTAAGCCTGTAAGAAGTAATATACTTAAAGTGTATAATAGAGCGTTTTTAATCTCTGGCATTTTTTGTTTCCCGATAAAAACTGCTTTTAGCCTGCAGATTTATGAGATGATCTCCAGGGCCTACTTTATTCGTGCAGAGTGAGCAGCTCAATAAAAATTTATAGTGATAAAACAGCATCTTAGCGGGGGCGGTTCTTGCTGTTTTGTTTTCGTGCTTAAATATGGTAACTGTACCTCTCTTGAAATTCAGATAATTTGTAATTATCATTAATCAATAGGGAAATTTTTGAATCCATCGGGCTGGAAGTTTTTGGAGATTCAAATGGGAAGTGTAATTAAAAAGCGCCGAAAAAAGATGAGCCGCCATAAGCACCGGAAAAGGCTGGCTAAAAACCGGCATAAAACACGTAAGTAGCTGTTTTGCTTAAAACGGTTTGACTGTGTCGCTCGATTTCTATCGAACTCTGCATCTATCCGGTATATTTCTTCTGCTTATGGCGCTGGGGGGAATATTAGTCCGAGAAGCTGCTGAGACTGTAACATGTAAAAGATTCCTGGCTGCTGTTCATGGGGTTGCTCTTATAATAATTCTTGTAGCTGGATTCGGCATGATAGCCAGGCTGCAGATATCCTGGCCCTGGCCCATTTGGCTCTACGCAAAAATTGCAGTCTGGTTATTTATGGCGCTTTCGCCTGTTATAATCAGAAAGTGTTCAAGTCGTGTAATAGCCTTTTTCCTTGTATTTCTTGCTGCACTGACGGCAGCAATGCTGGGGGTCGTTAAGCCAACATAGTATTTTCGAGAATGTTGTTTGGTGTTATAAAAGGACCATGAAAAAGATTATAACTTTTATTCTGGTATTCGTTGCTTCAACTGCTAATGCTGAAATTTATCAGTGTCAGGACGGCACCTGGCAGAACCACCCCTGCAAGAACCCAAAGGCTAAGATAGTTTCCGAAGAAACAAAGATTCCCGATTATGAAAAGAAGATAGCAATCATAAACCAGGCCTATCTGTACGGAGGAGATATTAGAGATAAATGTCTTAAAGCCTCTCTTGCTGAATGTAAAAAGCTTCTGGCCAGCGCGAAGACCGCTTATGAAAAACGTGAAGCAAGAATGCGTGCATCGCTTAAGCCTGAAACAAGAAACCCTGCTCACAGCAAAATAATTTCTTCTCCTGATGATGTGCGTGCCAAAAAAACTGTCAGTGCCAGAGTTATAAAATCACCGGCTGATATTAAACCGAGACGCCCTAAATCAAAGCTGATATCTTCTCCTGATGACATTAAAAGTTAAAGCAGCATATCCGCCTGCCTGATTAACTGCCGTAAATGGGGGCTGTTAGATTAAGTCTGTAGTTTGAACGTTGGGGTCCCTCATCGGGAATGAATCTTTTGGAAGGTCTAAAGGTAATGAAACCTTTCGAAAAGATTCGTCCGCTGTATCCACAACAGGGTTAGCAGTCCCCGTAAATGTGTCTGAATATGTAGGCGAAAAAGACCACTTAATAATTAAAATTCTCATGTGGGGACATCGAATTTTATATCGGTTGTTATTGTTCTGTAGTAGCTTTGTTTCTGTAAGCTTGCATAATTACACCGCTGAATTACCACTAAACTTCGCCTTTAGCGCTCTCCATCTTTAACTTAGACCCAGACTTTTGACTTTCTTGTAGAAACAGCGAGATGTTCGACGGGCTATTTTTCCGTTTACGCAAAAATAATATCTATTGAATCCATTGTATTCTTAATTTCCGTTAAAGCTCTTATCTTTTGAAACCATATCATCCCCCATTTATCTGTTATATCAATATATTATCCTGACAAATACCCTCAAATTGGGCTTAATTTAATTTTGAAGCTTACCGATCTTATAAGACGGGCAAAAAATCAGCTAATAAATTACAGAGTGCAGATAAATGGACGTCCGAAACACCACGGGTGTAATTAATGAACATTTTCCTCTCTTCCAGTCGCTACCGGAAGACGTCTTAATTCACATAAAAAAATGCTTCCGAACACGCCGCTTCCATTTTGGGGAGGTAATTGTACGCGAGGGCAGCAAAAATACCGCCATTTTTCTGATTAAGAGCGGCCGCGCGCGCGCTGTCACCTTAAACGCTGAGGGAGAAGAAGTCTCACTCGGCATTCTCCGTGAAGGAGACCTCTTTGGCGAAATGTCGCTTCTGTATAACCGCCCCAGCATAGCTACTGTGCGCTCAAGCGCAGAAAGTGAAGTTCTTTATCTTGAAGAAGAATCATTCAAAGCGCTGCTTTCAGAGTTCCCCTCAATCCGAGAACATCTGATTAAAGCTGCCCGCAGACGCACTTTAAGAAATTTTCTAAAAACCTTTAGCGGGCTGGCCGCGCTCTCTGATAACACTTTGGACCTGTTACTAAACGAGCTGGATGAGATATCGATTGAAGCCGGAACAGTTTTAATACGCGAAAACGATCCGCCTGGCCCAATGTATATAGTCCGTACAGGCCGTCTTAAAGTTTATCGTGAAAGTGAATCCGCAGCACATCCGCTTGCATACATAAGACAGGGCGATTATTTCGGCGAACTTTCGCTCTTTAGGCGCATAAACCGCTCAGCAAGTGTTGTAGCAGATACACACTGCGAACTGTTAAGGCTCTCTGAGACGAGCTTTAACAAACTTATGACAGCGCAGCATGATTTTAAAACTGCAATAGAAAAACGGGCTGAACTATCTCTAAAGACCAGAGCCGAACGCATTCCGCTAGACTTTATCTGTGCCGAGAACGATCCATCTCCAACCGAACCAAAAGGGCCTGTTGACGATCAAGCGATACAGCCGCAACATACCGCAACCCTTTTAAAGCCCACCAGTTTCCCCGTGGTTTATCAAATCGATGACATGGATTGCGGCGCTGCCTGTCTGGCTATGATCCTGAGGGCCTATGGCTATAAAACCAGCCTGATCAAGGTACGGGAAGCTATTGGATTAAGACAAAACGGGGCCAGTATATCAGGTATCTGCCGGGGCGCTAGCTTACTCGGATTTAATGCAGAAGGCATAAAGTTATCCAAACATCGACTTGATCAGCTCATTTATCCGGCAATTTTTCATTTTGACAGCTACCACTGGGTAGTAATCTGGAAGGTTACCGACAACCTGGTGTATGTCGCAGACCCGGCCAACGGTAAATACAAATTAAAAATGCAGGAATTCCTGCGTCGTTGGGATGGTTATGTAATTTCACTTGCCCCAACTCAAAACTTCGGGTCTTCCCTGCAACAGGAAGGGAGTTCTGTCAAAAGCCTGCTGCGCTTCTTACCGCATTCCTCACTATTGATAAAAGTAATAACGCTTTCCGGCATGCTGGCATTACTTAAGACAACGCTTCCGGCATTTCTGCAGCTCCTGGTAGATAGGGTAATACTGGCGGGAGATATCAGCTACTTAAACACACTGGCTGCCTCAGCTGCAGTTATTACTACCCTGATAGGCGCAAGTACATTTTTTTACCGTAACCTGATGACAGATTTTACAAACACTCTAAACATCTCCGCATTCGAACGAATCACAGCGGCAATATTTAAGCTGCCTGCCTCTTACTTTTCAACCAGGAGTGAAAGTGACATAAAGCGCCGGACCGAAAGTATTAATATGCTCAGAAAGCTGTTAGCCGACGCTGTTCTAAGCGGTTCAGCCGCAGTGTTTAACTTTATTTTTGCTGCAGCAATTATGTTTTATTATAGCAGTGAGCTGGCCCTTATTTATCTTGTTACCCTAATGTGTGTCGTTCTAATTCTTCATTTTTCAAACGCAAAAACACAACTGCTCGCTCAGGCCTGCGAGCAAAATTATGCAGATTATCAAAGCTCTCAAAATGACTATTTAACTGGGATGGAAGTGCTTAAGGCATATAGCGCTGAGGATACAGCTCTTGACTCTTTGCGCACTCGTCTGGCTGCTCTCTCAGCGCTACTTTCTAAAAAAGAGCTCACTGTGCGGGCAATAAACACTGCCACTGGCACAGCACTTGCGCTTGGACTGGTTTTAATCCTCTGGAAGGGCTCGGGAATGGTAATTGACGGGAAGCTCTCTTTTGGCAGTTTGCTGGCATTTTTGGCGCTGATGACGCTTGCCACACCCGCTATTTTTACTGTTCAGAAACTATGGGGCAAATTCGGACAGATTGAAATAATTGGCGAACGCATTAATGATATACTTGAATCAGAAAACGAGGAACAGCGCGATACAGGTAAGCATAATGTTTCCTCCTTCTCAGGCCGACTCGAAACAGTAAACCTACAATTTAACTATGAGCGATCTGGCAACAAACCTGTTCTAACAGGTGTGACTTTAAAAATATCGCCGGGCAGCACTGTCGCCTTTACCGGCAGAGATGATGCCGGACAAAGTACCCTGGTTAAAATTTTGGCTGGCCTTCTGCCGGCAGAGCCCGGAGAATTATTTATCGATAATATTGACAGCGACAAGTTATCTCTTTCTAGCTACCGACGACACACCGCACTGGTGGAGGAGCACCCGTACATATTTGACCTGAGCGTTGCAAAAAACATTGCTATTGGCGATAGCAACCCGGATATACGCAGAGTGATGTGGGCTGCGCGCATAGCACTGGCGGACGAGTTTATAGAAAAACTGCCACTTGGTTTCGACACTCCAATTGGCAGTTCCGGCATTACACTGAGTGAAGGCGAAAAACAGCGGATTGGTATCGCCAGAGCCATTTACCATGACCCTGCTCTTTTAATTTTCGATAACGCCATGTCTGCACTGTCTTCACAGATCAGACTGGCGCTTTATGAAAGACTTGACCCGGTATTAACATCCAAGACGGTCATCATGGTATGCGACCATCCGGAAATTCTGGCCTCAGCTGACAAGATTTTTGTGTTCGAAAACGGCAAAATTGTAGAAAACGGAACTCACAGAGAACTGTTGGACCGTAAGGGACTTTACTACTTTCTTGTCTCTGGCAGGGCACAAAATCATTATGATAATAATATGTTAGCTTAAACAAAGCGACGCTGTTTCAGCCGTTCTCAATGCTGAGCTTTATTTGAGATAAACTTTGCGGTGCTGGCATCAAATATATGTAAGATTCTGCTGTTAAATGTAGAGACCTAATGGAAGAGACCCTCTTTGACCCGCATCGCTTTGCCGGTACCGTCTCACGGGTGGCTCACGCTTCTGCTGAAATAGCACTCAGAGAGGCTCCGGTAGATCAAAACTCGCGTGAGGCCCAGGCTGATATTGGCGCCTTTATACTGGTTGACTGCGGTAAAACAGCTGTATTCGGCAGAATAATAGATATTTACTACGGACAGGCTGCCTCCGGTGGAGCCTTGATTGACGGCTGTAAAACAGCACGGGTTGAGCTTTTAAACTCTATTGATACCAGCTCCGGAGAAGTAACAGCCGGGCTTAATAGCTACCCACTGGTAGGCGAGATGGTTTATCTGGCCACTGCGGAGATTGCACGTTACGTTATAGAAAGTAGGAATCGGGCAGCTTATGGTGACACCCCGATTACCCTTTCAATCGCCAGCCTGACCCGCTCACCGGATACAGTGCTGCACTTTACACCAGAGATGCTCTTCGGACGCCACCTGGCAGTACTTGGTACTACCGGAGCAGGAAAGAGCTGGTCGTTGGCTCGCATTATGGAAGAAGCTGCAAAGCACAGATCAAAAATTCTTCTCTTTGACGCTTCCGGCGAATTTGGCACTCTTAAAAAAGGAGTACGGCATTTACATATAGGTAACCATCCAAATCCCCCTGCTCATTCTGAAGAGGCTTCCCTTCCATATTATCAGTTAACGGAAAGCGATCTTTTTGCGATATTCAAACCAACCGGTGAAAGTCAGGCACCCAAGCTCAGGGCAGCCATGCGAAGCCTTAAACTCGCACATGTTGCGCTTTCAACTTTTCCGGACGGCCTGATTCAAAAAGTTCATAAAGAAAAGCGTACCTATGAAAGAGAATACCGCAGGCATATTGAAGCAATAGAAAGCCCGTTTGCAAAATTTGACATTCGTAATCTGGCGCGCCAGATTGAAAATGAATGCGTAAATCCAAGTCGCAGCACAATGGAGCCGCAGTTCTGGGGTGATTATAATGCAAAGGATCAGGCGCTCTGTACTCCACTGATTGCCAGAATAGAAGATATTATCCGCTCGCCTAACCTTGAGCCGATCTTTAAGCCGGGCAGAAGGCTCTCGCTGCTTAAAGCCTTTAACCAGTTTATGGAGGATGATTCACTGCGAATTTTAAGAATCAATCTTAAGTATCTGGCCTATGAGCACCACGCCCGTGAAATTGTTGCAAACGCTGTCGGACGTCATCTTTTGACACTGGCGCGCGATGAATTCTTTAAAACGCAGCCGCTACTCGTAATAGTCGATGAAGCTCATCAGTTTCTTAACAAAGCAGTAGAAAGCGAAGAGGGCGCTTATCCGCTTGACTCCTTTGGAACCATAGCCAAGGAAGGGCGCAAATATGCACTCAATATCTGCATGGCCACCCAGCGGCCGCGAGACATACCTGAATCTGTCATAAGCCAGATGGGCACTCTGCTGGTGCACCGGCTTATAAACGACCAGGATTTATCGGTAGTTGAGCGGGCTTCCGGCGAGATTGACAGAACCTCTCTGGCAGCAATTCCAAATCTTACTGCCGGAGAAGCAATCTTAATTGGTGTAGATTTTCCAATCCCTGTCACAGTTAGAATCACCGCACCTGAAGCCAAACCAAGCTCAGAGGGGCCAGCCTATCAGAAGCACTGGCGACAGTAACAATTAGTTACAGACACTGGCGATATTTCATTCGTTAAACTTTTTTATAATTTTGTGAAACTTTTGTGAAATTCAGAGAGCATACCCTTTATTAGCTCAAACAGCTCAAACAATTGCTGAGTATGGCGCGGGGAACAGGTTTTGCGAGGAGGACATCTTCCCAGCCATTCTAGCATTACGGGTGAAAATGGTAAGGGGAGCACTCTGTGAAGGTAGCAAATAACAAGGGCAATCGTACCGTTTCATATCTGAAATGGCACTTTCTCATATTGCTGTTCATGGTTTTCTCTCTGCCGGACTTCGTTCTGGCCGGACCGGTACTTCCACCATCTCTTAAAATCAAACAAAACGGCATTACACAGGATGCCGGTAATGCATTTGTGGATATGTACTATGGAAAACTGGCAGCTTCACAGCGTTCCCCGGGTAGTATCGGCACTTCAGCGTGGGGCCAGGACGCTTTTGATCGTAACACAAGCAGCTCAATTTTAACGGATCCAAACAGCTGGTGTGAAGAAAATGCAACCACTGCCGGATTCGGCGATGATATAGAAAAATGTGTTGAAGACCGTAAGCAAAAACTTAATAAGTGGAAACCGACAAAAACCACACCCGGCCATGTTACTATCTTTGCTCCCCTGGCGGGAATAAATGATACACTTGAATGGGCCCATTCGGGAACACAGCTATCAAATGCAGTAGCAAGCAAACTCAGCATACTTAACGTAACCTGGCTACTAACTGAACCTGCTGTTGCCAACGGCATATCCAATGCCATAGGACAGGCCAACGACATAGTGGCCAATCGCTACAGAGCCGAGCAGACGTTTATCGAGCAGGCAAAGACACTCCCTGCCTTTCGCGATGAAATCTTAAGTGCATACCGTGCGTGTGTATTCAACTATCTCAACCATAAAATCGACATAGCTAACAACTCTAACAACCGCGTCCCTAACTACCGCGTCTGGGTGGCGGCACAATCAAAATGCCTGGGGGATAGAGTTAATAATCGAAAAATTCATGAGCTATTTCTTGCCGATGCAACTCAAGACGTCAGTGGCACTGTATTTGAACTTGGCGATGATCCAAATCATATTCGTTCTATTGCGGAAATAGATTCTACAGAAAGAAATCACCGAAATAATAAACTAGTTCAAACGATCAAACTTACCGACTACCTGTTCAACCAGAAAGCCAAAAATCTCTGGGTTACAGTCAGCACCGATCCAATCGAATCTAATAAATCACTTAAAAGACTGCGTACATCTTTTAATCTTACCTTTGGCGATCTGGAATATACCCTTACACCACAATGCCTTATTGATCAGCTGGGTCAAACAGCTAAAGATGCTTATAAGAAAACGGGATATTGTCCGGCCGCAGCACTTAACCCACAGATATTAACACCTGTTATTAAGGTAATACCCCCCGGACCACCAAAAAACTGGGCCAAATCACTTCCAAATTGGCTTGATGCCAGTAAGCTTGACCCTATAAGTCCGGCAACTTCAACCCTTGATCCAACCCGAACTTACGGCCCGACTTTTTTTCTGCGCCACATGACCCGTCAGATTTATGTACGTATACACGATGGCCTTAAGCACCTCTGCTATTTTAGAAACGGTTATTATTGGGATGATAATTCTAACAGTTACAAGCCACTTCCAGCTGAAGCAAAGGATTTGTACAAATGGACAGAGGCAGGAAACACCGGAGCTGCTAGCGGTGATTTCTGGAGCGATCCCACCTTTTGGCCTGCCCTCACACAGATGTCAATGGAGGGATTTCAAATGACGCCCGGTGTATTTGAGGCAATCTACTCTTATTTTACCGACGAGCAAAACTCCAACGAGGATGAGCTTGACTGCGAACAGCTTAATGCTCATGAAGGCGGCGCCTCAGCTATTGACACTATCATGCGCTCTCAGTCAGCAGGCTCGCAATGCTCCGGCACAACATGCCTGGAGAAAATATTAAAGCCACGGCATATAATTATTACCAACCTTGCAGCAAAACTTGCACTGGGTCAACTTTTAGGCGCTGCCAAAATAGCACTGCAAAATACACATAGATTGATTAGAGGAAATGCAACTCCTTTTACAAAAGAGCAAGTTGACGGACTGATATTTAGCAGTTTTGGCATGTCAAACATGCAGGAGCTCCTTGCTCTGGAAGCAGCGAACATTCAGGCAACCAGAAATTTGATAAAATCTGTTTTTGATAAACGCACTTCTGAAATAGGGAGCACTGGCCTCTTTACTACTGTATTCGGCAAGGGCAAAAGCAGCGGATATACAACAGGAAGGCTGGCAAGTTAACAAAAAGGTTTTACAGAGCTTATGTTTATTATAGAGTTTTTTCAGTCAATCTTAAACTCAGCCGGCGATGCTCTGAGCCCTTTCTGTTTAACCTGTTTTTGTAATGACTACAGTGGATTCGGTGATTTACTTAATGCAATTGGTGGTGGAATACTAAATCAGTGGGTATGGGGTAACTGCCCGGCAAGTGCTCTTAATCCTATTACAGCTGCCTATGCTACCCAGGGCTACTGGGCACAGGCCGACATAATAGATTATCTGGCCTACACAGATTTTGGAGTATGGGCCCCGTTAATTTATATCCTGGCAGCCGTCGGCGGGCTAATCAGTGTGGCACTGGGCCAGCCACCCAGGAATTATATCTGGTTTTTTCTTGGTCCCGTTTTCTACAACTATCTGTTGGGAACCCGCACAGCCGTGACAGGCGTTGAATGGCAGGTTGGGGGCATACCACAGGATCAGCGCGAAGTTTGGAAGCTGGCAGAGGTGGGGCTTAGGAACTCACATATTACTTCCAGGCTCAAAAACGCAAAAATTGCCATAAATATTGATTCTAAAAGAACTCCTAGGATTGCTCCTGCAACTGTGACTAATCTTTTCTCCGGAGCCACTGGCACCCCCCCGTTTGATCCCCAGGTGGGCGGTACAAATATTGCGGCGGTATCGACCGTCTTCCTCTGGTTTGATGAGGTACTGAGCTCCCAAATCCAGTGGCTGGTTGCATGGACTGGCATTCTTGATCAGGGAGACAGCAGCTTAATTAACGATATAGTTTATTCAAACCTTATGAAGGTATCAGGTGGCAATGGAATTTTGACTAGTTTATTGAATAAAATCTTTGGCGGCAACAGGATAATCCGCTGGCATCTGCTTTCAAATACAAAGTGGCCGCTTCTGGAAGACATTACTTCGGCAAAATTAAGCAGTCCTGATTTGCGTGACGCCTTTGTTACAATGATGGCCAGCGAATGCGGCGATGCCATAGCCGATACAATTAATGAATCTGCTTTCATTACCGCATCAAACGGCACCTCCGATCAGCTCCCAAAAAGCATATTCAGGGATGTAAAATCTGCCCCAACTCCCCCGGCCGGTCTGTACAACTCGTACACACTTCTTAAGCGAAACTTAAGAAACATTATGATTCCAAAGCCCAAATCCCTCAAAAAACTCTTTGAGTCGGATGAGCCTGGAAGCTTCAGGCATGCTGTTACCGGAAGCGGAGCTCCTGCCGGTAACGAAAAATATTTAGATAACATTATACGGCTCCCCCGAATTCGCTGTGATGTGTATTTAGACTTAATGATAATGGCATTCCGCTGGGAAGCCGGACATATCGCTTATCAGATCCTTCACTCCGGACCACAGCTGGCTGAGGATCGTGATTTAAACGCCAAACTGATTGTATTCTCCCTGTTTTACGGTTGGGATATTAAACCCGGTCGTGATCCCTGGAGCGGGAATGGCGGCGATGGACTTACTGATGAAGCTGCTCAACTTTTTTTAAATGACCTGGTACTGGTGTACCTGTTCAGAAACGAGCTGGCCCTTGCTCCACAGCCTGTTGATCAGAGATACACCGGTTCACAGCAGGCAAAAAACTATGTAGAGGCATATCAACGTACAGTTGGCTCAAAGAATAAATTTGGTGAACTCTATGTCTGGGCGTTGATGATGCCTTACATTCAGGGACTTTTGCTTTACTACCTGGCAATTGCATATCCGTTTGCCTGTCTGCTTATGATTGTGCCGGGCATGCACAAGACACTCCTCACCTGGGCCTCATTCTGGACCTGGGCCAAGCTCTGGGACGTTGGTTTTGCTATGGTGCAGCAGGTTGAAAAAAGCGTCTGGGCAATGATTGGAAACAGCACCAAGGCTGCCCGTGTAAACGATTTTATAGCAGAAATGCAAAACTGGGGTTCAGTCGGCGCAGAAAGCGTGGCTAACTCTCCGGTCCCTGACATAAAAATTTATGATACTGCTAAACCTAATATAATTGAGCTGGCCTATAATCAGTTCGATCATAATCTTGCAATTTTCGATCGCGCCATGGCGCTCGGCACAAATCTGGATCTGGATCTCGCCAATGCGTATTATATTTACATAATGGCAGCGCTTTACTTTGCTGTTCCGGCTGTAACCGGCCAGATTGTACTTGGAGCCAAAGCCGGGGCTGCCAGTCTGGTAGGAAACGCGGTGGGACAGGTTTCTCAGCAGGCAGGAAACGCTGCCGGACAGGGTTATACCGGTGACATTACTCAACGTGCAAAGAGCAATCAGCACAGCATCGGCCAGGCAGCATATGCAAAAAAGAAAAGAAAAAATGGTCTTATGCATCAGGCGCTTGATGCCGGCAATAAAGAAGTAATGGCCGGGGTAAGTGCACAGGCAATTGGGGCAGAACAGAGTGGTCTAAAACTGTGGGAGAATAACCGTGCAGCAGCACTGCAGACAAACTCTGCCATACAGGGAAGCCTATTTGCCGGCATTGAAGGCTTTATGGCTGGCTCCCAGGCAGTTTTGCAAAATGTAAGAGCTTCAAAGGGAGGAAATCAGGCAGGCCCCCTGAATCAG
>RFHI01000204.1 GCA_003696425.1 Candidatus Dadabacteria bacterium | reverse complement strand
ATACATAACATAACCTCCCCGTCCAAATTCATTTAAAAGTGGAAAGGGAAGTTTTTTCTCCATAAAAAAATCAAAGGGCCTTTTAGGAACAGTTTCAAAAGCGAGCGGATCTTTCCATACCTTGTAGACATTTACGATTGACATACAAACAAACACAAAGGACAGCCCCTCAGTGGAGAGGCCAAAAACAAGCTTCCGAAACCTATCTATAGCTTCAGGTAAGTTACCAAGCACTCTTCTATCTGCTGATTCTCTTCTCCATATTAGCGCTGTTAACGCAGAGGAGAGGATTACGGCAAAAGGCAAAAATTTAATAACAGCAAGTGCTCCAAGCTGAATTACGGACCATAGAAAAAGCTTTGTCATCTCGATCGCTTTAGGCCGGTAATGTAAAAATGTCAGCAGTATAACTGCAGCAAATACAAGAAAAGCCGTGGAATACTGCATAATATTAGCCGTGCCAAACTCAGCTATGCTGTTATATATCAGTGGATGACTTGATGATTCGAAAAACGTAAACCACTCACCACCGAGATAAGGGGTAATAAGCGTGCCAGCAAAAGCATACAACCCCGCCAGAACAGCCAGTTCAGGTTCGCGGCGATTAATAAGCCAAAGTACTACCGTAGCAAGAGCAATAACTGTCGTAATATGAGTATTGGCCCAGAGCGCCATAATAAATATAAGAGCCACCTTTAGGCTTGAAGTAAGCCCTTCTTGAGAAACCCGCTCGGCAACATAGATTACAGCAGCAAAATATATCCATACCAGCACCTGCGGACGCAGGGTAAAGTGATTAAAACAAGCTGTAGTAGATAAGATCCCTAAAAGTGCTCCGAAAAACCAGTCTCCGGCAATTCTGGATAAAAAGTAAGATAGCCCTAACGCAAGAAAAGCTGCCAACACAAGTTTTAGACTAAGTAGCCCTTTAAGTCCGAAATAACGGTCCACCAGAGCGTAAACAATTTCGTTACTCCAGGAATAAGCCCGCCACGGCTGGCCGACTGAAAACATGTTCCAGTGGTCATGATGCGGAACACCGCCGTGAGCAAGAATCCAGCGCCCAACAGTAATGTGCCACCAGAGATCCGGGTCCTGTACAGGACCACAAATATATAGGCCCACAGTAATAACTGCGGGTATCCAGAGAATTTTTTTCATCAGTAAACAACCAACAAATAGCAGAAACTCATTATTTAAAAAAACTTCCAACAATCGCAATAAATTACAACTGATTCAGTCTATTTTCCCTGACGGCTTGAAAATATACTCCTTTTTATACATCATCATCATAAGATTGTAGACGGGGTTTTATTGTGCCGACATAAAATTCAGTTTTCTGTTTGCTGAGAAGTTTTATACACAACTCTTTATCTTTATTAGTGTATTTATTATGAAAAAGTATATTCTGACAGCCGCTCTTTTATTGCTCTGGCCCATCGCCGTATTTAGCTGCCCGCAAATCGAAGGCCTGATTGATTATAACTGTGACCAGCAGATTCGCTGCACGTTTACCGGAGATAGTATAGTAAAAGGCGTAGGAGACAGACTAGATCTCGGTGGTTTTGTAGGACGTCTTGAGACCAAGTTTAACACTGTTAATATGATAAACTTGGGGGTGCCTGGTATAACTACTCTAGGTCTCTATAGAGGGTTTTTAAAAAACCTGAACAAAGCTGAAGAGGGTGCTACTAAGAAAAAAACCAAAAATCTCGATTGCCTGGTAATTTACGTTGGCACTAACGATTACTGGCAAAACAAACCGGTAAAAAAAAGCATAAGAAATATTAAGCGCTTAGTTTCTTATCTCAATACTAAACTCGCCGAATCTACGGGAGTTGGTCCCAAGATATTTGTATCAACACTAATCAAAACTGACCGCAGCTTTCAGCAGCCATTTATATCGGCCCTTAATAAGCAAATCAGAAAAGCAGCTAAGCATGGAATCTTCCCAATGCTTAATATGGATCAGCACTATCCACTTAACAAAAGCGATCATCTGCATCCCAACCCCAAGGGTTATACCAGAATGGCCAACCGCTTTTATAAATACATAAAAGGCAAGATGAAAAACCTACAGCTTGCTGACCGCAGTGATAACGATTCAGACGGCCTCTATGATCAGGTGGAATCGCTACTTTTTGCGACGGATTCATCAAAAGCTGATACAGACGGGGATGGCTACAGCGACGGCGATGAAGTGCTTACGTACGGAACAGATCCGGCAGACAGTAGCTCGCACCCCTGAATAGATGAAGAATAGACGGTTCGCCAAAAAAGGTAAGTCCAGTGCGCAAGTGAAAACATCCTTTTGAGCATTTTATGACATTTGGGCCGTATAAGTCTACGTGAACGTTATACGTCGACGGCGACGTGGCCGTATACGTATACGAGACACGCGCGGTCGTGGACGTTTACACACTATTTAGGAGCAAGTTTTGATAGCATTTGAGCGATTCTCACCAGTAAGATTTTTGCTTCTCTATGTTTTTGAGGGTCAGTAATTTTCAAAATAGCAAGAGAGTCGATTATTGCGCCACACTCTAGGGTTGAGCCCCTAGCGATGTTGAATCTGTTAGCTCTATCTTTTGGAGAATTTTTCCCCGCAGCCTCAGCAATGTTGTAAGCAATAGATAAGGATGCACGCTGGAGCTGATCAGAAACATAGCCATAGCCTCTCGGCATTTTATGTAAGATCTCGGTTACAACACTGAGGAACTGAGTAGCACACTGGTAGACATCCAGTTTTTCGTGAGAAAGCATTTTCATATTTATCCTTTATTTTCTTCGAATGCATATTCCTTTGATTAATCGTGAATAATTGCTGAAAGTTTCCTGCTAAACAACAAAAATTTCCGATCATGTTAAAAGCATTTTGCAAAAGAAATGTCCAAATCGGAAGATTTTCATATTGCTCAAGACAGCACTGAACTGACTATATTATTTCACGTTATTGGTTACGAGATAAAGCATTGCCCACGTTCAACCCGCAGCTGGCTTGCTGCCGACAAAAGACAATATCTTTTCTGCAATAGCGCGAGCAGCACAGGCGTGTCCTGTCTGATTTGGGTGATACTGATCAAATGAAAGTGGTCTGCCGTGATTTTGTTTATTGCAGGCTCTATATGCTTCAAGGAGATCCAACACTTTAAAATTATAGCGCCTTGCAAGCGAAATAATTCTACTGTGCTCCTTATGGCGACGGTAATTATTAAGGTCTGTAAAATCAGGAAAAATCACAACCAGTAGCTCTATCCCTGAATCTTTAAGAAGTTCTGAGAGCTTTTTAAACGCCAGATCAACTGTATCAATTGAAAGAAAAACTCGTTGCTTTTTAATCTTAAGCTCTCTCTGCCCCCTTGCAGGCTGAATTAATCTGAACTTCAGAAATCTATAGAGAGCACTCCAGCCCAACAGTCTGCTTACGCGCGCAGCATTAATTTTCTCTGACCTCTTTTCCTGATCCAGAAGTATCCCCAGAAGATACCCGTCGTTTCTCTCTGTGTCATTAAGACAATACTCAAGAACTACAAGATCAGGACTATACTTGAGCACCTTTTCACGCAAAGTTTCAACCTCCTGGATTGTATTATAACCAACCACCCCAAAGTTTAGAACCTCAGCAGAAACCCCCTTTTTTTTCAGCTCAGCCTCAAGTTTTAAAGGAAATGCATCATGCATATCCTTAATCCAGAGACCCATAGCTATACTGTCCCCGAGCACTGCAATTCGAAATGTTCCAGGTTTTTTCCTAATATCATGGTTATAATCGCGGTACCCTTCCCGGTTTGTTTCCCTGCTTCTGTAGTCATAAAACGTAAGCTCTTTACCATCGTACTTAAGCCCCGGCACGGGTTCGTACCCTAATATAGCATTAGCTGAAAGCCGGTAGCGCCCGCGCGATATCCAGGCCACTTCAGGTGCAAGTTTAAAAACTCTGAGTATCAACTCAGCCCCTGCAAGTCCTAGAATAATTCCTAAAAATACCAGAGAGATTCTCTTAGCCATTCTTTTTGTGTAATCGGTAAATATTAATTAACGGCCCCGGACGCCTTACCTTTTTAAAACCCCTAAGCGGACAATAAAAGGCATCCAGCGGCTCTATTAATATATTTTGATCATCCGATACAAAGGGACTAAAGCTGGCCACACGTTTAATAGTCCACGCCCCTTTAAAACTTAAAGCAGGCTTAAAATCCGGAGAAAAATATTTTATCGGATAGCGGTCAACTATAAGGTACGCGTTTCCGCGATTGATTGTTTTTGAAACAAAGCTATCAAGATGCTCGTATCTGAATGATGCAGGCAGAGCTGGTTTCCCATAATAAAAACTACTGTGCGTTAAAACATGGTCTCCTTTTTTTAAATTACTCTCTAACCAGGCAAGCGCCATATTACGGGTATCAACTTCGGTAAAGAGCCTGTTCAAGTTTACTGCTCTGCTAAGCGGATCATACACTACGACTGCAACTAGCAGAGCTGACCCCATGCTTATGCAACGATCCCCAGCAAGCTCCCTGCCGATTTGTCTTATGCCATAAGCTGCAAATACAGAAAGCGGCACCATAGCCGGCATAAGGTATCTTACAAATATCCATCTACTTTGAGTTACAACAATAAAAACAGCTATAACAGAGAATAGTAGTATCAGCGGGTGAAGTGTCTGCTGTTTTTTAAATAACTTTAAAATATAAAAAATTACTCCAACAATCGCGATAGCAGTGAAAAACACTCCTGCTCCTGCAGGCAGCGCAAAGCCAAAGAGCCACTTAAGGCCGTAATCCATATCAACACCGGGCAAACCCCTGGATAAAAACCGCTGCTGATAGTTAAACTCCTTTACTACCAGCTCGCGCTCAAACAGAATAAACGGTGTACCGGCCAGAAAAAAAACCAGAGTTAAAAGCACGCCTGCAAAAGCCTTAATAAGTGGCACTGGTCCCAGAAGCTTTATAGATAATTTCTTAATGATCTTAACAAGCCCGGAATGTGCCTCATTAGAGTGATTGTTCAGCACTGCCAGGATATGCGCTACAAGATAAGGAAGCGCTAAAACAGCAGCAGTATATTTTATTGAAATTGCAAGTCCGCAAAAAAACGAGGCTAAAAAGTAGTCTCGAAAGCGTCCTGACTTCGATAGTCTGTATAAGGCAAAAAGGGCTGCTGCTGTAAAGAGTGTCATGGCTGCATCAGTAGTAGCATAGTGCGAGTCACGAATATGCAAAAACGAGCAGCTTAAAAGAAACGAAGCCAGTAAGCCAGTCTGACGGTCAAAGTAGCGCATTCCCAGAAGATAAGTAAGAGGTACGGTAAGTACCCCTGCTGTAGCGCTTAACATCCTTATCAAAAGATGTGCGGCTGCTGCGCCGTTTGCTGTAAGGGCTGCTGTAAATACAGCTCCCTGCCAGAAACCGAAAAGCTCTCCGCCCAGTCTTATCAGCCAGAAAAACGCGGCTGAGATATACATATATAAAGAAGGGTAGATAAAAAATTTCGGGTTTAGCTGCCCTGTATAAACACTGATGGCACGGCTTACAATATACTCCTCATCCGGCCTATAACGTCCTGGGAGACCAAAAGATATTCCCCAGAATCTTAAAACTGCAGCCAAAACCACAATAAGCGCGAGCAGAACTAATGCTTCCGGCTGCCTGCTATTGTTAAATGCATCTTTTGCCATTTAAACAGTATTATTGCCAGAACTCTCAAATGGTGCAATTTCTAATATGAGTTAAATGCCAATATAGTAATAAATGTCATTTTCTAAGGTGATACGTGAGCGATTGGGAAAATCGAATTCAACTTGTCTTTGATGTGCTGCTAACGCTCTCTCATTCTGGCCATCCAAATTTGAACTGGCAGTATATCTGTTTAGAGTAGCAATCGGAATGTGCAACGTTATAAAATAATAAACCGCCTTCAGAACTTTAGCTTATGTCCAGCTTAATCCTTTTATCCTTTTTCACAGCACTGGTTGATGCTGCCCGCTACATTGTAGCACAACCACTTAACCATATTATTAAGAGTTATACGCTGGCTTTAATCTCACTTACTCTGGCTGGTGCTATTTATATGGCAGTTAAGGGTGCTTTAAAGACTGGCCGCATACAGCCTGGCTGCCCTGTTTTATTATTTGCAGCTCTAGAAATTGCAGCATGCTACAGCAATTCACACTGGAAAGCATTCCTGTTGTCACTCTGCGCATTATTGATAATTTTTACCGCCGGCCTGCTGCAGCCGCAGCTAAAAACAACCGGTGACTGCAGATATTTCTTCTTAAAGCTGATTGGGGTAGTAAGTTTTGTTGCTCTACCGATCCGGCTCTGGAGATTTTTTGAATTTCCGCGGGATTTTGAAGCAGAGTTTGCTGAATCAGGTTACCAGGCGCTCCTAGCGGCCCTAAACGGAAAGAGTATTACTGTGCAGATGTTAAATCCCTTCAATGATAATTTTATGCTGATACTTAACAAAATACACCTTTTAGCAACTGATCTCTGGGCATTACTTTTTAAAGTTTTTGGTCCCAGTCTTGATACTATGAAAATCTTACCAGTCTCATTCGGCCTGGCGACCATACTGATAATAGGTATATCCGCGGCACTTTTATATTCAAAGCAGGTAGGAGTCCTTACAGCATTTTTTGCAGCAACCTCTCTCTGGATGACAGCATACAGCCGCAACCTGTGGACTCACCTTGCCATGACTTTCTGTATTGGCGCTCTGCTGATTGGACTTTTTGGCCTGCTTGTTAAAAAACAATCCCCAACACTGATAATCCTTATGGCAATGTTAAGCGGACTCTGTATGTATCTTTACCGCGCTCTTTATATTGTCCCGCTCATTTATGTAATTATTTTAGTTCCGATTTACCTGCGCTGTCGCCGCAGCGGTGATTCTAAGAAAGTAAGATCCATACTAAATGCGGCCGTTGTCTTTGGGTTGCTGCTTATTCCATTTCTATATTATTTTATAAGCAAAGATTATTTCACAGCTATAAACCGTCTGCTCATAACTGGCAGAGCCAGCAGCAATAACGTATTCACGCTACTAACACACAATCTTAAAACTGCTCTTTTGTCACTCTTTGCCATCCCGCCCCTGCCTGTATCCGGAGAAATCAGTCATTTATGGGGTTATAGCGGGGCGCTTCACACCCCGCTTGAGGCTGGACTTGGGGCATTTGGGCTTGCTGTAACTCTGCGGGAAGTGCAGCACAATAAGAACTCATCTCTCCTTCTTCTCTGGTTTTTTATAGGAATGCTGCCTTTTTTGGTATCCGGTTATTTTCAACGCAGGCTGCTCCTTACGGAGATCCCATTTTGCATTTTTGAAGCAAGGGCTGTCATTATTCTTTTCGAGCAGGCCCAAAGCTTATTCTCAAACAAAATTACCGTTCGCATGGGATTCCTGTTTATCTTATTCCTGCAAACAGCCTTTAACTGGAACAGCTATGCTACATTTCAGGAAAAGCAGGCTGGAAATCCTATCGTTACACAGGCACAGTATATATCAAGCGCTCTTTCGCTTAGTACAATTATAGTTGTAAAGCCTTACTACGGCGTGTCAAATCTTGTATATCTTTTAAGCATCGATAAACCGGCATTCAGTCAGATTAATATTCGTTACCTTACAGTACAAACAGATAAGAACCTCTGTGATCTCAAAGTCGATCCAAACACAGCTTATGTTCAAATCATACGTGAAGTTATGCGAATGCCAGCTAAGAAGCGTTTAAAACTTACAAAAAAACTGAAAGCTATCAGCTCTACAACAGAGAGTGTTCAGCTGGGCAGTATTAGTGCAGATCATAAGCCGCTGGCACTGGTTGTTGGCATGGCAGCTTCTGATTTTTCGAAAATATGCCCGAAATTATTACGCGTTGGATTCGATTAATCTGTAATGTATACTGCCGTGCACAGACTAAATTGCACTATGACTACCAGGATGGATCTATCAATACTGCTGCTTACTCTAAACGAAGCCGGTAATATCGGACCGCTGGTATCAGATCTATCCCGGATATGCAAACAGACAGGTATTCTGTTTGAGATAATCGTAGTTGATGGCGGCTCTACTGATAACACCTGCAGCGAAGCAAAAGAGGCCGGCGCGATAGTTTACCAGCAAAAGCGTCCGGGCTACGGCGGAGCCTTTAGAGAGGGTATTACTTACTGCTCCGGTAACTATATTGCTACTTTAGATGCTGACAGATCGCATCCGCCGGAGATGCTTGTACAACTCTGGCAGAACCGTAAAAAAGCAGATCTTATTGTAGGCTCACGCTTTATTGCGGGGGGCGCCTCAGAAGCAAGTGAGTTCAGAAAAACGCTTTCTTCAATTTTAAACCTTACATTTTCCAAAGCGCTCTCTATCCCGATCAAAGACATCTCAAGCGGCTACCGCCTTTACCGAAGAGAAATCCTATCACCTGATGTTTATACCTCTGAAAATTTTAATATCCTTCAGGAGGTGCTGGTTCGAGCTTATACTGATGGCTATACAATCTGTGAGATCCCGCTTAAATACCAGCAGCGTGAGAGCGGCGTATCGAAGGTAAATTATCCAAAGTTTTTATGCTCCTACCTCGGCACGCTTTACCGGCTGTGGAAACTTAGAAATTCAATTGAGTCTGCTGACTACGACTACCGTGCCTACTACAGCAAAATTCCGCTGCAGCGCTACTGGCAGAGAAAGAGATACGCCATAGTAAATTCTTTTCTGGATAAGAGTAGGCCGGTTCTGGATATAGGTTGCGGCAGTAGTAAAATTATTCAGGATCACCCTGAAGCTGTAGCTATGGATATCCTGATGAGGAAGCTAAGATTTCTTAGAAAAACTAATTCAAAACTTGTTTGTGCTTCAACCTTTAAACTCCCATTTAAGTCAGAGAGCTTTTCCCAGATTAGTCACTCGCAGGTAATCGAACATATACCTTTTGATATCAAAATATTTTCCGAGTTAAACAGAGTAATGAAACCAAACGGCAACCTGGTAATCGGAACACCAGATTATGGCCGCATCTGGTGGCCAATTATTGAATATTTTTACGCGCGCTTACTCCCTAATGCCTACGCTGATGAGCATATAACCCATTATACCCGCCAGTCACTTATAGATACGCTGGCTGACAGTGGCTTTAAGACCCTCGATTACCGCTATATTTGTGGTGGAGAACTGATAGTAAAAGCTAAAAAAGTTGAGAGATGTTAATTCACCTCATTATATAAAGAAAATCAGCCGGAACCGGCTGCATATGAGTCCACGGTCTTCGCCAGCGAAAATAAATGCTGCCTGAATATGCAGCGTTATAGTACCTGATCACAATCGGATGATACCCGGCTGAAAGCAAAACTTCCTTTCTGCGGCTTCGCTTCTGGTGCACTCCCCAGTTGTTGATTACCAGTCTTCCATCAATATAAAGAGCCGAGCCGTCATCGGATTCAAGCTCAAATTCGTATAACGCTCTCTGAGGGATGCGCAGATAGCCATTCCATTCCACCGAAAACTGCCGCCCGTTCTTATCACTGTAAGAGCTCCAGGGAAATATTATCTGCCGGTCAACAGTTCGTTTTATGATTTTATCTTCAGCTACATCAACCTTACTGTAGCGTTTATCCGGTTCGTCCCAGATAAGCCCGTCAATATAGGTAGCGTTTAATCCGTACTCCGCCGGTCTTTTCGCATCAAGAGCTACGCTGTTTATAGCTGGAGCAAGCAAAAGAAAAAAGCAGGCAAAATTAAGCGGATTAAATAAAAACGCTGAACACTGAGGCTTTTTACTTAAGGGGAGGCCCTCTGTAGTTATTTTTGTAAAAAGGAAGATCCACAATACATAAAGTGGTAAAAGCTGTGCGGCTGCTGGAAGGCCTACAAGTTTTCCCAGATTAAAAGCAGTGGAATTCTCAGTAATAAGTGCTGAGCTAAAAATCCCGTGATAATAAAGTGCTAATCTCCCATGAATAAAATTATCCCAAAATAAATCCAGAACAGGGTTGGGATATTCATAAGGAACTCTCGGCTCTACGGCCGTGGCCATAACCATCAGGACTATTGAAACAGGCAGAGAAAGCATCAGATAAAACAGCCTGCAAGCCCGGTCTATTAATACAGCAGCTGAAAAAGAGATAAACGCTGCTGCTATAAAAAATGTGTTTTTAAGCGCAAGGGGCTCAAGACCAAAATACCCTCCAGCTGATATGCGCTTCCAACAATAAAAAGCAATCACAATTGAAAAAACCAGTAGCAGCCAGCCCGCATAAGACCACTTTTTATTTGCAGTTAACTGCCTATCATCAGAACTGAAAAGTAATGCAATAAGAAACACTGCAAAAGGAAGCATCGGAATAATGTGCCTTGGTCCAACTGAAGCTCCACCACCCCAGAAGGCAATGCTCTCCCCATATCCGGCATTAAAACTAAAAAAGGAAGCTACTATAAAGGCTGATGTAATTGCCTCTGACCGGTAGCGCTTTGTGAAGAGCGCCGCTACTAAAGCCGGCACCACAAGTAACAGCCAGGGATTTACAAAGAAAAGACCTCTGGTTGGTAAAACTGTTATTCTAAGTAAATTTAAAAAATTTGGAAGTTTTAAACCTAAAAAACCAATAGCATGCTCTTTAAAAAACCCTGTACCCGCTGCGTATTGAGAGTAAGGAATAAAGAAAATCTTTCCAAACGCTATGTAATTATAAAGCAGAAGCAGCAGGCCTGCTAACACCCCGCCGGAGATAAAAACAAACCTTAAGCGCCAAGCAGGTAATTTATAAAGTGCGTAGATGCCTATAGCACAGGCCGCCAGCACAGCCGGATATTCGCAGGTTACGGCATAACCAGTCATAAGACCGCTTAATAATAGAAGTGCCTGAGATTTTTTAGCGTTAACTTCGTTCCCATCAGTCAGAAAAAACAAAAGCGAAAAGGAGATAATTAAGAGACTTGCCGTAAGCTGGTGGCTAAAAAACAATGTGGCGAATGGAAAAGCTATCGTTCCAAGCCCCCAGCCTACAACAAGCAGCATTGAAGTGCCTGTGCAGCCGGTAACAGATCTTAAAACCCTAAACATTACTGCTGCAGCAAGCGCTGTAAACAGCCCGCAGCTTAAAACCACCACCAGATACGATATAAACTCTACTCTTAAATACTGCGGCAAGCCAAAGGGAAGAGTAATCAATCTGCCAAACAGCCAGAGAGGGGTACCGGCCAAAGACAGCCCAGGTGCTTTATTTGGATAATAGTGCTCGCCGTACTTAATTGCGTCTGCCGTATTGTATACAAAGTTATCTATCGTAAAGGAACCGGACTCTGCCAGCGAGCGCACCTGATCCATGTGGGCATTAACATTGTGCTGGCCGCTCTGGTAAAAGTAAGCGTAAGTAATAAAGAGCGAGATAAATATCGCCCTGCCGGCTGACAATCTCTTGAGCACAGGAAACATTAATTGCGGGGTAAATTAATTACAATCCAGCTAATATTAAGTCTGTTAGTAGCTTGCGCGCCAGAGAAATTTTTTGCAGCTCAGGCAGCCACGGCATACGGCTTTAGAGCTCTCTCAATCCGTTCCAGTGCGGGACCTGGCACAGGTTTAAATTCCTCCCCTGTAATCAGGCGATACGAATCGATGTAATGGCGCGCTATCTCCATCCTATATTGATCGGTTATCTCAGGAATCTCGCCCTCTCCTTTGTAGCCCTTACTTAAAAGCCACTGCCGGATCGGCTCTTTATCAAGCATCTCAGGAGCCTCTCCGGCCTCAAAGCGCTCCCTGTAGCTTGCAGCCACCCAGTAGCGCGAAGAGTCCAGCGTGTGAATCTCATCAGCAAGAACCAGTTTCCCGTCAATTAGCCCGAACTCATACTTGGTATCTACAAGAATAAGGCCGTTCTTTTGAGCTTCGTTTTGTCCCTTTTTAAAGAGCTCAAGTGCGACTGCCTTAATTTCCTGCCAGAGCTTTCTCTCAACCAGTCCCTTTGCCAGGAGATCCTCCTCCGAAATAGGCATATCGTGCTCGCCTTTTTCTGCCTTGGTTGAAGGGGTTACAATCAGTTCAGGTAATTTTTCGGAATTTCTAAGTCCTTCGGGCAACTTTATGCCGCTAATTGTCTTACCGGCCTGGTAATCACGCCAGGCGCTACCGGTCAGATAGCTTCTGATAATAACCTCAACCGGTAAGATCTCAACATTCTTTACTACCATTACATTTGGGTCAGGCACATCCAGCAGGTGGTTTGGCACAATATCTCTGGTTTTTTCAAACCAGTTAACTGCTATCTTGTTTAGTACCTGCCCCTTAAATGGCACGGTTGTAACTACCACATCAAAGCAGCTCAGGCGATCAGTTGTTACCAGAATGCGTGTATCACCCTGAATATAGCTGTCACGCACCTTGCCTTCGTATTTTTCTCCCAGCCACTTAAAGTCAGTGCTGCTAAGTACCTGTGAGATTTCAGCTTGAATGAGTTTTTCCAGATCCATATATCCCCTGCTATTTTTTAGCCCGCACTGCTCAAATAAACATCAAAACACTAATAAATCAACCGTCATTGCCTCTCTACCAGTTTCCCTCCCCGCACAACCCGGACTTCTATATTCATATCTATATTACCCTCGGCATCAAAACTAATCGGGCCAGATACCCCGGGCATATCTTTAATCGCAGCAATATACGACCTTATATCAGCAGGATTATTTCCCACCTCACGCAAGGCAGCAGCGATAATTTGCATATCATCGTAGGCAACCCCTGCACAACTATTAATCCCCGGCCAGCTGCCACCGAACTTTTCTGAATAGCGTCTTCTAAACTCATCAGTGGTAGTATCAATTACTGTAGGTATAAACATCCCGTCAGCTAATGTGCCTGCCTGCTTATAAAAATCAGCGGTATCCAAACCACTTGAGCCCAAAATTTTAACGTCAAGCTTGAGTGCCTTAATCTGCCTGAGTGCCGTAAGCCCGTCAGCCGGATATGTTGCCATGTAAACAGCCCCGGGATTGCTCTGCTTAATACGAAGAACCTCCGAGCGCATATCTGCAGAGGAAGATGAATATTCTGCGTGATATGTAATCTTCCCTCCGCGCTCCTTAAATCTTGATATAAAGGCATCAGCTAAAGGCTTGCCAAAATCATTTAATATCGAAAGAACAGCTACCCGCTTAATTTTCAGCTGGTCAAAGGTAAAATCAGCCATTATGCGGCCCTGCCTGTTGTTTGGAGACCAGGTTCTAAATATATAATCTCCAACCTTTGTTATCCCCGGCCCCTCAGAACACGGCGTAATCATCACTATCTTCTTCCGCTGAGCAATTGGGGCCATAGCCATTGAGGCTGTTGAACAGATTTCTCCGATAACAACCTTAACCCGGTCTACCGTTACAAGCTTATTAAACGCAGTCAGACTGTCCCGCCCGTTACACCTTCCATCTTCAATCGCCACCCTGAGTGGCCGGCCATTAATCCCTCCGGCTTTATTAACATCTTCAACTGCCATAGTAATTGCATTCCTGGCATTCTTTCCCCAGAAAGCACCTTCACCGGTAAGAGGCAGTATTACCCCTACTGTTACCGATTTATCCTGGTCGGCCGCCCATAAATACGTGGCCGGCATAAGCAGCCAAAATACCAAACCTGAAAAGCTAATGCTGCAAAACACTCTCCCAATATTAAATAGTATTTTCATTCTGCAAGGTTTTCCTTTCGTTTTTTCTTTTTAATACGCATAAGTTTTTTAAGATTTCCAGCTGCAATCTGCGGCGCAACAAACTTAAATTTATAGGGATTAGTTACCCATCCGGCGCGGGCGGCCAGTAAAAAATTTTCCCTGGCAAGCTTAAGAAGGCCTTTTTGACTAGTTAACACGCTTTTTAAATAATAGCTGATAGCCAGATTGTTTTTAATGGCAGCATAAAATTCAGGATTATCCTGTACGCGCAGATACTTTCCGGCTTTTATGTATGAATTGATACCACAGTCAAGCCCGGAAATTTCCGGTGGATTCTGGCTAAACGCTTCCACTACATACTGGTTTCCAAGCAGCCAGAGCGCGTAGCCTCTATGTTCAAAACTTGTCCAGGTCTCGCGCAGTGAAGCAGCTGCCTTTAAGTTCTGTTCTCTCAGAGCTAGTTCCTTTAAGCTGCTACCTTCAATGGGCGTTGCCAGCGCCGCAAAAAGAGCTGCCAGATAGCGGGCCGTTCCAAGCTCAGGTTTAAACGAAAGGCCAACTGCAGGAACTGTATTTATCCAGAAAAACGGAAGCTTACCCTTTATTCCGGCGAGCTTAAACTCATCAAACCTCAAGGAGCGCACACCCCGTACGGTAATATTTATCCAACGCTTTGAGCCCCAGACAACAGCCGGGGTCTCAGGATTGTTTTTAAAAAATTCATTGGCCTCTTTAACAGAAACAATTGCATCATAATAGCGGCTAATGCCCACTTTGCCATAAACTTTGGTAAGTTCGCGAATACGGTTACGTAAAATGCGTGAGCTGGACTCCAGATCATCGTCACTTAATCTTGATACAACAAAGGACGAATCACCGGATACATCTATACGAAAAGCAATAAAACCGGCTAATCCTGCAAAACACAAAACAGTCAATAAAATCAAACGCAGTATGCGCTCGACGGGCCAAAGAGCATATACTACCGCAACCCAGACGGGTACAAAAAACAAATATTGTACTACAGATAACTCCGATCCTCTTCCGACAGAGCTCTGATAAATAAGTACGGCCCGATAGCAGAGCGCAAGTGCAATAATAATAATTACTGCTAATGTGAACTTTTTCCTGAATTCGTATGACATTATCATCGCGGTAAAATAACGCCCGAGAACTGTATATTTACGCCAACAAACCGTCAATAACCGCTCAAACTGTCCCTGGGCCTGAGATGCTAGCGGCCCATGCTGAATTTATGATAAGATATTAATGACATGGCAACTCTGGAAATTGTGAAATACCCGGATCCACGGCTAAAAGAAGTTTGCTCAGAGGTAAGTGAATTTAATAGTGATCTTGAGCAGTTTCTTCGTAATATGGCTGATACCATGTATGCTGCGCACGGTATCGGACTGGCCGGCCCACAGGTCGGCTTTATGTACAGGGTTACAGTTATTGATGTAAGTGAAGAGCGGAATGATCTGTTGTACCTTGTTAACCCTGAGATTGTAGAAGCCAGCGGAAGTACTAACTCCGAAGAGGGCTGTCTCAGTATCCCCGGTTATCGCGATACGGTCAAGCGACACGAGGAGATTGTCTGCAAAGCCATGAACCCAAAGGGAGAGGAATTTACCATTGAGGCTGATGGACTGCTGGCCATCTGTATACAGCACGAAATTGATCATCTCGATGGTATTCTTTTTATTGATCGTATGAGCAGACTAAAGCGAGAGATGTTCAGACGCTGGTGTAAAAAACACTATAATCCTAATCCACAACCACCGGCCAATGGTTAAAATCGCATATTTCGGCACTCCTGATTTTGCAGTACCGCCATTAAAAGCTCTAATAGATTCAGAGAAATATAAACCTGTCGTTGTTGTTACACAACCGGATCGCAGAGCCGGCCGCGGCAATAAGCTACTTAGTTCCCCTGTAAAAAAAGTTGCCCTCGCAAACGAAATAGCGCTACTGCAACCTGAAAACATTAAAAAAGAGCGGGAACACTTTGTGCATATGTTTACGGAGTTTGGTCCACCCGATATCGGAATCGTAGCAGCCTTCGGGCAGATACTCCCTCAGTGGTTACTCGATATCTGTCCGGCTGGTTTTATTAATATTCATGCCTCACTCCTTCCGCGCTGGCGCGGAGCCGCGCCAATTCAACGTGCGATTATGGCCGGAGATAAAGAAACCGGCATTTCACTTATGAAAATGGAGGCCGGCCTTGATAGCGGCCCGGTGTACACCACCTGTAAAACTCCGATTGGTAATGATGATACTTTTGAAACTCTTCATGACAGGCTGGCAACTCTGGGAGCTAAGTTACTGACAGACAATCTTGACTCTATTATCTCAGGCAAGCTTGTTCCAACTCCTCAGCCAACAGATGGAATAACTTATGCCCACAAGATTACAGCTGATGATGCTGCCATAGACTGGTCGAAAAACGCTGCTCAAATCGAAAGGCAAATACGCGCACTTAATCCTTTCCCCGGTGCATACACGCAGCTTAACAAGCTAAGACTTAAGATTTTCCGCGCCAAAGTTTTAGAAGACAGCTCAGCTGCCACCGCCGGTGAGGTTATCTCAGTTGATCGGCATATGCTGCTGGTTCGCTGTGGACGCGGGGCTCTCTCGCTATTGGAAGTTCAGCTGGCAGGCAAAAAAAGAATGCCGGTTTCAGAATTTTTAAAGGGGTTTTCTCTCGACCGCGGAGTCCGATTTGGTTAATATGGATAGAGTACAGTAAATCATCATGAGTAAAAATACAGTAACAGTTGCACCTTCTCTTCTGGCAGCAGATCTTGGAATGATATCTTCTGAGATCCAGTCAGTAGTATCAGCAGGAGCAGACTGGCTTCATCTAGATATCATGGACGGTTCCTTTGTGCCGCCAATTACCTTTGGTGCCAACATGGTAGCTGCTGCAAGCAGACTCTCTGATTTGTTTTTAGATGTGCATCTTATGATTGATGCACCTGAAAGACATATTGCTGACTTTGCAGCAGCAGGAGCTAATCGGCTTATTATCCATCAGGAGGCTGACCGTCATCTTTACCGCACGCTGACTGCCATAAGAGAGCTCGGTGTAAAAAACGGTATAGCTATTAATCCCGGCACTGCTGTAGAAACTATCTTCCCGCTGCTGGAGGTTAGCGATCTGGTACTGGTTATGACGGTTAACCCGGGATGGGGCGGACAGCAGTTTATTCCAGCCTGCACTGCTAAAATTGAAAAATTAAACCTGGAGCGTAAACGCTTGGGGTTGAATTTTGATATTGAAGTCGATGGCGGCATCAATGCTGAAACAGCGGCAAAATGTTATCAGGCTGGAGCTAATGTATTTGTTGCCGGAACCTATATATTCGGAGCAAGTGACAGAGCAGCAGCAATTGAGAGCATCCGCGCTGCCTGTTCGGGTAAATCTTAATAAGGTTAAATGCTAGAAAACTTCTTAATACTGTTTTCTTTGCTGCCTTTTTATCTAATAGGAGCCTTCCCCAGTGGATATCTTATTGCCCGCTTAAGTGGTATTGATATTTCAAGCGTTGGAAGCGGAAATGTTGGAGCTACCAATGTAGCTCGTACATTAGGAAAGCGTGCCGGACTGTACACGCTTGTAATAGATGTACTCAAAGGTGTACTTGCTGTACTTATTGCCTCCTCTCTTAGTGATCAAAGCTACTATCATGCGTTAGTAACTGTCGCTGTTGTAAGTGGGCACTGCTTTTCTATACCCGGCAAGCTAAAAGGCGGAAAAGGAGTTGCAACAACTTTAGGAGCGCTGATCTTCTTTTTCCCGACTGTGATACCGGTAGCGCTTGCTGTGTTTATAACAGTCTTCGTCTTTAGCAGAATAGTTTCGGTGGCCTCGGTAGCTGCTGCACTGAGCCTTCCGGTTGTTGCGCTTTTTTTGTCCACTTCAGATAGTGTCTTTTGGGCACTGGTATATATGGCCCTATTAATAACCTATCGCCACCGTGACAACCTAAAAAGATTAGTAGAAGGCAGGGAAAAGCGTTTCAGCTTTTCACAGCCTCAAGGCTCTCAGGGGCAAAATATGAAAACGTCCCATTATCCCACTGAACACTAACCAACAATCCCTGCTCATCCGGGTCTCCAGCTTTCTTAGTAACTTCTTCGCGAATATCCTCTACAATGCCAAGTGCCCCTTTTCCGTCTTTTCGCTTTACGCGATCACCTTTCTTAAAAGGTAAATTTTGTTCTTCCATAGCGCCATCCCTTTATAAAGCCAATTGATAGAATGCAAGCGACCTGTTAACTTGTTACCATGATCTAGATACCACACAACAACAGATTAATGCCAGCGTTCTTAATTTATGAATACATTTTAATCCCCTCCATTTGCCCAACGCAAACATAGCATAGTAGCTGTTTATAGGTTTAAAATATATTATGACTGTGAAATCGTCTCAAGCACGTACAATTTTGATAACTATTTTAATTATTACACTTGTCCCCTTAGGTAGACCGCTCGAAAGAATCTTTAGCCCTATTTTTTACAAGTATTATCCTGTATCGCTGATTGTATGCTCCCTTCCTTTTTTGTATTATGCCCTCCTTTTTTTAATGGCCCTTTTACGTTCGCTTAAAAACAATGGCATGCAAGTTATTAATGCTGCTGCAATCTTAGCATTTTTGCTAACGCTTTTTATCGCCTTTAAAAGCGACCATAAAATTGAGTTGATACATATTCTGCTTTACTCAACAGTGGGCTATCAGGCAACAAACTGGCTATCTAAATCTGCTCAACCCAGCTTGTCTTTTTCTGCCGCATTTTACTCTGCGGCACTGGCGGTATTTGATGAAATACTACAAGGGATACACCCCGAACGTATCTTTGATGTACGTGACATTCTGTTAAACTGCAGTTCTGCCATAATGGGCATAGCTTATTACAGTATGGCTTCTTCATCAAAAAGCTCCTGATATATCAGTTAGTTAAGGTGCAATAGCTGGATATGGTTATGGCCGCTTCTTCAAACAGCACTTAAGAACCCCCTGAATTTTGCCGAAATAATAAGTATTAGTAGTGATGTAGCGATATATCCAACAGGCACTCCAGAGCGCTTATACAGATTGAGGCGTCGAAGAGACCTCCAGCTGCATCTTAAGTGTAACAGGTTAGAGGGCAGGTATTTTTTAACCTGCCACTTTAAAAAACAGGTTTTTAGAGTAGGACAAGATGGGCAGGGACTACAAATCAACTAATAACTTAATCTGTTCTTTTTGTGGAAAAAACCAGGATGAAGTAAGGAAATTAGTAGCAGGACCTGGTGTCTATATATGCGATGAATGTGTTGATCTCTGTAACGATATACTCACAGAAGAATTAGAGGACGATCCCTCCTATTCCCCTCGCTTACAGGTTCCAACTCCCAGAGATATCAAAAGCTCACTTGATGACTACATCATAGGGCAAGAACGAGCCAAAAAAGTTCTCTCGGTAGCAGTGCATAATCATTATAAGCGCATAAAAAACAACCAGTTCTCACGTAGCGATGTTGAACTCCAAAAGTCAAATATTCTTCTAGTTGGTCCAACCGGATGTGGTAAGACTTTGTTGGCACAAACACTCGCCAGAATCCTTGACGTGCCATTTACCATAGCTGATGCTACCAGTCTTACTGAAGCCGGTTATGTTGGGGAAGATGTTGAAAATATTATTGTAAACCTGCTTCAGGCAGCTGATTACGATGTTGAACGCGCAGAGCGCGGAATAGTTTATATTGATGAGATAGATAAAATAGCACGTAAGAGCGATACCCCCTCTGTTACACGTGATGTATCAGGTGAAGGAGTTCAACAGGCGCTTTTAAAGCTCATCGAGGGAACGACCGCTAACGTGCCCCCTAAAGGGGGTCGAAAGCATCCCCAGCAGGAATTTATCCAAATTGATACCAGCAACATACTGTTTATTCTGGGTGGAGCCTTTGACGGACTTGATAAGATCATAAAACAACGCACAGGCAAGCGCAGCCTTGGATTTGGAACAGCCAGCCAAGAAAAGGAAATCGATGAAAAAGACCAAAACTGCTTTCAGCTGGTTGAAACAGAAGATCTTCTAAAATTCGGGCTTATTCCAGAGTTTATTGGGCGTATCCCGGTAATAGCTGCACTAGAAAGCCTGGATGAAGCTGCGTTGATTGAAATTCTTACAAAGCCGAAAAATGCGCTGGTCAAGCAGTATACACAATTAATTGAAATGGAAGGCGTAAATTTAGTTTTTACTGAAGATTCTCTTGCGGCAATAGCAAAACAGGCCCTTGATAAAAAGACCGGCGCCAGAGGTCTTAGGACTATAATTGAGAACTGCATGCTGGATGTTATGTATGATATCCCCAGCAATCCTCAAGTTAAAGAAGTCGTTATAACACCGGAAGTGGTGAAGGAAGGAAAAGCACCGGTAGTCGTGGTTCACAAAGAAAAAGAGGCAATAGCCGGTTAGTAGTTATGGCGGTGCGGATTCTCAACGATTACTTCAACCCTGCGATTCATTCTGCGTCCAGCCGCTGTCTTATTAGATGCAATTGGCCGTGTTTCACCAAAACCTCGGGTTGAAATCCGCTGACGGCTTATGCCGTCATATACAAGCTCGCTTGCAACTGACCTTGCTCTGCGTTCGGATAGATCCTGGTTGTAGGCAAAAGTTCCGATCGAATCTGTATGCCCCTCTACAGACACATGTCTCTCCGGCGCATCACGCAATACTTCAGCTATTTTACGAATTGTGTCGCGCGCCTCTGCGGTCAGCCTATCACTGTCAAATTCAAAATAGACGTCCCCCAAATTAACAACGACTCCACGCTCAGTTGTGCGGGCATCAGCCCCGCGACTTCTAAGCTCTTCAAGTAGCTTCCTATTCTCTTGAATAAGCCGCTCTTGTTCAGCCAGCCTCTTCTCCTGCTCCTCAATCTGTTTTTCCTGCTTCTCAATACCATGGCCGGCTATTGCTCCTGAAAGAGCTCCAATAGCTGCGCCAATGGCAGCCCCTTCACCGGAATGACCGCTCTGATGCCCTACGATTGCTCCAAGGCCGGCACCCAGCGCACCACCTGCAATCGCCCCTTTCTCAGTTGTCCCAACCTGGCCCCCCTCACATGAACAAATGAAAAAAGAAGCCAATAATATTAGAATGCGCTTACAATCCATGCCTTACACACTCCTTAAAAACAAGGTATTACGCAACGAAAGTAGCTACTAATTACTCCGTAAGCAGCGCCAGATTATTTTTAGCTGGTGCATAACCGGGGGCTATTCTTAGTGCCTCTTTAAATTCGAACCTGGCATCCTCGATGCGGTTAAGCGATAAATACACCTCACCAAGGCCATTGTGAAAGCTGGGATTGTCCGGACATAGCCTCAGCGCTCGTCGATAGTGGAAAAGTCTGTCGGCTACTTCGACCGATCGTCTGGCTTGTTTAACCTCCTGATCGGCTTTTTTACAGTTATCGGAAACAGGTTCAACTGCTGCCTCTGGATTAACTCTCGTAATCATCCCAGGTTTAACATTATTTTCGGCACTAAGATTTTGCTGCTGATTAACACCCGCAGAGTTTCTTGAAATAAAAGCCGGCTTATATGGATTCTTTTTGTTGGTCACAAGATCTTTTTCTCTTACCCCCTTAGCATAAGCACCGTTAACAGCAGCCGAATCTCTGTTGCTTAGACTGGCGCGCGCCGATTTATAGCTACGGGGGCTGCTTGCCACGTCACGCCGAAAGGAAATGCTGTCGCTTCCGGCTTTGCGCAATTCTTCAATTTCCTTTCGTTGAGCCTGAATAAGCTGCTCCTGCCGCTCAATCGCCTCATCCTGAGTAGCCAGTGCCTTCTCTCTCTCTTCAATTGCGTTCCCGATCGCTGCTCCTGTTGCAGAACCTGCCAGCGCTCCCACTACTGCACCGGAAGCGGCGCTACCAGTCTGGTTGCCGACTATAGCTCCCAGTCCGGCACCGAGAACTCCTCCAGTTGCAGCACTCATCTTGGTAGTTTCCCCCGGTTGCGTGCAGCCTGACGCAAGCAGAATTATAAGTGTTAACACCCTCGAGATTTTCATTTCTAAACACTCCTTCATTAAGCTTTTTACTCTATAAGAGTACTATTACTTTTTAATCTAATATTTAAAATCGTTGCCACCCTCATGTTCTTTCCGCGTAGGATGCTTCTCATACTTTTTAAGCGCATCGTTGTAGTATTTCTGGCGCTTGATGTCCTCAATTTCACGCTTCTGTCGCTCCATCTCTAACTCCTGCCGCTTTAGCATCTCTTCCTGAGCCTCAAGCTCTTTGGCCCGGCTTTCATAACTTTTACCCATAATGGCACCAGTAACAGCTCCAGCAGTAGCACCAACGGCAGCACCTTCACCGGCATGTCCCACCTGGTGACCAACTACAGCACCAAGGCCTGCCCCGGCTGCACTGCCTAACACTACTCCTTCTTCAGTTGTCGGACTACCTGCACTACAGCCGCAGAACGCTGAGATAAAAAAAACTATGCTGATCAAACTGCAGGCCTTAATTATCAGTTTCTCCGCTTTAAATCCAAGTGTCATTTAAAAACCCCACAAAGTTATAACCCCGTCTCAAAATTCTACTAAATAAACCTTAACAGTGAAAGCAAAATAGTAACACCCCAAAATTTAAGCTTACTCCGCTATATTAGCTTCCATTAAACTCCCCCAACTCCCCTGCGGGAGTGATCTGGTCCTTTTTTGCCGGCCGCTTCAAAATCAGTACCGCAACACCTATACAAATGGCGCTATCAGCAATATTAAATGCGGGCCAATGGTAACTGGAATAATAGATATCCAAAAAATCAACAACTGCACCAAATCTTAAGCGATCAATAATATTGCCGAATGCCCCTCCCAGAACCATCGCAAGGGCAATTTGTCCGCAAGCATCCTGGCGATACTCACGCATTAAAAAGTATCCGACCACCGAAAGAGCCGTAACTGTTGCTACGAAAAGTCCCATTAAGCGAACTGTATCAGAAGTATTTGCCAAAAAACCAAAAGCTGCCCCCTTATTAAACGTCAGAGTCAAGTTGAAAATTCGCGGGATTACTTCTATAACCTCTCCCGGTCCAACATATTTTAAAATAAGTCCTTTACTGATTTGATCAAGAGCGACAATTAGAAATGTTGTTATTAATAAGCGACGTGCCATTGATATTTAGTCCTCTAACCGTTCAGTCTCCCTGCTTCGTGGTAAATCGACAGACAACAATCTCCCGTTTTTAGTTCCGGCAATTAACGTGTGTTTGCCTGATAATATAAGGGCAGAAACGTTCTCAAGCCTAATTTCATTGAGTTTCTTTAATACATATTTTGCCGGCTGTGAGATTCCTTTTTTAACCTTACGATAACTCCAAACTCTGATAAACCCGTCCCTGCCTGCAGTAACGAGAACCGAACCATCAGAACTAAGAGCTGCGTCATAAATCATCCCCCGATGAACTTGCTTTTCATATAAACGACGAGAAAATCCTCTTACCTCCCAGAGCTCAATCCCACCATCCTGAAGAATTACAAAGAGCACCTCCCCATTTGGAGTAATCAGTAGTTTCTCTATGCCGGCATCTCCTCTACGGCGAGCTCGCACCCTTGTCGTAAGCTCAGTCTGTAGTTGGCTACCTGGTATAAGTTCGGATAGCAGATCCGGTTGTTCCCGATACTCATAGGCAACCCACGCATTAAGCCCCCCGTCCCAATCACCAGAAAAAAACAGTTTGCCATAGGGGTGCGCAACAACTGCTGATACAATTGAACTATGCCCAATGTAGCGTTCAAGCCTGCTTCTCCCGGTATTATAATGCCAGCGATATATTCTCCCGTCAGCAGCACCTATTAATAATGTCTGCTCACGTTCCTGGAACGCCATGGTGGTAATCCTGGCCGGCACAGCTGATAGTTTATTAATCAACGCATGCCGGTTAATATTTAAAAGATAAACATCTGAGCCGGTCGATAACGCTAAAATCCCCGCTTTGCGGTTATAAGCACCTACCTCAACATAATTTTTTAGCTCAAAAACCTCTCTTCTGGCACCGGTGCTGAGATCCCATTTCCAGAGTTTGCCGTTTCGGCTCAGTGACAAAAGTCCCGAATCCCCTGGATAAGGAAAAAGGCCTATCATTTCAAGAGGATATGGAACAGATTTCTGTTTTGCCTTATTCACCTCAGTAACTGCCCGACTGGAAGGGGGTATATTATCGTTGCCCGATTGAATTAAACCTGAATTTGCATTATTACTTGAGTCCTCTAGCGTTATTACACTTGAGGATTGGCTGGCTTTAGCCTGTTGCGCGACAGAATCCGATTTTGAATCGAGCGCTTTAGGAAAAACGGTAGTGTCCGCGATGGAACAGCCGGACAAACTTAAAACGACAAGTGCTGTAATTAAACGGATAATAAGTAATGCTCTCAGGCATCTGTGGCTTTGCAGCACCCATGGGTCAGCAGTCAGTTCAGTGCTTGTCAGCTTATCCTTGATACTTAAGCCTGTTTGGCTTTGTCCGGGCGATTCCGGCGTACTGGCTTTATGAATAGTCATAATTTGTAAAGTTTATAACCTGATATTAGAAACTACAACACATGCAGGAAAGTAGAAATGCAAAATAATAATGAAAAATCAAAAGATAATACTAATAGCAAGCCTAAGGGGGATAGTCTATCATTTGAAGAACTAGTGGAATCCGAAGCAGTAGTTGAGGCTGTTCATTCTGTAGGATACGAACGTCCAACAGAACTTCAGTCCAAAGCTTTACCGGCACTTCTATCCCCACAGAACTCTGTATTAATTGCCCCTGCGGGATCTGGTAAGCGCACAGCTTGTGCCATTGCTATTGCTGCGGCCAAAGTTAAGTCAGGCGCCGGCCCGCTTGCATTGGTTCTGGTAGACGACTCTGCCTCCTCAGGCGCCACCGCTGGTCGTTTGTCCTTGCTGGGTCTTGAGGTTTGCACACTATCGGAACTAAGCAGCTCATCAAATTGCGATGTGATTATAAGTACTCCGCAGGAAGCGCTTGAGGCTCTTCAAAATGAAGCTTTCTCAGGAGGACAGTTATTATATCTGGTGCTTGATAATCTTAGTTTATCCCTTGAAAGCGGCGAGCTTGATGCACTGCTTGAAAAGTTAGCGGGAAAAACAACTTTTGTTGCCCTAGGTTCTACACCCGATCTTTCTGATAGCGTTATAATTGAGAAGCACTTCTCAGATGCATTCTCTCTTGAAATTGAAGAGCAGTTACAATCGATAAATGAGTGCCATCATATATATTATGATGTAGGTACTGATTTACTGGCAAAACCCAATGCGCTCGCTGCTATTCTGGAATCAATGAAGTTTCCGGCGACCATAGTTTATTGCAACCTGCCATCCGATACAGATCTTTTAGAGGTAATGCTTAAAAAGAAGGGGATCAAAGCCCGTAAGCTTGTTGGCAGAGTTCCGCGCCATCGTGTGAACAGCACAGCCAGGAAAGTACGAAATGGCCAGCTTGATGTTATGATCGTTACCGATATTTCCGGTCGCTCAGTTGACCTTTCAAATTTCGAGATGTTAGTAAACTATTCGATTCATGATGATCCCGAGGTGTATTTTCAGCGCGTAGGAGCTTCGGATGAAGGCCCTACTGTATCAACAGTAGTAAACTTAATTTCTCCAGTTGATATCACTAATTTTCATTATCTTAAAAAGATAGCAGATTTTGAATTCGAGAAACGAGAACTTCCATTAGAAGAGGAACTGGCTGAGAGTCGCTTTAAACTACTTGAAGAACAGGCTTCTGAGCTTGATCTCAGTAAGAACCCTGAATTACAGATTTTTGTCAGTCAAATTGAGCGCTCTGAAAACTCGCACCAGTTAATTGCATTACTTGCTGACTCGTTCTTAAGTTCCAGTGGGGGCGGTATATCCGGGCTGATTGCAGCTAACGCCCGGGCTGCGCGTGCTTCAAAATATCGAGCCAGCCAGTCTGATAAACATAAAGAGGCTCACACAAACACTGCTAAAGCAGAGCAAAGCTCTGGCATTGAGTACTCTCAAGAGGAAGGCGGGCATGAAGAAATCAAAAAACGTTCTCTACCTCCCAAAAAAGACGTGCGTTTTTATATAGGGCATGGGTCGAATCAAAACTTCTCAGAAGAAACCTTTAGAGAATTATTAAAAAAGCATTGTCCGGAGGCTGCTGAAAAAGTAAAGCGTTTTAACCTGCGCGAGCTCTACAGCTTTGCGGATCTCCCTGAAGAAATAGCTGAAGCAGTTGAGGAAAAATTGCAAGACATTGATTTTACGGACGGCAAAAAATTCTTTATTAAAAAAGCCATAGCCATTTCAGTGCCAAGAGAAGAGCTTGAAAAAGAGGCTGGCAGCCAGGAGCCTGAGCAAGCTCATGAACAGCCGGCAGCATAATACCTAACTACTGCTGTCACTAAGTGGTAGATTCTAAGGTATAACCAAACGCTGACCTATTCTGAGTTTTGTGCCTCTGAGGTTATTCACAGCCCTGAGTTCTAGCATTGATACGCCAAACTTTCTGCTGATAGACCAAACGGTGTCGCCTCTCCTCACTTTGTAAATTTTTGGTTTTTTATTACCGGCATTTGGTGCTGCCGCCCTGGTGCTTAGCTTCAGCAGCTGCCCCGCCCTGATTTTACTACTCTTTAATTTATTAAGGCGCTTCAATTCACGCACACTCATACCGTGACGGGCAGCTATACCCGATAGGGTATCTCCACGCCTTACACGATATGAACTGCTGCGGTATGACGTTTTACTAAATGTTTGTTTCTTGACCGGCCTTCTCGGTCTAACAGTCAACATCTGACCAACCCTGACCACGTTAGAACGAAGGCCGTTGATACGCTTAAGCTCTTTAATTGATATTCCGTACTTTTTAGCAATTTTGTACAGGCTATCCCCTCGTCTTACTCTGTAAACAACGCCGCCATAAACAGCACTGCTTGCCGGCGCAGTAGCGTGAAAGGTAGTCTCCGGCACTTTAAGAGCACCAAGTTTCCCTGCGTATTTAAGTGGCACCTTAAGTTTATATCCGGCCGGGATCCTATAGCGTCCACTCCAAACTGGCTTCAGAATTGCGTAGTTAACCCGCTTCAATTCATCAACTGATACTCCAAGTTTTCTGCTGACATATTTTACAGAGGCTCTATAGGGCAACCTGTACTCTACAACTCGGACAGGTCTTTCTAGCCTAATCCCGGGAAAATACCTGTGATAATTATCATAAATATCAAGTGCTGCTAAAAATTCCGCGTAAAAATTGTTGGACGCAAAGCCCAATACGCGCTCCCTGCGATTCTCAACTATTGAAACAATATTGCGAGTGCCCAGTTTTTTTATCTTCTTTTTTAGCCCATAAACACCGTGGTTATAAGAAGTGATAGCAAGCGGCCAACTTCTGAGCTCCCTGTAGGCATTGCGTAAATACTTGGCTGCTGCCCGGCTTGACTCTATTACATCGCGTCTTTCATCAATTAATCCATTAACTGTTAAATAAAGTCGCCCGGTACGGCGCATAAATTGCCAGATTCCTGCCGCACCTACAGAACTATAAGCTCGGTAATCAAAGGATGACTCGACAAAAGGAAGCCTGGTCAATTCAACGGGCAAGTTATATTCCCTTACAAAAATATTCTCAATTACCGGCAGATACCTGCCGGAGCGAATAAGCGCCTGCCGGTATTTTTCTTTAATACCAGTCTGAGCTCGAACCATTCTCTTTTCTCGAGCTTTTTTGTATTTGGTTCTACTACGCCCGAGAGAGTGCATCTGATCTACAATATTCTGCTCGAATTGATTGGAAGGCGGATTGCCGTTAGCGAGCTTACTCAATATTTTCTCAATCTCCTTTACGCGCGCTTTAACTTTTTTCTTACGATAACGTTCCAACGCCACAGGAGACATACGCTCAGCCTCCTTACTGAAATCAAGCACATCGTAAATTACGTACGGATAATCACGGTGATGAATTACCTCCTGATACTTACCATAGCGAGTAAATATATCTATCCAGAAATTAACCCTGGAACGCATCTGTTTTGGAACGACAAAAGCAGGATGCCTGCCAGCAGGCTGAGCTGCCACGTCCTGCAGAAAAAGTGCAGCTAATGAAAAAATCAAAAATGATATCCTATATAATCCGCTCATACACCTGAACCGGCTACGATTGATACAAATTCATCATCAAGCTTGTGCGCTTTAGCACGAGACTTAACTCCATTCTGTAAAATGCAGAAGGCAAACAAAGTTCCGGCTCTATTTTCTAAGATGCCAGCCAGCCCGGTTGCTTCTGACAGCGTTCCCGTTTTAGCACGTACCAGCAGTCCCTCCTGGCCCACATGACGCTCTTCAAGCGTGCCACTTTTTAGCGGCACTGATAGCGAGCTTAAAAACTCGGGTCTTATAGCGCTATCCTGAATAATATTCCTAAGGGCCCTTGTAACAATTGCAGCAGAGAGCCTATTTGAATGACTTAAACCTGACGCATCCACGATTGCAAAATTTTCGGGCCTGAATCCCAGATCAATAACATAGCTACGCAGCTTTTTTAGCCCCCGATCAACACCTGCAGGGTGCTTGCCCTCACTGCCAATGGCATACAAAAGCTGCTGGGCAATAAAATTATTGGAGTAATGATTCAGCTTCCAGAGAATAAAAGTCAAAGGTTCAGATT
>RFHI01000024.1 GCA_003696425.1 Candidatus Dadabacteria bacterium | reverse complement strand
CACCGTTTACTGGTTACTGTTTTCCCGCTATCAGCTTCCGGCACCCTGCTGCCAGCAAAAGCTTTGAAGAATAAAATTCGTCGGCGGCAACGTCGCCGTGGACGCATATGCCCTACAAGTTCAGCTTTCCTATGCAGCCTGCAGTCACAGCAAAGACCACCCGCTTAGCAACCCCGGTTCCAGTAATTAACTCTCCAGGTCCCGCTAATGAACTCAAGCTCACAGATATGGCCGGTTTTTACTTTAAAGTCTCCGCTTTCTTTCCGGCGCTCAAATTCCCCTGGTATAAGCATCAGAAAATACCTCAGTCGACCGTTACTGCTTACTGCCAGGCAGATATCATCATCTTTAGCTGACGCTGTAAGTTCGGCGGTAAAACTCTCTACTTCTTCAATTAAATGCTTTTCAGATGGTTTCCAATCTGCATCCGGCGGAAAAATACTGTGGCGATCCCAGTTCTCAAGGGCTTTTCTGCCGAAACGCTCAATAATCTCTTCGTTAGTCAGTCCCTCCCAGCATCCATAATCGATCTCATTAAGCCTTGAGTCAACGTGCAGAGTGAACTGTCCTTTCAGGCTCTCACTTATAATTTCTGCAAACTGCACGGTCCGTTTAAGCGGCCCGCAGCAAATCATGGTAGGAAGCATGTTATTTTCTAGAAGATACTGTGCAACCCGCCTGGCCTGCTCTTGTCCCTCCTTTACAAGTGGCAGATCGGTCCTTGAGCCTACCCTCAGAACTTTTTCACCCGAAGAAAAAGTATTTCCGTGCCTTGCAAGTATAAGCTTCATGATAAACTAACAGGCTCGCCCTCAGTTTTAATTATTTCTTCTGCTATCGCAACATCTTCCGGAGTATCTATCGAATAAAGCGTTCGTCCACCGCAATCTACTTCCACAACTCTTACCGGAACTGCGTGCTCAAGCAGTCTTAGCTGTTCAAGTCCTTCAAGCTCTTCAAGTATGCCTGGCTCCAGCTCGAGATAACGTTTAAGAGCCTCCAAACGGTAAGCATAAATTCCAATATGCCTGCAAACTGGGGATTTATCGGTATCAGAACGGTTTCTTATATGCGGAATAAGCGCTCTTGAAAAATAGAGCGCGTCATTATTTCTGTTACAGACTACCAGTGTTCCTGAAGTAGGCTGAGCTTTTTTGGCCTCAAGCAGTTTTTCGTATTCGTCCCAGCTTAACCTCACCGCCGGAGTAGCAACCTCAACTTCCGGAAATGATTTCATACATGATACAAGCTCATTCAGCACCACCGGAGGAGTTAAAACTGAATCTCCCTGAAAGTTAATTACTGTATCAGGCTTTTCCGGAATACAATCAAGAGCCGCATAAACTCTTTCACTGCCGTTACGGCAGCCAACCGGTGTCATAACTGCTTTCCCGCCAAATTCTTCAACGTGTGTTTTTATTCTTTGATCATCAGTAGCGACATAAACCGCCTCAACTCCCCCGACTGCAGCAGCAAGCATGTAAACCCGTTTTATCAGCGAATGTCCGGCTATCAGTTTAAGCGGTTTTCCGGGAAAGCGGCTGGATGCATAACGGGCAGGGATAATTATTAGAGTTTTCATTGTGAGCACTTTTCTCCTGTAATACAGATTTCAGAGTATTAGCATAAAATAACCTAAATTCTTTAACAAAGACGTTAGCAGCTCAACTCCTTAATATCATAGGACAATTAACAGCCCCCTCCACTCAGGCTTATGCCCTAAATAGCCGATAACATTAAATGTAGTACTGTGGGCTTGCAGGAGGCAGGTCTTACGGCAGAAGTAATTCCGTTCACCATGGAACAGGTGTAGCAGTAGTGGGCAGTTTTAGTATTCGCAGTAACATAGCTTCCATCAGGGCGCAGCGCAGGCTTAGTGATACCTCCGATGCACTTGCCACAACCTACCAGCGCCTTGCGACGGGTCAGCGAATTAACCGCGCCAGTGATGATGCTGCCGGACTTGCTATTGCAAACTCCCTTTCAGTGGATAAACGCGTCTTTACACAGGGCGTGCGGAATTTAAATGACGGAATCTCCCTTTTATCGATTGCAGACCAGACACTCTCCAAGCTGTCCGAAATTGTCACAAGACAGCGGGAGTTGGCCGAGCAGGCAGCTAACGGAGTATATACTACCGAACAGCGCACCGCTCTTAACAATGAAGCGCAGGCTCTTAACAAAGAATACAACCGTATAGTTGAAAGTACCAGCTTTAACGGCATGCAGCTGCTCGCCGGAGAACAGGGACGCTTTGTGTTCCAGGCCGGCTATAACACAGAGGGAACTGTTGCAGCAGATGTTCGCACTGAGACCGATGTAATTACCGGATACACCGATCTTGGTACTACTACAAACTCAACCAAAAACTTTTCCGACATAGCGTATGGTACTATTCTCGATAAAAGTGTTCTCGTTGGAGACTTAAATAATGACGGTATTGACGATATAGCAGCCTTCAGAGTTGCGCAAAGGACTGCATCTTCAGCAAATATCACCCTGAGGGTTTATCTGGGAAGCAGCGATGGTAATTACACCCAGGCAGCTGATACCTTTAAAACAGTAACAGTACTCAACCCGACCTCCGCTAATATCAAGGCGCGACTTAATGACTATGATAGTGACGGAGACCTGGATATTCAGCTTACAGCTGATGTAAACGGCGGCACGTCTGTGACTGAAAATGAAACATTTGATAATCTAACGATACAGAACGGAGGAACCTTCGGTCTTGACCAGGCATTTAATGATAACGTGGGCAGTCCGGTGGACCAGTCAAACCATTTTGGCGCAAACGGAATTGGTGATTTTAACGGCGACTCGATTGCGGACGACCTGACAATCAATGGCGGAAATACCTTTACCATAAAAACCCATGATTCCTCCCCGATAACAGAAAGACAGGTTGAAAGCCTGCTGCAAAGCTCTTTTT
>RFHI01000203.1 GCA_003696425.1 Candidatus Dadabacteria bacterium | reverse complement strand
GTCTCACAGATTTCCACAATCTCTTCTTCAAAAACACCGTGAGTTGAAGGATAGGTAATCATTATTGCCCCAAGCACGGCAGCGTACTCAGCAGTTTTGTGCTTTAAGTCTTCAAGCGAGATATTACCATCCAGGTCACACTCAACAGCAACTACCTTATAGCCCGCCATGACCGCACTGGCCGGATTGGTACCGTGAGCTGATTTCGGAATCAGGCAGACCCGGCGGTTTTCATCTCCACGGCTCTTATGGTAGCGGCGGATTGCAATCAGGCCGCTGTACTCACCCTGCGAGCCTGCATTTGGCTGAAGCGAGACAGCATCAAAGCCGGTAATTTCCGCCAGCACCTTTTCAAGGTCAGAGAATAGTCTCCTGTAACCACGGGCCTGTTCCTGCGGCGCAAAGGGATGCATATCTGTAACTTCCGGCCACGAGAGTGGCAGCATCTCAGAAGTGGCATTTAATTTCATGGTACAGGAGCCAAGCGGAATCATCGACTGCGCCAGCGAGAGATCGCGCGACTCAAGCCGCTTGATGTAACGCAAAAACTCTGTTTCAGAGCGGTACCTGTTAAAAACTTCCGCTGTAAGAAAGGAAGATTTGCGCTCTAAGGCCTGCGGGATGGCAGAGCTGCTCTCGGGCAGGGCAAGATTTTTCCCTGAGATAATCCGAGCCAGCTGAATAATCTCACCCTCTGTGCTTTTCTCATCAAGCGTAAGCGCTACACCACCACTTTCCGGATAACGGAGATTAAATCCGGCCTTTTCCGCCCGCGCCCTTACAGACGCGGCATCAAGTTCCGGGAAATAAAGCGTATCAAAAAAGTTTTCAAAAGCTACATTAATTCCGGCTTCTTTAAGCGCATCTCTAAGACGTGCAGTAAGTGCTGCCACTCTCTTTGCTATGCGCCTTATGCCCTCCGGGCCGTGATAGACAGCATACATAGTTGCCATAATTGCCAGAAGCACCTGTGCAGTGCAGATATTACTGGTAGCCTTTTCACGTCTTATATGCTGCTCACGTGTCTGCAGAGCGAGTCGGTAAGCAGGCCGTCCCCGGCTGTCACGCGAAAGTCCGACAATTCGCCCCGGCACGGAGCGCTTAAACTGATCCCTGGTAGCCAGAAAAGCCGCGTGCGGCCCGCCGTAACCAAGCGGCACTCCAAAGCGTCCGGCGCTTCCCACCGCAATATCGGCGCCAAGCTCACCGGGAGCTTTAATAAGTGCAAGACTTAAAAGATCAGAGGCTACTGTTACAAGCACCCCTGCTCTGTGCGCCTCTTCGATAATCTTTTCAGGATTGTTTAAATCTCCCAGAGTGCCTGGATACTGAAGAAGCAGGCCGAATTCGCTGCCATTAAAGCTAACATCCTGTGGGCTTACTTCTCTTATTTCTATTCCAACTGCGTCCGCGCGTGTTTTAATAACAGCGCGTGTTTGCGGATGTACGTTGTCTGCTACCAGAAAGACATTTTTTGAGCCCTCTTTTTTAGCGACAATCCCATAGCTCATTGACATGGCTTCAGCAGCGGCAGTAGCTTCATCCAGAAGCGAGGCGTTACTTACCGGAAGAGCGGTAAGATCAGAGATCATGGTCTGGAAATAAAAGAGCGCTTCAAGTCTGCCCTGCGAAATTTCAGCCTGGTAGGGCGTATACTGCGTGTACCAGCCGGGGTTTTCAAGGATGTTACGCTGAATTACCGCGGGGACTATACAGTCTGTATAACCTGTGCCGATAAGTGAGCGCTCAAGTTTATTCTTTGAAAATATCTCTTTTAACTCCCGAAGCGCATCTCTTTCGCTTACGGGCTGGTTAAAGCCGCTGAGTTTAAACGCGTCCCTTAGCTGTATAGTCTCCGGGACTACTTCTTTTATTAGAGCCTCAAGCGACTCACAGCCGACCTCCTGCAGCATCTTACTTTTTTCTTCTTCACTCGGCCCAATGTGACGCCGGATTAGCGTGTCGCTGTAGTCATCATGTTTTTCACTTACCTGTTCCATAACATTTCTATCCTGAAAGAGATTGCGAGCGACATTCATCAGGCCTCCTTTAATTTATTTTACACAACGGGAAATACAGCTTGCGGCAATTAGCTCTTTTCTTCTATGTACTTTGAATATTCCTCAGCACTCATAAGTGAGCTGAGCTCATCTGAGCTGTAATTTTCAAGCTTAAAAATCCAACCGTCACCAAAGGAATCGGAATTAATAAGAGTTGGGGTCTCCTCAAGGGCGCTATTTACTTCTTTAACTGTGCCACTTACGGGCGCGTAAACATCGGAAGCTGCTTTAGTAGACTCAACCACACAGGCAGAGTCACCCTGTTTTAATTCTTTACCAATTTCAGGTAATTCAACAAAAACAATCTCTCCCAGTTCATCCTGGGCAAAAGATGTAATACCGCAGGTTAAGACACCATTTTCTTCACGGGCCCATTCATGCTCTTTTGTATATTTACATTCAGCAGGATATGTCATTTTAAGATAAACTCCTTAAAAACAATCAAAAATCAAATTAAACTGCTAGCGTTTAGTGCGTTTATAAAAAGGCGTGGGCACAACAAGTGCATCCAGAAGCCTTCCGCGCACTTCAATTTTAAAGTGGTCGCCCTCGTTAAGTGCCGAACTCCTCACCAGCGCAAGCCCCAGGGCCCGATCAACTGTCGGTGTTTTTGTGCCGCTGGTCACAACCCCAAGCTCTTCACCAGCATTACTTAAAATCCGGTCACCATGGCGGGCTATGCCACGCCCTTCAACAAAAAAGCCTATAAGCTTGCGCGGGGCACCCTCTTTTTTCTGAGCTGAAAGGACTTCGCGGCCTATAAAGTCGCCTTTTTTCGGTTTTACTATCCAACCCAGTCCGGATTCAATCGCTGTAATATCTTCTGAAAGCTCATGTCCGTGCAGCGGATAGCAGGCTTCAAGCCTGAGGGTATCTCTGGCACCGAGCCCAATTGGCTCCAGCCCTAACGGCTCTCCAGCCTGCATAAGCACCTGCCAGAAAGTGGCCAGTTGATCTTTAGGCACAAAAAACTCAAAGCCGTCCTCACCGGTATAGCCTGTGCGCGCCACAATTAAATTCATTCCGGCAAGACCAAATTCCCCAAAGCCAAAGTAGCTTAACTGTACCGGCTCGCTACCGCCTTCTACTTTCAGCAGTATTTTTTCAGCCAGCGGCCCCTGAAGCGCAAGCTGACCGTATTCATCTGAGCGGTTAATAAACTCGGCATTAAATTTATTATGGGATGTAAGCCAATTAAAATCTTTTTCTGCGTTGGCAGCATTTACACAGAGCATGTAATGC
>RFHI01000202.1 GCA_003696425.1 Candidatus Dadabacteria bacterium | reverse complement strand
TAAGGACCAGTACCGTAATATCGTCTTTCAGGATCCTCTCCTGTCTGAAATCTTCGAAATCGTTTAAGACTGCACGTAAAATATCTTCTGCTGAACTGTTAGATACAGATTCAGCCAGAATATTATTCAGGCGTCCTGAAGACTCATACATTTCATTGGCCAGATTCTGAGCTTCAGTCAAACCATCAGTAAAAATGACAATTGCATCTCCGTTATTTAACTGTGTTGAGAGTGATGTATAGCTTGCGTCATCAAGAAATCCGAGAGCAAAGCCCTCCCCCTTTAACTCTTCGACGCTTTTATCAGCTGCACGCACTAAAAGCGCCGGTGGGTGTCCTGCCCGTGCATAATGCAGCTCTGATGTATCTGGGTTGTAAAGGCAACTGAACATAGTTACAAATTTTCCCTCAGGGATCTGAGAAGCCATTAACCTGTTCATCTCAGTAAGCAGCTCCCCGGGCATTTCTTTGTCCGCAGCCGCCAGCGCTAGTTTTGTCATACTTCCAATAAAGGCTGCAGAGAGTCCGTGGCCGGTCACATCAGCGCAGTGCAAGGAAACTCCGCTTTTTTCTTTTTGCACATAGTACCAGTCACCACCCACTTCTTCGAGAGGATTGTATGCAATTGAAATCTGGAAGCGCTCATCAGCCGGAAGTTTTTTAGGAAGCAAATTTTCCTGAATCTGGCGGGCTTCTTTGAGCTCTTTTTTAAAGCGCTCATTCAGTTCGGTCAGCCTTGCATTTTTTTCTCCGAGTGTTGCGTAGGCGTCGCGTCCCGCGAATTTTCGTAGTCTGAGCTGCATTGCGATTCTACTGGCCAAAACACCTACTGAAACCGGTCCAAGCAGCATTTCTATTTTTTTATAACCGAGCGCTGATATTTGTTGTTGTTCTTTTAGCCCTTCATATACAAATATGATTGGAACCTCACGGGTCATATCATTATCACGCAGAAAGTTAAGCAGCTCGATCCGGTCGAGGTCCACGCCTGGATTAATTATTATTAAGTCAAAGGTATTTTCGGATATTATTGCTGCGAGATTATCACCCCTTCCGGCATCAATAGCTTTATGGCCCATTTTGGCCAGAAACTTGTCCAGCTTTTCTACTTTGTCGCCGAGTAATAATAAGGTATCCAATTATTCGTATTCCTTTTGAAAATTCGACCAGGCCAATACAACTCCTCACGACCTGTCTTATATCCGTCTGTTCTTTAGTATCAGTTTAAAAGGTGTTGCGAGATAGATAAAAGCTTTTAAATATTATCGTACAGCTCTGTGTATATCTTTTGAGATATTTGATAATTCACAGGGCAAAACACCGTTATATCGCATAGACTTATTATGATTATTATCTACGGCTGATTGCTGACAACTGCGATAATTTTTATAACTTACATTAACTAATGACTACTGAAGAATTAAATAATGCCGGCAAGCACCTTGAAGAGATTCGCAACAGGACGCTTGAGGGCTATCGTCTTGCCGCCGGCATTTTGTATCTTGATCGCCACAGACTTTTACTGCTTTACCTGCTGATCATCATACCAGCGCTTGTCGGAGTTTGGCTGGGGAGTTCTGACCCGTCTGTTTTTATGTATCTTACACTTGCTGAGCGGGTGCTACAGCTTATTTTCTTTTATCTGGTCACAGATTATTGGATTTCACAACTCAGAAAACATAGTGTGAGAGAAGGCAGTTTTATTTCTTTCTTTATAACTGGTATGGCATTCTGGCTCATTTTTGCTGTGCCGGCCGGCTTGGGCTTTTTTCTGAATGTTCCCCAGTTAGTAAAGTTTCTTTCAGTCCTTGGATTGATTGCTGCCATTTATCTGGGTTTTAAATACTTTTTCTACTTTTTTCCGCTGATTGCCGGTGAAAGAAACTGGCGAATAGCATTTCGAATTGCGCAAGACATAGTGCAGCAGGACTGGCTTCTGCCTGTTAAAGCTCAGCTTGCTCCATTTGGTTTTATGAGTCTTGCCGTGATAATTACTACACTCCCCAGTCCTGATGGGCGTGAAGTTTTTTTTGACTATTTAAGTGCCATCGTAAGCGGTGTCAGCTGGCTGCTCAGTTCATATCTTAGTCTTGCTTTTGCAATGGAGCACTTATCAGAAAAATCCTGGAGGGATTACGGATTAGATCCTTACCGACGTGGCCGTCTTGCCACACTTTCAGTGCAGGGGCCTGACTGGCTGACGTCTATTTTGCGTCCCAGAGCCGGTCTGTTGATGCTTGGCTTTTCAGTGATACTTTTTAACATTCATCAGGTGATATGGCGGTCTACTCCTCCTACTCCTGAGATCACGGTTCAGTCCATAGAAGTAAGTGATAAAAAAATCACATTACACCTTCATTTACGGGATGAGCGCCATCATTTCAGAGGGTTTCGACCGATAAATTTTAATTTAGCGGGCAAAAGTGGGAAGGTTATTTCCAACTATCCTGAGGCAGCTTACTTTGACAGCCGTGAGGAAGATTACCGCTTTATCTTTCCTCAGGGAGATACTGAAGTAACACTTACACTGGAGTTCAAACTCGATCGTTCACGTGATGATATTCTTTCTTTAGAGGATCTCTATCTCTGGTACCGCCGCGCCCGTCTGTTACACCTGGATCTCCCTGCCCTGGAGGGGGGCTCCAGAAGCTCTCCGGTGGAAGAGGGCTTCCAGGAGGGAAAAAAGCAGAAAGTGAGAAATAAAAAGGGAAAGAAAAAGGGGAAAAC
>RFHI01000201.1 GCA_003696425.1 Candidatus Dadabacteria bacterium | reverse complement strand
TGTCACATCCCTTGAGTTAGACGGCATATCGTTAATTTCTTTTGGATTTAATTTAAGGTATAGCAGCACTCGCTGTCTTTGCGCCTCCATACAGACAATATTTTGAGATATTTTATATGCAATATATTTTTTCTTAGGAACTTCCTCAATTTGAGGGTCTAATCCCATGATAAATTCCTGAAGTTTTATCACCAGCTCTTTTGTTCTTTGTGGTTTTCCCTTTAAGTGCTGCTCAAAAGTGTAAACTCCTGTAGCACGAGTTAATGCGGCTTTCTTGCCTGCTAAAACCATTACTGGATTTTTGCCTGGCGTTTCACTACTTGTTGGCCCATTGTCTTTTTGGAAAACCTGTTCCAAATAAAGCGTTGAATTCCTGAAAAGTCGATATTTCCACAGTTCAATATTAACTCCCATTAATTGAACGGCATGCAAATCGTATCTTTTGTAGTTTGGTGCAATGCAGATAACTCTAATATCTGACCAATCTATCTCTACAGCATTTCCTAACCTTTTTTTAGCAGCAAGCTCGAAGTCGCCACGATGATCGCGAAGCCATGAAAGATAAAACAGGCTTTGATTAATTAAGTCAGATGACACCACCTTTTTTTTTTCTATGATTACAGGGTTGTTGTCTTCAGAAATGGCAAGCGAATCAATCCTACCAGCATGCTGTTGCCCGGTTGAAAATTCAGACGCAACAAATCGGCAATTAAAAACCGGTTGTAAATTTTCTTCAATGAGGTTCTGTAAAGCCTTTTCATTAGCAAAATCTGTTTGCCCGATATTAACAAGTTTTCCATTATCTATTTGAAAGATAGGCATAGGTCAAATTTATCCTCGCGTTCATGCACAGGTGTATTTTACACGCACGGAATAATAGTCCCTATTAATTTTCCGAGCAATATTATAGTCCGAATAATAGTAAAATCTTTTATGCGTTTACAGGGTATCACTAGATCAGGATTGCTTGGTTATTAATTAGCGGGGGTAAATTTCGCAGAAATATGAACACACGGGGAGGTGTTTAATAAGCGAGCCTAGGCAGCAACGTAAAAGCAACTAAGTTCTTATATAAAAAGCAGCTGGTTTAATCGTATAGGGCGTTTACTCGTTAAACAGTGGTCAGGTGCACATCGTTTTCGCTAATAAGGGGATGAGTACGCCCGGCGCAAGCCGGGTGTAAAAACAATCTATGCTGGCCCGCAGTCAATGTGCAGCCAGCAAGCTGGCTGCATTTCTCTATTAAAGGGTAACAAGTCCGGATATAACTAATACAAAAACTCTCTTGGGCTGCAACTCAGCCACGACGCACTGGTTTACTTAAAAAAGATCTGCCCTGATAATTAATTCTTTTTGAAAGATAACACTATGTTAACCGATCAAACCTGATCACTACATGAACGCGGGTAAATTTCTGTTTTAATCCTATCTGAGGCTAACTAATGCCTTGTGGCTTTAGCAGCGCCCCACGAGAATCCCAACTTTGTTGTGCTGCTAGCGATCTTAGATTTAACCAGACAGCTGCGGACACTGCCTGCGAAGCTCAGCAACACCGTCAAGGCCTGCGATCCTGCCGACACTTAACTCAATAAGCTCTGCTCTGCTCATTTCGGCGTATATGCCGTTAAGAAGCTTATGTGATCCGACTTGAGAAGTGGAAGAATCGGCCAAAACCGAAAAAATTACGTGCAACTGGCTTTTGGCCTCGGGGCCTATCGCGCCAAGGGCAAAGATAAAAAGTGCCTGCTTATCGAGCGAATCAGCCTGCCTTAATTTATCAGCAACTAAAGCAGCCTGCCCGCTGGCATACACCCCTGCCCTTTCAAAGGCATCCAGCACCGCAGAGCGAAGAGACGCACTACCGGCCTGCTCCAGGACATACAATAAGAGCTCAGTTTTAAAACGGTCGTTAAAAAGTGGAGTAAACTCTCTAAAACTCTCTGCCAACTTGTGTAAAACTGCTTCGCCATCAGCACTGGTAATCAGATTACCTGTCACTTCCTTAATTTCAGGAAGCGATCTCCGGTCTGTAAGATAGAGCAAAGTTTCAGCTGCTGTCTTACGTACTGATAATGAGGGATCCCGCTGAAGAGTATTTAAAAGGGGCTTAACAGCAGCTTCAGTGTCACAGCCCTGCCAGCCCAGGTTGCCTATAGCAACTAAAATTCCGGATCTGATCTCCACGCCCTGCGGGCTGTGTCCTTTTATATATCCTGTACGTTCAGAATCATATAGCGCCGAGCCTCTCTCCAGATGCTCAACAAGTGCGGATAACACAGAAGTTCTCTCCGAGGGCTTTTTTATGTCGCTCAGATTTTCCAGCCCTTCATTAACAATCCTTGGGTTAACATTTCTGATGCCAATGTTTACTAAAGCAAGGGCTTCCTGCACTTCGCGGGAAAGATGAAAATTTCTGCTGTGCTCTGGTATATTTTCAGTCATGCTAAGTTTACCTTATCAAAAATTATCTGACTGGTAAGAAAAGACAGTACCGGAAAATTAGCGGAATCTGGGTTCTTTTGCTGCGTCAGTCTATGGTAAAAACAAGCTACTGACATCAGTCAGCCAATCATCAATCATTGACTATTCCAGGCATTTACAATGCATGCACCTCTTTGCTGATTGCTTTAACCAGGCTTGCCCAGTAATTCGCTATATCCACTAACTGCTTTTACTGCCTCAATCATTTCATCCGCCATAGCGCTGGCTAACACCCGGTCATCACTCAACTGGTATAATTCTTTGATTGCCTCCAAATCCTGGAACTTTGCGGTATCAAAATATCTCGTCTCAAGTTTAACCGTACCCCCCTCTTCACGAAATACAACCAGCACGTTGTCGCCCTTCATATCCCACGGCACCATCTTAATTGTTGTGGCATATTTATAATACATCTCCTCCAGCGCCACACGAAAGGATTCGATCAGACCATCTGCGACATTAGCAGCATTTACGTTATCACGGAGAGTCCCGCGTTCAATACTGGCATTTAAACCTTCAAGCACCGCCGAGACAAATCCGCTCAGAGTAGCACCCTCCTGATATGTTCTTAATATTCCTAAAACCTCTCCGGTATGATCTTTAACGGTACCACGCAGCTTAGGAAACTGGTCAAATCCATTGAGCAAAAACTTATAGTCATTCTCAATTGTCCCCGGCGCCAACCCGTCTTTAGTCGACATTTTTAGAATAAGATCTTCCCCATCAATATTAAGCTTCAGTGCGCGGTTTCCAAGGCCAGTATCCGAATAAATGCGCTCGAATTTAACGCTTCCATAGTGCTGCTCTAATTCAGCAACAGCAAAAAGCATAAGTCGTGGCACGTAAATAACATCATCTCTCTTTACCTGATCTGGTCCACGATCTATTTCAAACTGTTTGCCACTGAATACTCTCGCTAAAACTCTCTGCTCTTTAGGACTAAGCTCATGCCTGCTTGAATCCACACTAACCACAAACTGATTATGACCGATAGACGGCGCAGACGGCGACAAGTTACTGACGTTCTCCCTGGGCGGGTCTGAGTTAATTTCATTAGAAACCATCCTGCCTTTCCCTTGAATCGCTGACTAATCATACCATAAATTAGAATCTTAAGAAGCAATTTCTAATCGTTCTTAAGTTTATATTTAAAAGATATTATTTACCTGTCCAAAAGCGTTTTTGGCCAGTAAATTAAAACCCGACCTTACATTCTACAGCTCCTAAGCTGCTGCTAATATGCATAATTCACGGGGCAGCTAACACTAGATATTTTTAGCAATAAAGTATTACTATCTTTTAGAATAGGTATTCTTATTGTAGTTCTACCGGCTACCGTATAGAATCTAAACAACTACTACAAACCATGGAAGCTTTTCCGGCTTTTAAGCTCACACCTTGAGAATGAACATTTCCCTTTAACTGTATTTGGAAAGTTATTTTTGTGGCATTTTATCCGTCCTGTAACGAACTGTTATTTAACTTCCGCGAGCAGCGGGGGGCTCTTACTATTCACCGCTCGCTAAGATCGGTGCTGTCACACTTTGCGTTATTTCTGATTCTACTCTGTTGCACTTATCCGCTCTATAAATTAATCGCCAACTACCGCTCCCTGGCATTCATACCGCTTCTACGTTACATACCACCGGGGACTGTCTTTATATTCCCAACACTGGTACTGCTTGAAGTACTGCGTAAATACCACAATGATCTGTATATTCTTAAACCGGGTAAAATCAGCCACATCGGCGGCCGGCTGGCCATGCACCATATTATTCCCGTTGTAAAATACTCTGACATACGCGCGATTGTTGTCGAACAGGATATACTTGGACGTCTGTTTGATTACGGCAGAATTGAAATTCAAACAGCAGCCCTTGATGATCCTGAGATAATTATTGAGGGGGTGCTGGCTCCACATGAGCTGGCAGATCTGATTGATCAAATAAGAGCATATTATCTTAAGTCCGGCCAAAACGGTGACTCTGGCGACTAACAGGTAATCCTCTTAAAATATTAATATTTATTAGAACATCTGCAACAAAACAGCCGCTTTAAACTCTGGTAAATTCCACTAAAGAAAATCTACGAAAATGTCGTAATTTATAAACGGGAAGAGTGCGGCACAGAAACAAAGCAGATTCAGCTAACTATGGCTGTGCTGCCATAAAAGAGTCTTTTTGGCCTTTTTTAAGTATAGAGGGTTATTAACAGGTATTTTTCGGGTTAATTCAAATGATAAATTTAATAATTGCTGATGATCACGTGGTCCTTAGAGAAGCACTCTGCGAACTGCTGCAAAGCCGCGGAGAATACAATGTGGTTGCACAGGCAACTGACGGCGAAGAGCTGCTTGATCTGCTTGAAAAACACTCGGCCGATATCATTATAATGGATGTTACCATGCCCCGCCTGGACGGTGTTGAAGCACTTCAAAAGCTCCAGGGTAAATCTGATGCGCCGCCAGTACTGGTTTTATCAGCCAATGAGGGAGAGAAGAATATCCGTGCGGCCCTTAAAGCCGGAGCTAAAGGGTATCTTCCCAAAAACGCCGGTATTGAAGAGCTTGAGTTTGCTATCTCATCTATTTTAAATGGCCAGACATATTTAAGCCCCTCTGTAACAAATTCACTGATGAAGGCCGGCAATGTTGAAAATGCGCTGGATAATCCCCTCTCAGTACTGACTAAACGTGAGATTGAGATACTTACGCACCTGGCTGACGGCAAACCCAATCGCGAAATAGCAAAAATGCTGCATATCAGCATCAGAACCGTAGATACTCATCGCAGCAATATACTCAGAAAACTCAAAGTAAAAACAAATGCCGAGCTGGTTAAAATAGCAATAGCCAACGGGTTAATTGAGGTATAATAGGGTCCGTCAAGAGACCGCTGAGCTGTCAATAACTCCAAAAATTACAGGAGGTTGCCTTCCAGTAGCCCTCAACCCGATTGACCTTTGTCCCCGGCGAGGATAAAGCATTATATGCTATGACAAAGGAATCCCAGGTAGATCTTGTAAATCTGCTGCAGAAAAAAGACTTATCAGCTTATACTCCACGGCAGCGTATTCTTGGCGCAGCACTTAAGCTGTTTGTTGAACAGGGATATTTTAACACTAATGTGCCCGACTTAAGCCGCGACAGTAAATGCAGTGTTGGCTCAATTTACCATAATTTTAAGAACAAAGAAGAAGTTGCTACGGCTCTTTACGAAGAGTGCATTGTTTCATTCAGGCAGGCACTACAGGAATCCATCGGCAATACCACTGATCCGGAAAAACTTATCAAAAGGCTTATACGTGCCTTCCTCGAGTTTTCCGAGGTAAATTATCAACTGTCCAAATATATCTGGCTCTGCCGGCATAACGAATTCATGACCGGAATTATAAAACATCCCACGCGGGTAGGTTATGACAAACTTGGTAGAGTGCTGACTAAATCAATTAAGACCGGCATCCGCGAAGGCAAAATCAGGCCGATGAAAGCCAACATAATTTGGAGCATTATTTTCGGCATACCGCTAAGCTACATACGTGACTGGCTGGATGGATATAATTCTGTTAAACCAAGTCAGGTTGCCGATGAACTTGCTGAAGCCTGCTGGCGGGCCATTAAAAATAATGCGTAAGCTGTATCAACTCCCCGGTGAATAATTCTGATAAATTCCCCCTTAAGTTTTTATACCGATCAAGAAAACTATTACTGTTTCTGCAATTAATTCTTTATCTGTTACTTGCCATTGCCTTCTGGCATCTGACCGCAACCCCCAGGAACACCACAGCTCTTAACGAAAATGTGCAAATGCAGGTTACTCATAAAATAGGAGTGACAAAAACCCTCGTAAATGAGTCTGACATTACACTCATAGCCGAAAACGGTACAGCCCGTGTACGTTTAATAGATAATCACGGAAAAACTATTAATCTGTGGGAAGTAGATGCCGAACGTGCCCGCCTTTTACCAGACGGCCATCTGCTGGTAATTCACGGCAGTAAATGGGGCCGCAGCAGAAACCCCTGGAAAAAGCTAAGGCGCACTGTTCGTGAATACAGCTGGGATGGAGATGTAGTCTGGGAATATACAGCGCCCGATATTGTGCACCATGATCTCCACCGCCTTCCAAACGGTAACACAATCTTTTTAATGCGAAGTCTGCTGCCGCGTGAAAAAACGCTGCAAATCAGCGATGCTTCCCGCCGTAAAAGCCCCGTACGCGCTGATGCGGTTGTAGAGGTAAACAGAG
>RFHI01000200.1 GCA_003696425.1 Candidatus Dadabacteria bacterium | reverse complement strand
CGATGAGATCTGTTGGCCCTCCTTTTTTTGTCCTGCTGGCTTGTTCTTCTTAGCCAGCCCGAATTCAGTCAGGGCCGTTTCGGTATCAAGCTTAAGAAATTTAAGTTTATCCCGCTTCTGCCTGCTTTTGCCGGCTGAGCCCTGGAGCGGGCGGCTTTGACCCGGGTTTTTAGATTGAACAGGCCCTGCTTCCGGTGAAAGGCCACGGTGGATCGTTTCTTTATCGGTAGAGCGGTTCTGTTCTGCCAGAAAACGTGTTTTCGGAGGGGATTTGCTTTCAACAGACTGCGGTTCAGTTACTATTTGTTTTTGCGGAGTTAAAACTTTTTTATTGGGCAGAGCAGTCACCAGATCCACCATAATTGGTTCAGGCCGAGCTTTATTAACTCGTGGCTTTAACAGATAAAACGATAGTGCGTGAAGCAAGAGTGACAGCAGCAGTCCGCGGCGGATAAGCCGGTCCAGACTGTCATCTCTTTTTGCCCTGGCCAGATACACTTTTTAACCCTGTAACAAAGTCTCTATCACACTAATTCTTTTAGCTTTTCGGAGAGAACACGTTTCTTTACGCAGTTTCCCGAATTATTGCCGGCCTCAGCCCTGAAATACGCCCCGGATGCCGACCTGTAGATATTGCCTCCGGCTATAATTATGGTAACGTTAGCACACTTGAGTTAATTGCAGAATCTTTATCGGGAACAGGTTATGATTGGTGGACTCAGCCCCTGGGAGCTTTTAGTTGTCGGATTGATTATCGTGCTGCTTTTCGGTACGCGCAAGTTGCCTGAGCTTGGTACCGGACTTGGTAAAGCCATCAGCAATTTTAGAAAGTCCTATAAGGACGGCATGGCTATTGATGTGACCCCTGAGTCAGAGAAAAAAGAAGATAACAGTAAAAATAAAAATACAGAAAATAATTGACTCAGCTTTTATCCTTAATAACAGAATAAACTCTTAGGGAATAGTAGGCCGCATCTTTTAAATCCTTTGAGGTCAGAGCAAATCTAAAATCTTTTTTTTCGCCCCGTGAAAGAACCAGCTTTTTCTGCCGCACTGTTGTCTGAAGTTTCTTGATTATTCTCGCACTTCCTTCAGCGAGCTGCTTTTTCGGCAGCGATTGTTCCAGCCTGAATATAGTGGAACTAAGGCGATCGCCGTTTGAATCATAAAGAATAGCTTCCAGTTTTATTGAACTGACGCTATTTTTGGAGCCGTTTACCAGCGTGCCGCTGACCACAGGAAGGTTGCTGCCGTCTTTTAAGTTTATGTTTTTAAGGCTTAGATCTTTAATATGCATTCCAGCCGGAGCCGGTTCCGGCATTGCAGGAAAAACGCGTCGTGTGAAAGCATTGGCCATAGCCGGATTACTCCGTAGCATGACTGCCAGTAGAGCAAGCAGCACAAGCAGCGAGACAAGAGGAACTCCCAGAACTGCTGCGCCGTTCCAGCCGGACTTAATCTGTGGAGGTATAGCGGCTCTGATTCTTTCGGCATCAAGGTGGTTTTCTTCGGTTCCTTCACTTAAATCCACGGTTTCCTCCAGCTCAGCATCTTTATCACGGTAAAGGTGTTCTGTTGGTCTGGGAATTTCGGTTGATGTAACTGTGGTGCTGTCAGCAGCAAAGGGAAATTCCATCTGTGACTCTTTATGGCTTTGTTCAACAGAGTCTGAAGAGGCTGCGTGTTTTTCACGCGGTGTTTCTTTCGGTTCTTTAAACTGGCTCTCTTTCTCACTCAAACTAAGTAGTGCAGAAGTGGAGCCAATTAAAGGCTCCGGCTGATTATCAACTGGTTCGCCCGAGTTTACAGCTTCGCGAGCCTGCCGAGGTTCATGCGGCTCCGGTTCAGCTGTTGGGGATTGCATTTCAAATACATGGTCGCAGCGCGAGCAATGGAAGCGGGGGGTTTCTAAGTGCATGAAGAGGTCGGGATTTATACCAAACTTGGCCTGACACGAGGGGCACTGTATAATCCGCGTTAATTGAGAACCTTGATCAGCTTTTCTGTTTTTAGGATTTCTTCTCAACATGATATAAACCCGCTTAAAAACTAACAAAGTTATTCCGGCCGGCTAATTACCGGAGACGGAAAAACATAACCATAAAGACCCCCTTAATTTAAGATAACTCCTAACAGTTAACCAGCCCACAATTTTTTGCGCAGATGACAAAAAATTTACCTTCTCTGGGAATTTATTAAGAGTTACAGTAGCTTTGATACCATTAGCAGTGTGCCGGAAAACAGCAATAAAAAGACGGGCGCACTTACTGAATGATTTTGAGTACAGATAGGAGAACATCATGAGTAATTCAATTTTTGAGGCAGCAACAGCCCAGCTCGATAAAGCGCTGAAACACTATCAGATTGATGCAGAGGCGGCGCTCAGGCTGAGGACTCCCAAGTCGGCTCTTCAGGTTTCAGTTCCGGTTAGAATGGATGATGGTTCACTGAGGGTCTTTCAGGGTTATCGTGTTCGCTATAACGATCTTTTAGGACCAACCAAGGGAGGTATCCGTTTCCATCCCGGCGTTACTATTGACGAGGTAACCTCACTGGCTTTCTGGATGACCTTTAAATGTGCGGTTGTTGGCATACCTTACGGTGGTGGCAAGGGTGGGGTTACTGTAAATCCCAAAGAGCTCTCACTATTGGAGATTGAGCGGCTCTCACGTGGTTATATGTCAGCAATTGCCGACTTTATTGGGCCCAGCCGTGATATACCTGCTCCGGATGTTTACACCAACAGCATGATTATGGGCTGGATGGTGGATGAGTATTCCAACATTAAGCGTGAGTTTGTGCCTTCAATTATTACCGGCAAGCCTATTGCGCTGGGAGGCTCCCAGGGGCGCGAGGATGCTACCGGGCGCGGCGGTTTCTATGTGCTTGAAGCTGCAAAAGAGCGGCTCGGTCTGGGCAGTAAGCCGCTTACCATAGCAGTACAGGGTTTTGGTAATGTCGGCTACTTTTTTGCATATCTGGCGGCAAAGGCCGGGCATAAAGTTGTGGCAGTATCAGACTCAAAAGGTGCAATTTACTCAAAAGAAGGGCTTGATCCGGAGAGCTGCCGGCGGGTTAAGCAGGAGCAAAAAGAACTTAAGGCGGCATATTGTACCGGTTCTGTCTGTGAAATTGTTGAGCACGACAAGCTAACGAATGAGGAGCTTTTAGAGCTTGAGGTGGATGTGCTGGTTCCGGCTGCACTCGAGAATGTTATCAATAAAGATAACGCCGATAAGATAAAGGCGAAGGTGATAGTTGAGCTTGCCAACGGTCCGACCACGCCGGAGGCTGATGAAATTCTGGCTAAGAAAGGAATACCGGTTGTGCCTGACATTCTGGCTAACGCAGGAGGTGTAACTGTAAGTTACTTTGAATGGGTACAGAACCGTAACGGTTATTACTGGCGGGAAAGTAAAGTGCATGAGCGCTTAAAGGAGATTATGGACAGAGCGACGCTGGAGGTTCTGGATTTGCGTGATCAGTACGAAACTGATCTCAGAACCTGTGCCTACATCTCAGCCTTAAAGAGGATTGATCAGGCGGTCCAGGCAAAAGGAACTTTAAGGTACTTTGCCGCCCGCAGGTAACTTATTTGCTGCTCCCTTTGTATGCGGGTATACTCGCTCCCCGGATTAATAGAGTCGGTATTATTTTAAAGTTTGGCCGGGGTGGTTAATGGCAAAATCCGGGACTAATATTCTTATAGGCCGGCAGGCTCTGCGTGAGCTTGTGTCTTTTGCGCCTGAGCGGATTGAGGAGGTCTTAATTGCTGAAAGTAGTAGCGGCGGGCATAGAGAGCTTCTTAATCTTTTGGAAGAACAGCAGATACCTGTTAGGACTGTTGAGCGGAAAAAATTAAGCGAGCTTGCCGCAAGTGACAGTCATCAGGGGTTTTTGGCTCGACTCTGTCCGCGGCAGTATTTAGAGCTCAAAGACTTGCTTGAAGGGGGCAGTGGACTTGTCGTTGCACTTGATGCTGTTCAGGATCCGCATAATTTCGGAGCGATTCTTCGTGCCTGTGAATGCTTCGGCGTAAAAGCGGTGCTGTGGTCGAAAAACCGATCGTGTGGTGTTACCCCGGTTGTAACCAAAACTTCCGCCGGGGCAAGTGAACTGTTAAGTCTTTGTCCGGTAGCAAATCTGGCAGAAGCGTTAAAGCGTTTGCAGAAGGCCGGGTACTGGGTGATAGTATCTGATAATCGTAGCGATGCAGTGCCGATTAATGAGTTTGAGTGTCCGGAGAGGGCAGTAATTGTAATGGGGTCAGAGCATAGTGGTGTGCAGCGCAGGATTTCCGAAGAGGCAGACTTTAAAGTCAAGATTCCGATGGCCGGCCGGCTTGATTCGCTGAACGTGTCCCAGGCAGCGGCTGTGCTTCTTGCGAGCTGCTGCAAAAAGACTGAGAAATCATTAGCCTTTAATGGGAATTAACTGTAGAATCTGTTTGTAGTGGCGCGGCGTTGTTTTGTGTGTTAAAACCACGTCACAATTTTTTTTGTTAGCAGCTTTGAGACTGGACAGTCCGGCTTACTTAAAGTAGTTTAAAGCATTGCATTTTACTAGCGCATAGTCAGGGAGTTTTAGATTGGCGGAGGCTGCAGGCATCGAAGAATACTCACATTTTTTTGAGGTCAGGCTGGATCTCTTTAGTGGCCCGATTGACCTTTTGCTTCACCTTGTAAAGCAAAATGAGCTTCCGATCGAGAAGCTCTCGCTGGCCGAGGTGACCGCTCAGTATCTTGAATGTATTGAGACCATGCGCCGTTATGACCTTGAGGTTGCCGGTGAGTATCTGGTGATTGCTGCAACGCTGCTTTCAATTAAATCGAGCCTGATTCTGAATGAACCTGTTGAAATGGTTGAGGATGAGGAGGGGAATCTGGTCGACCCGCACGAAGAGCTTTTAAGGCGTCTTCGCGAGGCTGAGGTCTATCAGGAGGGCGCCCGTAAGCTTGCCGGCTATCATCTTCTGGGTTACGAGGTGTTTGCCGCGCCATCTTCACTTAAGCGCTATAAGGCTGCCGAAGTTCAGTTTAAAGAACATGATCCGATGCTGCTCGGGCGTGCCTTTAAGAAGCTGCTTGAAAACGCTGTGCCTGAGAGTGAAATGGAAATTACTCTTGAAGCTGTATCTATTGTTGAGCGCATGATGGATGTACTCAGGATTTTGCAGGAGCGCGCAGGCAGGGAAGT
>RFHI01000199.1 GCA_003696425.1 Candidatus Dadabacteria bacterium | reverse complement strand
TTAATTTACGGGTAACTGCAAGTTCTGAAAGACCAGATTCTCTTATGGCATTTCGCACCGATATTTTGGCAGCCGGCAGTATGACAGCGATCTCAGGCCTGAGCAGTAATCCCCGACCTGAGCTCTGCCGTTCTCTAAGTTTTTCTTCAGTCGGTAAAACATCCAGTTCACGATTAAGATAACAGCCATCTTCGAAGTGTCTTAACGCATATCCAATAAGGTCCGGTGAGAGATTGTGATCCTGGGCAGTTTGACTTATTACACGTACATGTTCATGGTTATGCCAGAGAGTTTTTGATTCTACATCAGGGGTAAGCTCTTTAATTAAGCGGTTCCTTTCTGCAACTGTTAAGTCGCCACTATCTATTGCACGTTGAAGAAGAATTTTTAAATTTACTTCCAAATCAGAGCAGCCGACACCACAGGCATTATCAATTGAGTCTCTGTTAAGCCTCACCCCGTTTTCAGCCAGCTCAATCCGCGCAAGCTGGGTGATCATATTGTTCCCTCCCTCTGCAATTACTCTGGCACGGATATTCGGGTTGCCCCTGCTGTCAAGCGCATCAATTCGAATGGCATCGTTATCGGGGTCACCAATATCGCTGTTACTTTCAAGACGTGATTTAACCGGTGTGCCTATTCCGCCGTTCCAGAGCAGATCGACCCTGGCTTTAAGGATTAGCTTTATTAGCTCTTCTCCGCTAACCTCTTCAGGGACGCTATCATCAAGGGAAAGCGCTGCGCGCATCTGCGCAGTTACTCTAATCGCCTTGGCATTTCTGTCAAATACGCCGCCGCCCTCTGCTATTAGTTCTCGATTATAATTATCCCAGCCGGCATCCTGCCCTCCGGCCTTAAAAAGGCGCAGCCTTTCATTATAGTGGGCCTTAAGCTGATCTTTTGACGGGTTAATAAGCGGATTGATGTATATATGTTTATGATTATAAGCAGCCACAAGATTCATGTTCTGGCTGCGGGGATCGATAAGACCGTTGCCAAAAACATCTCCTCCCATATCACCTATGCCGGTTGCGCTGTAAGGTTTATCAAAACGAATAGCCAGTTCGTGAAAGTGCCGTTCAACTGATTCCCAGGCTCCCTTGGCGGTAATACCGAGCTCATAGTGGCTGTAACCGGTAGATCCCCCGGACGCAAAGGCATCTTTCAGCCAGAAGCCTCTTTCAATTGCAATTTTGTTTGCAATGTCACTAAACTTTGCTGTTCCTTTATCTGCGGCTACAACAAGGTAATAATCATCACCATCATAAGTAATCATATTATCTGGTTTGCGTACACGACCATCTACCAGATTATCAGTAATATCCAGCAGGGTAGTTATATATTCGCGGTAAGCTGCTTTGACCGTTTCTTCTACTTTTTGAGCGTATTTGCGTCTTTCTTTAGCTGAAGCATTTTTGGGAAGATCTTCGGGTAAGTTCTTTACGATAAAACCTCCTTTGGCACCATCCGGTACAATAAAGGCATTTTTAGGATGCTGAGTGGCCATTAACCCCAGAATTTCCTTTCTGTAATCAGAGTATCGTGTGCTCCAGCGCAAACCGCCGCGGGCAATCAGGCCTTTTCTCAGGTGAACTCCTTCGAAACGGGGTGAATTAGTAAAAATCTCTATTTCAGGACGCGGTTCAGGGAGAAATTCAAGCTTAGAGGAATCGATTTTTAACGCGATTGCCTCTTTATCCATAAAATAATTTGTTCGTGTAGTTGCCTTAATAAGGGCGGCGATTCTTCTTATAGCGGCATCTTGGTTCAGATCTGCTACCTGCCGCAGTTGCTGATCGAGCAATCTGGAATATTCGTTTACCTGTGCCAGGCGCTCAGTTGTATCAAGATTGACAGCATCATTAAATTTAACCTGAAACATTGCTGTAAGAGTTTTAGCAATTTCAGGATTGGCTACCAGCGCCTGTGCTGCCAGGCCAGTTTTTACGCTTGGCCCGGATATACTGCGCGAACCTGCTGTTTGATCAATATACTTTGAAAATGTTCTGGCCAGCTCGACTTCTCGCAGCGAAAGGCCGGCTGTTACCATTAAAGAATTGAGCCGGTCATTTTCAGCTTTGTTTAGTAGAATTTTTTCTATGCCCGGGGCAACCGTTTCGTTAAACTCACTGACTTTAAGAATAGTATTCTGCGGAGCGGTAATGGGGAGGCGATGAACGTAAACTCTTTCTCCCTCCGTTAATGAAAGCTCCTGAGTGTCGGGATTGCCTATTTTAAGGGAGGCAGTTTCCAGTACCGGTGCAATGCTGCCGCTGGTAAGTTTAGGATCATTTGAATAAATTACTACATTAGCGTTTTGACCGCATACTTCGGTTGGGCACTCACAGGTTACAACTACAGGCTTATCATCTGAAAGCGTTGAAATATTAATAATGTCAAATGCGCCTGTCTCGGGAGGGTATTTGGCTTTATATTCTTCGGGAAATAAATTAGGCTGTGTCAGCAGATCTCTGCTGGCTGATGCCGCGTCCTGCGTAAGTATTCTGGCTGCTTTTTCTTCCCATAGTTCAAGTAAATCATGTAATTCCGTCGTAAGCTGCGACTCGTTAAAACCAACAGCAGCGTTCTTTAATGGCATGTAAGCATGGATTCGGGTAAAAGGCGGTGTGTCTTCATCAAGTTTAATTTCCAGGGAATCGGAGCTGCCGCCGAACTTATCAGCAAGAAATGAGGAAAGTTTGTCACGCCTTAGGCGCTCACCGCGCTCTTGACTGGTAGAAATTACCAGATAGACACCACGTGCGGCAGAGTCTTTGGTGACTGCCACGCGGGTTTCATCCAGGCCCTGGCGGGGCACGATCTTGTTAATTATGTTCTCTAAGGCCTTTTGATCAAGTCTTAAGAGAATATCTTTAGGCACTCCGTCCAGAAAGCGTCTGACACTCCTTTCGGCTGAGCGGTTCATTGCAATTGCTGGAAGAGTGGTTAAGGCGCTTAGTTTTTCTCTTATAATTGGCACCTGCTCAGGATTGGCACGGTAGCCCTTGCGTGCAAATATTCCGACAAAAGAGTGTACAGCAACTGGTTCTCCGTTCTCAGCCCGTTCCTCGACCGAGATATTAAGCCGTGGAATGCTGCGATGAACAGTAGGAAGAATGCTGAGCCTTGAAACCCAGAACGGATTGGTGCTTTTTAAAAGTTCAATGGCATCACTTTTGCTTTCACCTATAAGCGATTCTATGTCAGAGGTATCTGGGGATCGATAAATTCCATGGAGCGAAGCGGGATCGGCAACAAGACCATCGCCAGTGACATTCCAGCGCATACTGCCCAGCAAAACAAAGTTGTCGTTTTTAAGCCACTTAAGAAATGTTGCTACAGTACGCGGGTTATAGTCCGAGGAATACAGGTCTGTGGGGCTGCGGCGGACTTTGCTGGCAACGCGATCAAGCGTTTCAACCATGCTGTTAAAGTCATCTGTTATAATAGTAACTTCTAATAGGGCAGCGTGCAGTGAATTTATAGCATCTGTTTGCTGCGGTTCAGGAAGGGTTTGAAATTCGAGGTGGACAACAGCAAACTGATTACTGGGGGACGTATCCTCTCCAGCTTTTATGCGTCCTAGTTCGGGAACTGCTACGCCTTTTAAGAATTTGCTAACACCTTTTCTGCGGCTCCATTCCTCTATGGTCGTATCTATAAAGGGGCGGTCACTGAGAGCGATATTGATTGAAGTATTGTCAGCTTCTTTTGACACTTCAAAAACAAGTTCCCCCCCACGCTGCCAGGATTTTTCCAGTGCAGCGTGAAGGCTTTGGGCGATCTTGTCCTGTTCGGCAGGGGACTTACCATGCTGCCAGTTCCCAAAGTTTCGCTTAAGCTCTGATTCAAGCTGGTCAACTGTATAGATTGTATCGAGCGGAACAGCAGGGGGTTTTAATTCACCAGGCCTTAAGTTAGATTGTGGCAAATCAGGCCTGTTACTACCATACTCATTAGGTCCCTTAACGTCCCCACTCATAAAGAGCCTGTCCTTAACAAACAGCTAAAAAGAACTTACAACTTACAGGGCCCCTGTATAGCAGATAAAAAGGTTTTATTCCAGGCAAAACGGTATTTTGCAAATGCTGCCAGTATTTATAAATATAGTTATTACCATAAGTTATCTGCTCCAAGTAACTTTTCCTCAGAACAGCGCACTATAAATTATATGGCGTGATGAAAAGCTTCTGCTATGAAGAGCTATAAATTTTATTATTCCGGACAGAGAATCAGATGATCTTCATTCAGAATTTAATGAGGATCAGGAGTATTTTAAAATGCACGAAACAGAGATGGTGAGTTAATAATCTGTTCTGAGTCGTATCAGGGTGAGACAGGAGTATCTTAAAATGATGATTGGCATTGAATTAAAAGAGCGCGCAGCCCTATCTTGAGGCGCTAATGCAGGAAGGTGTCCTGGCACTTCCGGCCGGTAGAACTATTATCAGGCTTTTACCTCCATTAACAATAAGCTTTGAGGAACTTGAGCGTGTACTGTCAGCGCTTGATAAGGTCCTTGGTGAAAGCTGATTAATCGCATACATGTCTTAGCCAAATGCTAGCTGTTCTTTTATCCTTGAACAATGTGTCGAATATAAACATTATCTAGTGATGGGAAATAACGCGTTCTGGGGAATAAAGGTGCCATGCAGACAGCCCGGGGTTTGGTTTAAAGTAGGGCTTTTTATATTATTGTTTATAATTTCTGCTGGCGTACGGCTTCCCAATATTTCAACGAGTCTGTCAGACCCTTATGATACTCCAACGGCACTGGTGCTTGTAGTTTTGGACGTCTGGTCAGCAGATGGTGCATTAAAAAACAAATTTCTTCCACGAGTAACATATCCTGGGCAAACTAATCGCTATGTTTTGAGTAGTGGCGTGCGGCTAATGAATAAGGAAGGAATTGGCTACTATACAAGTTCGCCACCGTTCTCATTAATTTTAGCATATTTAGTTCATCGTGTCCTTAACATGGATGCCACTGTGGTCAGTATGAGACTTTTAAACTTAGTTCTTGGCCTAATAGCAGCTTTATTTTTCTACGAGATGATGCTTCTAGTACTCCCAACCTCTGAATACCGTCGAAAGATATCTCTTATAGGAACTGTTCTTTTTATTTTTGCTGCTCCACATTTATGGTATTTCTCACAGTTGTATTCCTGGCATATTGTTTGGGAGTACTGCTGGATAGCGACACTATATTTCGTCTTCAGAATTTTGTCATTTGAGGGGAAAGCCGGAAATATTCGTCGTTCTCTATTTTACCTAGGTTTAGCAAATTTTTTGGCTGTTTATTCAGATTTCCAGGGAGTGTTGGCTTCACTGGTAATCATGAGCTACGCATGTTTTGTTTTGGGAGAAAGACCAGTAGCTAAGGGCATATTTTATTCCTGCTGCATATCTACTATTGCTGCTCTGATCATTACAATAGTTCAGTACTCCTCGATTAGCGGGTTTAGTGGGCTTATTGATGCCTTGGAGCATATCGCATTCTTCAGAAGTTCTCTTGCTGCAGGAACTAACTTTTGGTTGATAGTAGCTTATCATTATGTTTCTGCTTATGCTCTGCTGTTGCTTTACGTGATATCTCTTTTGTTGCTGATAATGTTGCCGAAAGAAAATCGTGGCAGGGTATATTTTGATAGCAAAGAAAAGGGGTTTTTATACCTAACACTTCTACCAGTATTAATTCAGCACGGCCTTTTTTTAAGTTGGTGCGCTATACATCCATCATCTATCTTGCGGGCAGGAGTTTTTATTTGCGGAAGTATAGTTGTTTTGTCTAATGTTTTTAGGAGAACTCCAGCAGGCTGGGAATTGAGAAATTGGGAGAAAATATTAAAAAATGCCCTAATAATAGTAGTGTTGGCTTATTCAGTTTGGCAATATTACGAAAAATATGGACATGCCGTACAACCAGGTGGCTTTGCGGTTCTCGGGGAGGAGATCCGGAGGAAAGCACGCAATGATGAAATTGTATTTATGGCACCAGGCAGGCGGGTGTGGATGCCTTTAGTGTATTACTCTAAAAGAAATATCCAGGGAGTAAGCAGTGATGCGGATGCAATTAGCTGGATGATAACAAGGAATCTTCATAAAGGAGTTGTATTCCATGTTAATGGGGATCTAATAGTTGAAAAAATCAGTCGGGTGGTTGCTGACGTAAAGGAATGAAGCCCTCTATGCATGTAGGGAGCTTTTAATCTAACCCCCCCCTTATATGTTTTGACTCCTGAACATGTATAGCCTGTGCAGTTGATTACGGCTTAAAGGAGCTCCGGTATATTCTGTAAAAGCCAGCCGCTCAGTTACAGCGCGGAGATCACTATTAGTCTGTTTTCCCCGGAATTCTCTTTTTACTGCCAGAGCGATCTGCTCGTTTACGCCAATTTCACCTGAAATCTGGCGGGCCGCTATTACAGCCATTTTAGCATCATCAGGAAATTCGAGTGCACCGGCTAAGATGGCCTGCTCTTCCCTTTTAATCTTTTGACTCTCAGACGAGGCCATAAGCGTTTTTGTTAGTATCTCTGCTGCCCTGGAGTTTTTAGGTAAAACCCGCGCTCCCGTAAGCCAGCTGATATCTTCTGCCGAGGCCGTTCCTATTATCTGACTCGCCGCAGCGTGAGCAAGCCCGGCGCTATCAGGAAATTCCCTTATGCCCATAAGAAGTGCGCGCTCGTATTTATCAATTTTTCCTGCTACCAGCTTTTCTATCAGCCTCTGTGCCTCCGGGTCAGAAGGGAATTCATAACGTCCATACAGCTGTCCGAGCTCACGGTTTGATATTCTTCCAAAGATACGCTTGGCTTCAAGCCCTGCATACTCAGGCTCTTCAGGGAAAGCTCTCTTTCCAATCAGAGTGGCACGGTCATCGCGCGTAATAATGTCCAGCAGCTCCTGGCGGGCGAGTTCAGCAAAGATAGGATCCTTTGGAAACTGCATACGGGCCAAAAGTTCAGCAGCCTCTTCTCTAAAAGCGTTGCCGCTTTTAACCCGTTCAGAGAGGGCCTTCAGGCGATGATTACTCTTAAGCATCTCCTGAAAATATTGAGCAGCTGAGCTCTTTTGAAAAAATTGCTTAGGAATATCCGGTAACGTGAGCTTGTACTTGCCGGCAATCGAAGCAAAAAAATCAGATTCCCACGTTGGGTTTATAGAAGGTCCGGGAGTTCTTATGTGACCAGCGGATTTATCCGGACTAACACTATGGGAAGCTGTACGCATTTAAAGTACTTCTCCTCAATTTAAATGCGTTGTGCGAGGGACCGTTAAATATGTTATGTCAGATGGATCAATCTTTTTGAAACGTTATGAGACCTTTTATAAGACCCGATAAGAGTTTAGTATCTTTAATCTAAACACTTAATCTAACAGTTCCCTGTCTGATGCCCGAGTACTAATAATAGCACTACTTGAAGTGATAACTTAGAAAAAATTTATAGCTGATTAAAGCATTGAGTTTATTATCAATGCCTATCGAACAAAGCGTGTTTTAATCTTAAAAACAGAGCTTCACTGGTCAGTGTCAGACATTTCGAAGAAATAGCGACCTGTTGCGAGTAGGGCAAGTTTGAAACGAACGGTTCCTGCAGAACCGGTAGTAGCCATAAGAACAAGTTATTAAGCGGCCGTTGTCTGTTTAACCAAATAACCAAACGGTTTTCTGTACTGTAAAGAGCGTTTTGTCCGTCAATAAAATAAATTTAGTGAATTTATCTCTGGCTTAACGCTTTGGCAGCGATTTGTAAAAAAAGTCTAAATTACTGTTGCTTAAGATTTGCAGTGGGAGAAATTTTTTCATTGAGCTAATATGGTGAAATCGTTGAGCGAATAACGCAAATCATCAGTCTTTGCGTAAAAGTATTATGCATTAATAAAAATTTAGTACGGTTAATGCAGTTAAACTTGAGATTGAACTGAGCGACATATACGTTATTGTCATAATTGTCTGCATAAGTAACTGTATCAGCAGGCAGATTAAAAACACGTATATATGTATACCTTGTAGTCGGTTAGAGAATATTATTTGGGAGAAATTATGCTTTATGATCTCTCTAAGACAGATTCGCTTATTTCGCATTACATAAGCGAAATTCGTGATGTAAATATTCAAAATGACAGAAAAAGGTTTAGAGATAATCTTCATAAAATAGCAGCTTTTATTGGCTATGAACTCAGCAAAACCCTCGAATTTGAAACAAAGCAGGTTAAAACTCCACTTGGCACAGCTCAATGCAGAACAATAAAATCGGCTCCGGTTTTAGCTACTATTTTACGCGCCGGCCTGGCGATGCACTCCGGTCTGCTGGAGGCTTTTGATAGTGCTGATAATGCTTTTATATCTGCTTACCGGAAACATGACGATAGCGGTGGATTTAGAATTAAGCTCGAATATGTATCCTGTCCAGATTTAACTGGCAGAGTACTGATCGTTTCTGATCCGATGCTGGCTACGGGAGCCTCAATGGTTTTAACAGTGAAAGAGCTTCTTAAAGAACACGACCCAAAAGAAATCCACATAGTTACCGCAATTGCTGCAGAGGAAGGAATTGAAGCTGTTAGAAAGGGTCTGCCGGATGCAACTCTCTGGGCAGCTGCCGTTGATCCGGAACTTAACGATAAAGCCTATATTGTTCCGGGACTGGGGGACGCGGGAGACCTGGCTTTTGGGCCGAAAATTCAGAACTAGATCGGATTGCAGGATTTGGGAATAATGCCCTGAAAATATTATGATTGACATTTTGTGGGAAACTTTCAGTTTTGTTTACCGACAACTTTCATAAAAACAGTTGGGAAAAAGATAATTGAAGCTGTAAGAAAATTTTAAGGCCTTATGCACGATCAGTCTCAAAATGACGCCAACCAGGATCTGATTGAAAACTACAGCTATCTTGTAAAAAAGATCGCTGCCAGTCTGGTTAAACGCATGAAACTTCCAAAAGACGAGTTCGAGGAATATGAGGCTGCCGGGTATCTCGGCCTTGTAGAAGCAGCCTCGCGTTACAGTCCGCAGGCAGGTGATTTCGCTTCTTTTGCTTTCATGCGCATTCGCGGCGCTATTATTGATGACATCAGAAAACGCTCAGATTTAAAGCGCGACAATTATCACCGCATGAAGGCTTTATCAGCTGCGAACGATTTACGGCAGGAGGTAAATGCTCCCGAGAGAAACAACACCAGTGCCGGTCTCGCCTCTGTTTTGGAGTATGCAGCTAAAAGTGCGATGATTTTTCGTATAAGTTTCGAACACAATCAGGAGAAAGTATCAGAGTCCGCCGCTACAGATGAAAATCCAGAAAAATTAACTGCCCGAAAAGAAAGCCTTAAAATAATTTTGGAGATAATAGCAACTCTTCCCGAAAAACAGCGATTAATAGTTGAGGAACATTACTTTAGGGACAAACCCTTTATTCAGATAGTTAATGAAAACGAGGGCATGTCCAAATCATGGGTATCGAGGTTACATGCTAAAGCAATATCAACTATTAAAGATCGCTATCTTGAGATGCTGGAGAAGCAACAGGGCTAGAAATATTATTCTGAGTTTCCTTCTTTTAATAGCCGTCTGTGGCTGCAAGCAGGAAATCGTTCATAACCTTAACGAGGCTCAAGCAAACCGCCTGATAACCCGTCTTGATTCCGCCGGTATTAAAGCTGAAAAAATAAACCAGCCGGACGGCCGCTGGGCGCTCTCGGTTGCTACAGATGATAGCGTTAAAGCTCTGCGCTATCTGGATCGCAGCAGAATGATGCCTGTTCAACCAGCTGAGAATTTAAGTGCCAATATGATCTCAAGCAGGGAAGAGCAGAGGTTTTTCTATGAGAGATCGCTTAGCCGCGAAATTGAAAAAACTCTTAAGGCAATTGATGGTGTGTTGGATGCGCGCGTTCATCTGAATTTGCCGCCACGCGATCCGCTGTTCGGCCAGCCGCTCTTTAAAGAGTTTAAAGCCAGTGCAAGTGTAATGCTGGTTGCTGATGATCATTTCTCTATTGCAGCAGAAGAACTCGCCGCTTTGGTTAGTGGAGCATCAGGCGTTAGCACTGATGCCGTAAAAGTATTAGTCAGCCATGCTGCAGGTAACATCGCTTTAAGTAGTAATAGTGGCGGTAGTACGCCAGAAATGCTTAAAGATCTTTCTGCTGCCACAGAAACCGACATCGAAGCAGCCCCAAAGAGGAGTTTTTCAGCAACAACAAGGGGGTTCTTTACACTGCCCGTAACGAAGGCAGCCTTACCCGGACTTTTGTTGCTGCTAGTAGGTGCTTTAATAATTTTTGGCCAGCTTAAAACAAGAACAGCAAAAAAAGAGGCAGAGTACTTTGAGGGATAGTTCGCTGTAAGTACCATGGATACTGAGCAGGCAAGTTATAAAGACGATCTGTTAGCGCAGGGTATTGCAGCTGTAACTTTTCAGCTTGGGCATAACCCGGAGGAGCTGGCGCTTGAAACAGGACTAAAAGCGCAGGTTAAAGAGTATCTGGAAACTTTAAAAAGCCTTCCCGACAGCTGGAGAGATGAACTCTTGTCGGAGCTGGAAAGCAAGTTATTAGCAGAGGATAAGCCGTGACGCCTGAAGTAAGAAGCAATAAAACTTATCAGACCATTGAGAGACTGGTAGCAAAAATCGCGGGATTAATCTTACCGCACCCTGTTGCAGCAGTAGTGACTGGCGGGCCGCAGCGCTACCAGGCAAGCCGCCGCTGGATTAATCTTACAGCAGCTTTAGGCGCTGATTTTTCGCTTTCATTTGATGCTTCAGGCATCTATAAAAGTTATCCTGAATATGTATCTTTACTGACCAGACTGGCGAAGAGCCTTTACGGTGAGAGCATCGGAGTTGAGGCTGTTATTCGATCTTCTGCTAAAAATGTAACACCGCTATTTGAGTATCCGCTGGCCCTTTATCAAAGTAGCAGCCCTTATAGTTACGTTGCTTCAGTTTATTTTGCATCGCCGGTAATAGGACCTGACTATAGAGAAGAAACTGATTTAGAGATTAACCGACCTCTTCCAGCTACCGTAAGACTTATCCTAAAAGGGCAGGGTGTGTTTGCAGATCAATCTATTTGTGTTGTGCAGCATAATATTGAACTACAACTTGCAGGAGAGACTATAGCGCGGGCTGCGTTAAACAGATCTCAGGAAAAATTGGTTTTAACTGTATTAGAAGAGGAGCGTAAAATGACAGATAATCCGGAAACAGTGCCTGTATCTGTTGAGATAGGAAGTATCACATTAGAGTACCGAGAGCTTATGGCTCTAAGACCGGGAGCTGAGATTTCTTTTGAGGCAGTTTCAAAAATCCCGGCTGTGCTTAACGTGGCTGGAACTCCCTGGGCAAGTGTTAATCTATCTGTTCAAGACCAGGGCATTGTCGCAGAAATAACTGATCTTAAAGAGCTTGCTGGTCCCGCAGCAACTGAAAATCCTTTAGAAAGGAAACTATCTGCCTTAAACGCCGAATAGTTTAATGAGCACAGGAAATCTCCCAATTGGGAGGTGATTAAAATAATAACTATGAGAGGAAACAGTTATGAACATGAGAGCAAATCCATTTTCGGCGCTATCGGCAGTTGGCGGATTACTTAATTCTTCCCGTCTTACCAAGATGGGACCTCAGCCGCAAAGTAAAGTGGGACAGGTTTTTAGCAGGGTTTTCCAGAACATCCGCTCGCTGGCAGGTGGAGTTGAAAGTGTGACAATGGATATTTCTCCTGAATATGCTGCACTAATTGAAAAACAGATGGAAATGCAGCAGCAGATTCAAAACGTATCGATGCTTTCTAATATCGAAAAATCAAAGCACGAATCACGTATGGCGGCGATAAGAAACATACGTTCGGCATAATGTGGCATCTTCTGTGGGGCGGTGCACGCCGGCCGCGGCGTGCACCTATTTTTAAAGCTTAAGTTATGCGTAATCTGATTGTACCGGCAGGAGTAATATTAATTATAGCCAGCATGGTTGTGCCGCTGCCAGCTGCGGTAATTGATTTTATGCTGGCAATTAACCTGCTCTTTGCGCTTACACTGCTGGTAACTTCCTTTTACATCAGCGATGCTCTTAAGCTTTCCGCCCTGCCGACACTGATGCTTTTGGCGGCACTTTACCGGCTGGCGCTTAACATCTCTACAACCAGGCTTATCCTTGGGGCAGGCAGCGCCGGAGAGATGATTAACGCTTTTGGCTCAATAGTGGTGCAGGGTAATGTGCTGGTGGGTGCTGTAGTATTCCTGATTATTACACTTGTTCAGTTTATTGTAATTGCAAAAGGTTCTGAGCGCGTAGCTGAGGTATCAGCCCGCTTTACTCTTGATGCTCTGCCGGGTAAGCAGATGTCAATAGATGCTGATGTGCGGGCTGGGCTGATAACATTCGAGGAGGCCCGCAAAAAACGTGATGATTTGCAGCGTGAGTCCAGGTTTTACGGAGCTCTTGATGGAGCGATGAAATTTGTAAAAGGCGATGCCATTGCAGGCATAGCCATTACTGTAATAAATGTGGTGGGAGGGTTTGTTACCGGACTCCTGATAAAGGGACTGCCGCTTAAGGCGGCGCTTAGCCAGTATACGTTACTTACAGTTGGGGACGGGTTACTTTCACAGATTCCGGCTCTTATGAGCTCTTTGGCTGCCGGGATTGTCGTTACCAGGGTTTCGGGTTCAAATGGAAATAATCTGGCGCGGGAGGTTCTTGAGCAGCTCGGTCAGTTAAAAAATGTAAGAATAATAATTGCCTCGGCTGCAGCGCTGGCAGGGCTACTGAGTGGCCTTCCGGCAGTTCCCTTTCTGAGTTTGTCACTGCTGCTTTTTATTAGCATTGCATTAAGTCAACCTGAAAAAATATGTTCTCCGGAAGAATTAATATTTCATCCTCAGCGCAAAGCACTTATTGAACTTGAGCTTCCTGAACCGTTTTACAGAAAGCTTGTTACAGATCAAAGTGCTTTGAAAGTAGTGGAGCAGATAAGACGCTCTATGTTTGAGGCGTTTGGTTTGCTGATACTGCCGCCGGTCTTAAAAAGCAGTTCGAAGCTGACCGATAAGGCCTTCGTGTATTTAAGAGGAGTCAGGGCTTCCTCAATAGAGCTTAAGACGGAGCGAGAAGATTCAATTGAGAAGCTTGTTGGCAGGGTAGTTGAGATCCTTACGCAACGCAGGGTTAATTTGGTAGATGATATTATGACCCGCAGGCTTCTGGATTTTCTTGACACAGAAGCGCCTGAACTTGTTTCTGCAGTAGTTCCAACAATTATAAGTGTTACCCAGCTTACAGGGATTATAAGGAGCCTTCTAAGAGAAGGTATATCTGTTCATAATCTTGATTTAATACTTCAGGCAGTTTCAGAGTGTGGTGCGCGGGTATCAAGTGAAAAAGAGCTGTTAATTGAAGTAAGAAAGGGTCTGGCGGCTATTATTTCAGCTTCCGCTGCAGATGATAATGGAGTCATAAAGGGCCATGTCATCTCTCCTGCCACTGACTTAATGCTTGCCCGTGCTGAAGAGCAGGCACAGCAGGAAATGCTTGTTCTTCTGGATGGACTGGAGGAGGCAGTTAGAGCTCTGGGTGCAGAAAAGCCAGTTATAGTTACTTCTGCTGAAACCAGATTGCTTATAAAGGATGCACTGGAGATTAAAGGGGTAGCCGCAACTGTGCTGGCGCATGAGGAGATTAGTCCTGAGGTGAGATTTGAATCCGAGGGAATCATTGAAATTCCCTTTAACCAGAATGACAGTCAAACGATGGAGAGAATGGTGGCATGAAAAAATATTGCTTCTTAGCTGCTCTAATAATGTCTGGGTTTGTACAGGTGGGGTGTGCTCCGGCGGTAGTAAAGCCTGATTTTGCTGCCAAACAAAAAGCTCAGGCGCTGGTTGATAAAGGCACTCTGGCTTTACGGGCAGGCGAACTGGAAAAAGCTGCTGCTGCCTATAGTGTAGCAACTGAGGTCGCCCCGATTGCAGCTGCATATGATGGGCTGGGGTGTGTAGCATTTATGGACGGGCGTTATAGGCAGGCAGAGAGTTTTTATAAAAAAGCTCTTGAGCTTGATGAAAATTATTATGATGTGCTGGGCAATCTTGCACTACTCTACCATCAGCAGGGAAAAGACAAACTGGCGCGCAGGTATTATCTGGAGGCACTTAAAAAACAGCCCGATAATTATAGGGTAAGAAACAATTATGCAGTCTTTCTCTATGAAAAAATTGGGCCGTATAACGCTGAAATTGAGCTTAAAAAGGCATTAAGCCTTGTAGAGCATCCGGTAATTGTAAATAATATTAATAAACTCAGGAAACACCAAAATGGCAAAGGTAAAAAGAGAAGAAACTCAAGAAATTGAAGAGAAGCGTAGCGCTGGAAGCGGGGCTCTGGCAAGAAAAACAGAAGACCAGGAGCTTAAAGCCCTGCTTGACAACTGGCAGAGAGAGCTTAGCTCACTGCAGTCCCAGGAGTTTAATAGTTACGACCAGGCTGTTGGAGCTGTAATTAATGGCGTGCTTAACCGCATGGCCTTTGAAGGCGAAGTGCGTGATAAGACCAGAGAGTTTTTAGAAGATCTCTTTGATGCAGATCCTCAAATTGAAAAGACTCTGCGGGAGGCGTTGAGGATTAAGGAGTAGAATTATCACCTAACAAAATTAAGCCTGCACTTAGCAAGCATGAATACAAATGTATTGCTGGAAGGTGTCGTATACGCAAACGTGGCCGTAGACGTAAAAACGTTTACGTAGACGTTAACGTTCACGAATTTTATTTGCAGCACCCGGATTGTTCAATCCTAAACAGCCCTAAATCGGCCCACGTTGCTGCTGTTGAATTACAGCCGGCTCTTCCTGCTCCTCGCGAATATGAGCTTTGCGGCTTTCAAGCCGCTTTCTTACTCTTCCAATTCGGGTTGCGGGACCATTGGCGCGCTCGGTGCAAAATTCCGCAATTGCACGTACAAGATCTTCATGACCTCCCTTGGCAAAGGTCTTTCCAACCATGACAGCCCGTTCAAACTGGGCCTGCCTTCTTGGAACTTCTCGCTTGGCAGTATCAAATTTGCGGGCCTGACGCATGACTACTGCAAGTTTATCAAGTGAGGTTAATATATGGGCAGCCAGAGCTTCATTGCGATCGCGGGCATAAAGAATAGCATCTGAGAGCGGCTCACCCTTGGAAGCCCAGGTAACAGCATCATCCACGCCACCTACAGTAAAGGGTTTAACCAGAAAACCACGGGCACCAACAGTCAGCAGAGTAAAGA
>RFHI01000198.1 GCA_003696425.1 Candidatus Dadabacteria bacterium | reverse complement strand
GTTATTCGCTATAGTGCTCGGTAAGGTCTCTTAAATCTTCAAGCTCTTTTAATGAGAGCGGCTCAAGCTCTTCTTCTTTGTAGCCAACACGTTTTAGCTCCTCAATAAGTGCAACTCTGCGCGGCGATTCCAAATTTTCATGTTCTTTGGCAACTTCCTCGTCAAATTCGCGGTAGCGCAGATTAAGCCAGTCAAAGGAGGAGCCTTTTTGATAAACCCGCTCGGTTGCTTCAACAAGAGCATCAAAATCCTTCTGGGTTACAGTAAAATCCCCGAGTTTTTCAGCTGATTCCGAGCCACGTTTTAAGCTGTCCAGCCAGTATATAGAAGAGGCCCAGATCTTTAGTCCTGTATCGTCCGGCTCACCCTGAAAATTCCCAAGCAGTGCCTGGCGCACGTCATATGGAGAGCGGCTACCCGAATAACCAGGCAATCTCTCACCGTAATAACCGAGCTTGCGGGTAATATAGTATGCTACCTGTGAGTGATCGCAGCCCCAGCGCTCGTGCTCAAAGTTAATATCAAGGTCGCCCTTAAACCTGTTAAAGTAACGGGTATAAGAGTCCTTATCTTTGATTAAAAAAGCTCCTATCGAGATAGGCCTTATAGCTGCCATTAACACAGTTTCCGTTGGGCCCATTTCGGGCACTGCCTCTCCAAGCAGAAATCCAACCTCCAAAATTTTTAGAAACTCACGGCTGTAAATATTCCATACATCCGGGTCGCTGAATTTTTGAATGCGCCTGTAGAAATAAATAACAGTAAGAAGCGATGAAAACAGTCCTGGACCCAAAACTTTTAAAAGTGCCCGGCTGGTATCGTCCTCTGCTGTTTTAAACCTTTCAGGGTAAAGCCGCGCTGCAGCGAAAAAGAGCGGAGTTTTAAGGCTTTTAATGCTGTCAAGCAATCTTACTGCTGCAAACGAGGACGGCTCAATTCGATCTGTTCCACCAGAGAGAAGCTCTACGTGATTCCTTCTAAGCGCCTTAATAGCAAAAGCTATCGTGTCGGGGATGGTAGTTATCAGCCGGGAATAACGCAGCGCAATTTCCCAACTTGATTCTGAATCGATATCGGTTCGGCTCTTCTTATTCATATTTTAAATAATGACTTACACAGCTTCTTCCGCAGTATATCAATTCCTGAGCGGGTAACTGCAGAAACCGGTATTCCGCTGGTGGCATTTTTCATTTCGTATATCTTTTCCTGTGAGACCATATCGACCTTATTTAACACTACCAGCTGTTGAATATCTGATAAACCCATATCCGCAATAGTCCTGTTTACCGAATGGTAGCGATCGAGTGCATCCTGATCACTTATATCAACTATGTGCATTAATAGGGCTGCATCATAAAGCTCTTCCAGAGTAGCTCGAAAGGCATTATACAACTCTGCTGGAAGATCGTTTATAAATCCCACTGTATCACTGAAAACCGCTGTATGAATAGATCCGTTTTCAGCAGGCAGAAGATCGCTAAATGACACGCGACGCTGAGCAGGATCAAGAGTTGCAAACAATTTATCTTCTGCAACTACGTTAGATTTTGTTAGAGCGTTAAAGAGCGTGGATTTTCCTGCATTAGTATATCCAACGATTGCTACAAGCGGTAAATTGCCCTTCTTGCGCCTGCTTCTCCTGAGTTCACGTTGCCTGCTTAATTTATCAATTTTTAGTTCAAGCGAGCGTATTCGTTCACGAGTTCTTCTACGGCCGATCTCCAGTTTTGTTTCACCGGGGCCGCGCCCGCCAATTCCACCGGTAAGTCTTGAGAGGCCAGCATCTTTTTCAACCAGTCTGGGGAGATTATATTTTAGCTGTGCCAGTTCAACTTGAAGCCGCCCGTCGCTGCTCTTTGCGTGCTGTGCAAAGATGTCAAGTATTAACATGCTGCGATCGAGAATCTTAAGCTCGGTGCGATTTGTAATTATGCGCCACTGAGCGGGTTTTATCTCGGTATCAAAAATAATCATCTCTGCCCCTAAACGAAGCGAAAGCAGGACCACTTCCTCAAGTTTGCCCTTGCCGAGAATTGTTTTAGGATCAGGTGTGCGACGCTGTATAACTGTATCCACAACATTTACCCCCGCTGTATCAGCGAGTGCCTTTAACTCACTGATTGATTTTTGAGCCTGGCGTATGCCTGTATTGTAAACCCCCACAAGTATTGCGCCTGGACGATCCGTCCGAACAAGGGCCGATTCACTTTTTTCAATCTGATTTTCTAAATCACTGATAAAATCTACAAAGTCGAACTTAAATTGTCCCAGATCATATACATATTCTGTTCTCGTTGTTTTAGTATCGAGCTTACCTGCTGGTATAATATGGGCATAGGCTATCGGTGTTTTGTTGCCCGAATGATGTACAGCAACTACCATATCAAGCCGCAGTTTTTCTAGGTCGGTATATATGTCCTGAGGAATAACTACCCTGCCCTGCTTTATTCCAAATTCACTGTACACCAGCCGCAGACGCCTAAGCCTCCCTCGTCCCAATCGATAGCGGCCGAGAGTTGGTAAGTAAAGGATTTCCCTTGTGCCTATAAAAACCTCTTCAATTCTACCCTCTCTTGATATCAACACACCGATACGGCGGCCAATAGAGTCGGCCAGTTGATAGAGTTCACGGGCGTACGTTAATCCCACAACTGATTCGGCTGCCAGCTTCCTTTCGAAAAGGCGGTGAATCGCTCTTAGCTGTGAGGGTGCCAGTCCTTTTGTGTTGCCTTTAACCTTCTGAGTCATTACTTAGGATAAGTTAGCGAACATTCGTTCTATTTTAGACTTTACCAGATTGAGTAGCATGGTGCTATTCCATATACTTTTTAAGATACATAAAATGCCATGGGCTGCAATCATCACTGAACCAGGATAGTAAAAAGGTATTAACGTTATCTTAACATCTGCTGAGTTGTAATAATGAAAGAGATATCTACCGAGTTGCATGAATTGAGCATTTTTGCTGTAAATCCTGATAATCGTTCTCAGGTAGAAAGTATAATAGAACTCGTAGAGTTAATGTATAGCCGTAGCTTCCCGCTTCATCGTGCCTATGATTACAGTTACTGGCAAAGCAGAATTGGGAACAGATTTGTTAGTTTGGTAGCAGAATACAAGGGTCAAATAATTGCTCATCTGGCTGCTTACCCTGATAATGATAATTCAGGAAATGTGCAGATTCTCTTCCCTTTTGTTCATCCTGCGTACTCAGAATTAACAGCCACAGTATTTGCACTACTTGTTGAGAGGGTTTTAGGGCTAGCGTTAAGACAGTTATGGAAAAGCGTTTACTTTTTTGAGGGGATTGCTCCTGCAGAGATTAACACTGTCATTTCAGAGGAGCTTGGTACTGTTCCTGTTGCAGTTTGTCCCGGATATCTATGCCAGGATGAAATTCAGGCAACCACTAACGGTTTTAGCCGAAGTTCTGGGGAAGCTCCCGAGAGGTCCAGCTGCGATATAGTAGTTTCACAGCGGATTTTGAGGCATGATAGAAAAAAACGTAAGATTTACCTGCCTTTGGAGCATCAGGAATTTTGCTCGACAATTCTAAAATCACTCGGGGTTGATATGCTTTCCCCTGATGAAGAGACAAATATTGAAAGCTCCCGTTATACCTCAGAAATGCAGGCCTTAAGTATTCATCATTATCGAAGCAGTAATGTATCACATATTTATGTTAGGCCTTCCCTGCTTAAAAACGCTAAAGCACTGGTAGAGTCGATTCGATCTTCTGAGCTTACCCGGCGCGCAGCATATGTATTTGTAAACGGAAATGATCCGCTGGCGCCTACAGTGGCCAGAGAGCTTCAACACAGCGCTTTCTGTTTTTGTGGTATTCTGCCAAATCTTTATAATCAGGATAGCCTTGTATACTGTGATGGAAGTGTAAGTATGGTTAGTGATGCCCTGCTAACTAATAAAAGGACAGCTTTTTTAGCCGAGTATATTAATGGCCAACTGGCATTTAAAAAGGGTGAAATTAAGGAAGCTTTAGATGGGGCAGGTAGATACGCCGCTAACGTTTAAAACGCTGCTGTTAGAGTATATCGTGTCTATGGGACTGCAGCTGAGCGCTGTGATCATCTTTATGACACTGGTTGCGTTAAAAATTGCTGTTCTCCTGTAATAATAAATACATCTGCTCCTAGAACCGGACTTATACCAGCTGCACAAAGAAGTTGGCAGTAGACGTTTGGTCAAGGCTCAGATCAAAGCCTGGCTTCGTAAAACTTAGAACTGGCCCAGAGCTTACCATTCAGATTGGTTCATCCACACTGCACGTACCAGCTGGATTTGACGGCAAGGAGCTTAAACGCATAGTGGAAGCGCTGTCCTAAGGCTTAAGCCCGATACGCAGGTATCCTGTACAAGACACCAACGGTTATGCGGCATGGCTTTGACCGGCTTACCAGTATGGTGCAGGAATGCATGAAGTGCAACCTGCTTCGAGGCGGCGGCGGTGAATGCAGCCGGCTTGCCGGCTGCACATTGAGCGCTGGCCTGTGCACACTGTATTTACATTCGGTTTGCGTCGGGCATACTCACCCCTATCAGCGAAAACAATCTGCGCTTAGCCACTGACATGGGAGACCTCCCTGCAATGTGTGAAGGGGAATAGTGTGAAAACTGCTGTCAACCATAGGTCTCAAAGGGCAGTTACGATTATATCTATATTGTAGCAAGAAGTTTACTTACATCCTCCGAAGTACATAGTTCATAGAGATGCACAGGTCGCCAGGCGCTTTCAGAGAGACCTCGGGCCCAGCTTACAAATCGCCTTAAATCTTCCGCTAAATCTATATCAAAAAGCTTGGGAAGAATTTTCAGTTTCGGCTTTAAAAGCGTACTGACCCTGTTAAATTCGTTACCGGATTCAAACACAGCGGTAAAATCAAGGTTATTATTGCCTGGAGCAAGCCCGATCAAATAAAAGCCGTTTCTCTGTGAGGGCCCAATAACATTATTTCCCTCAGAAAGATGCTTAATAGCAGCAGCTAAAATTGCGGGGCTTAGAACAGGGCAGTCACTGCCAATTACTATTAAGCTCCTTTTAGGAAAAATCTCAGAAAGTCGCATTAAGCTATTCTGAAAGCGCGTACTGAAGCCATCGCCCTCTTGCAAAAGATGATGGACGAGCTTATCGGTGAGTGCCGGACATAGTTCGTTTATTACCTGGCTGCTCGGGGATTCAGGGTGCCAAATGCAGCAGATAGCTTCTGCACTGACACTACTTACAGTACTAAGCGTATCCTGAACTAAGGCTTTATGAATCCTATTAACAAGCAGCGCAGGAAGCTTTTTGCGCAATCTTGACTTGGCTGTTGGGCTATCAGGCACACGCGAGAATACCCCGATTACCGGCATAGGCTATCCTAATTTGGAATTTACTTCACAGGCATCCACCAGATGTCTGGCCACTACCGGATTAGAACCCATGTGGCAAAAACCAAAAGATGATACAATCTGCGCACCAGGAGAGAAACCTCCAAAATGCTTTTCCCCATCCGGATACTTCATTTGGAGTACCATAACAGCTCTGTCAGGACCGCTGAGGGAGAACTCTCTGGTGTCAATCCCCCTCAAAACAAGACCAGGTGGCCCCAGTATTGAATCTTCCATCGTAATAGATTCAAAATATGACTGTTTCGGCTGTTTTAGCGTAGCTGCAGCAGGAATAACTCCTACTCCCGGATATTGATCGCCGTTAATTATATACTTGTCACAGAGTAGAGCGCTCGCCGCGCCTTCAGAAAAAATCACTCCTCCAGAGTTAGCAAATTCTCTGATCGCTTTAAGCATCAAATCATTATTTGATATAGCCGTAGCATATTCGCCCAATGCTCCGCCAGTAAGATAAACTCCGGCGGAACCAGCTGGAATTTTTTGATCAGCAAGCGGAGAAAAGGGCACAATCTCTGCGCCGAAGTATTTTAAAAGCACAAGATTGTCCTGGAAGCAAATGTTAAAGCAGCTGTCGTCGCTTACCGCAATTCTAGTTCTGCGTGGTAATGGGCTGTAGGTCAAATTTTCAAGCCTGAGACTGCTGGCAGTTTCAGCTCGCTCTATTAGTAGGTCAATATCAATAAATTTATTGACCAGATTTCCCAATTCGACAAAAAAACTTCTCGGGAGCGAGGTGAACACCTTACTCTGGCATACATCTGCCGGGGGCAGATCCGCTTCTAAGCTGACGGCCGGAACTGCTCCAATTAATTCCCCCAGTGATGCTTCTTTCAGGCAGCGGTTGAAAAAATCTATTGATGGCGTCGGACAACCCTGATTGTCTCTTTTTAATTTATTAAGGCAGGCTCCTATAAATTTAAGCCCTTCGCCATAATCAAAATAACCTTTAATAAGAGCAACTAAACTATTTCCCCAGCCCTGGCCATCTACCAATAAAATGATCGGCGTCAATGTTAATTCTGCAAGTTCTGCATCGGAACCTTTAAGATCTCCAGGGCTGTTACCATCGTATAGTCCCCCTTTGCCAGTTACTAAAATTAGATCCGCCCCAACTCCTGCCATGTAACTTTGATAAAGCATCTGTGAATCATCAAGTAAGTGACTGTCAAGACAGATGCAGTATCGCCCAGCCAGGCGTCGGAAAACAGCAGTTTGAAGCAAGCAGGAATCACGTACAACACACGATATACTAATACCCCTTCGCCGCAGTTCATGTATTAGGCCAGTTGCAAGCAGCTTTTTACCGGCTCCTTCACGTATTCCTGATAGCATTACCCTGGGGGTAGTTAGAGTCTCCATAAATTAATTACCCGGGTACTGTACCAATGTATACTATTTCCTTCTGAGTATTAGTATCCTGTGATGACGAGCCAGCTTTTGTTGATCTCTTGATCCAATGGCATCTTTTAGTGTAGCCTCCGGGGCTTTATGTAATAATAGTTTTTCCGGCTGCCAGAAGCGCGAAAGTTCCTCACGAATCATACCTACCAGAAGTTCGTCGAGTCGTACTCTTCCTGAACTTAAAACAATTTCACGCAAATCCAACACCGCACGCCCTGACGGGATGACCACCCGGGCAAGTTCCAGCAGCACCTGATTCATAAAATCAAGCCAACCATTGAGTGAGTTGAACTGCGTCACACAACCATCAATGGCTTCAGGCGAAATGCCGCTAAACCACAGCTTAAGCCACAGTGGGCGTGATAATTTTTCTGCAGCCGGCAAAGGAGGCGCACTTATTACGAGGTTTACCGAACCAGCTGAAAGCATACTCAAGTTACGGGGATCGGCATTACCAACCCGATTATAAGCCTCCATTCGTCCCAGCACCGATGGTAACCCATCCCTCAGTACTGATGCACATTTTCTCAGGATTCGGGGCGCAACCGCCCTGTATTCCGGATATTGTCCACGTTTGTCATTGAGCAGCTTTTGTTCCCTGGGAGAAAGCGCGACTCGCGGTAGCGTGTAACTTGAAAGATAGCCGGCACTGGGACCATGAAGAAGCCCAAGGACCAAAAGTTCAATAAACCTGGATACCCGATCGGGCCTGTTTTTAAGTGCACTCCTGAGATTTAAAATTTCCCTAAAGGTGTCAAGATCATAAAAAGGCTGAAAAGCAGGCTTGAAGGCATCCGCAGGTATAGGCCTGCTGAGATTTATCTGCTGTAATCTGAGAGTAACTTCGGCAATATCAACTGGCATGAGCTTGGCACGGGTGATTAAACAGGCCAGCGGACTGCCATCAAAAGAATAACTTATTCTCCCCATCAGGCTTGCCTGAAGACCGGTGGTACCGCCACTACAAAACGGGTCCAGTACTACCTCCCCTTTACGTGTGTAT
>RFHI01000197.1 GCA_003696425.1 Candidatus Dadabacteria bacterium | reverse complement strand
CCTTAATTCCCGCGCACGCGTATTTGGGCAGGCTGTAAAAAACTTAAACGACGGCTTCTCGGCGTTATCTATTGCCGACCAGGCAATTGCCCGCCTCTCTGAAATTGTAACCCGCCAGAAAGAGCTTGCCGAACAGAGCGCAAACGGCATTTATTCCTCCGCCCAGCGCACAGTAATTGATAACGAAGCACAAACTCTTTCTTCTGAATACCGGCGTATCCTGGAATCAACTGAATTTAACGGCATAAAGCTAATTGACGGCTCAAAATCAGACATAAGGCTTCAGGGCGGCTACGGTACAAACGGTATTATTGATGCTGAAATTCTCCAGAAAAACATACTTTCTTCAGGCTCAACCGTGGATGCAGGAACTACTACTAATACATCATTTAACTTTCTTGGAACCGGTTCTGAACTGGATCACGCGGTACTTGTCGGAGATATGAATAACGACGGAAGAGATGACATTGTAAGCCTTAGAACCTCGAACAAAGCCGGGGACTTAAAATTATCTATAGAAGTAAGGCTTGGCCAGAGCGATAAGACTTTCACACTTGCCGTATCTCAAGTACTCACTGTGTTCCCGGCGGGGTCAAATCCTTCGTATGCCAACATAAAAGCAAAGCTGGAAGATTCAGACTCCGACGGCGACCTCGATCTGGTAATGACGATAGATCGTGACCTCCTTGGTTTTCCCGCTCAAGAAAACGAAACTTTCGAGAATAAGCTTGTACCATCTGGAACTTTTGGTCTTAACCTCTCATTCAACGACAACAATGGTACCGCTGTTGATAACTCTCTACATAACGGCACCCTTCTTGATGTTGGCGATTTTAACGGTGACGGTTTTACAGACGATATAACCGTTAGCGGCAGCACCGTTACAGCAAAAGTAACTGATACCACGGTTACAACCAGTGAAACGGTTTTAATTGAAGATCTCTCGCAAAGCTCATTCTCACTTCTTACTCAAAACAGCTCGCTCTCTGCGCTTGACTCGCTAAGCACACTCCTTGACAAGCTAAGCCGCGCACGCGGAAAAATCGGAGCCTCACAGGGAAGACTAAATGTTGCTACAAACGTACTTAAAGTTACCCGTGAGAATTCGCTCTCTGCCGCATCACGGATAACCTCCGCTGATATTGCCCAGGAGACCGCCGAACTTACCCGCTCAAGCATCCTGCAGCAGACTGCCGCCGCCATTATGGCGCAGGCTAATTCCCAGGCCTCAATTGTGCTGGATCTTTTAAGGATTTAGAGAGTGTCCATTCTCACTCAACTTTAATTTGACAAAACCTAAAACTTTAACGAAATTTGCCCTGTAACATTCCATTAGCCGGAAGCAGCATGTCTTTTACGAAAATTTACTTCACCTTTCTTACAGTAATACTACTTGCTCCGGCAACGCTTCTGGCTGAATACCCAGAGCGGCCTGTAAAAATTGTTGTCTATACCGCCCCCGGCGGCCTGATTGATATTACCGCAAGAAAAGTTGCTGATATACTGAAAAAGAATTTTGTAAAAACTCCCGTGATAGTAGAAAACAAAAAAGGGGCCGGCGGAGTTACAGCACTAAGTTACGTCTTAAGACGCCCGGCAGACGGTTATACGCTCTTTGGAGTTACTAACTCACTTATTACTAAAATCACGGCACTCAATCAGGATAGCAGACTCAAAAAACTTACCTTTCTTGCAAAAATGGTAAAGGACTATGAGTGCCTTATTACGCGAAAAAATTCCGGCATTTCAAACCTGAACGATCTTATTAATGATGCAAAACAAAAAAACGGCGCACAGCTCTGGGCCGGCCCGGCAGCAGGCGGAAAGGACCATCTCTTTGCGCTTAAAAGCTGGAAGGCGTTCGGTATAAAAGCACGCTGGATTCCGTATAGAAGCGGTGCCGAGGCGCTTGTAGCAGTAATGGGTTCACACGCCGATGTGTACGTTGGAAATCCGGCTGATACTGCCGGACGAGAGAACCTTAAAATTTTAGCTGTAAGCTCTTCTAATAGACTTCCGACCTTTTCTGATGTGCCAACATTTGGTGAACTCGGTTTTAATACACTCACAAACGAAGCTATCTGGCGCGGATTCGCCATAAGGGCTGATGCGCCGGACTCAATTAAACAGTCAGTTAAGGATTTACTTAAAAAAGTCAGCAGCACTAAAGAGTGGCAGGAAAAAAAAAAAAAAAATTATGCTGTTCCAATATTTGAGACCGGAAAACCGCTGCTGGATTGTATATTAGCTGAAATCAAAAGGCGTAAGGCATTTTCCGGATGAGCTTAATTATTAAATCAGAGAATTCCTTAGGCGCTGTAATCTTTTTAAGCGGATTAGTTACAGCGGTTTTTGCATTTAGTTCGCTTCAAAGCTCTACTTCTAACGATATGCTCTTTCCGGCAGTGTTGGCTCTGCTGCTTACGCTCGTATCATTACAGGTTGTTATTAAAAAGAATAGCGAATCTTACGACAAAACCAGCAGAAATTCTCTTAGAGTATTACTTATAGCCTGTGTTTCGGCGTTTTATATCTACCTTGCAGAAGCTATGGGCTACTATCCGGCTACAGCAGTTTCACTTCCGCTTCTGGCCGTTATTTTGGGATACAAAAAAATCTTTCCGGTAGTGTTTGTGACTGTACTCTGGCTGGCAAGCGCTTATCTCTTATTTGAAAAGCTGCTTCAGATTAGTTTGGGGTAGCTGGAATTTTGGTCCAGCTCTAGAACAGGTGTACCTTTGCAACCTGAAAGTGGTAGGGTCATAACTTATGGAAACTATACTTTTAGAACTGCTGCAGGGATTTCAGGTGATTTTTACACCGGCAGGATTCGGTTTCCTTATGCTGGGAGTTATTGCGGGGATAGCTTTTGGTGCAACGCCAGGAATCTCACCATCTACAGGCGTAGCGCTACTTGTACCCTTTAGTTACAGCATGCCGCCGGCTGTGGCTTTTGTGTTTTTTGTGGCGGCTTACCAGGCGGCAAATTACGGCGGCTCAATTACAGCAATTTCCATTAACGCCCCGGGAACTCCGGCTGCAATAGTAACTGCCATTGACGGCTATGAGCTTACAAAACAGGGTAAACCCGGGCTCGCACTCGGAACTGCCGTAATAGCATCTGCTCTGGGCGGCTTTATCGGCGCACTGATTCTTATTTTACTTGCCCGCCCGCTTGCAGGACTGGGACTATTATTTGGCCCGGCTGAGTATTTTTCTCTAACTCTTTTTGCGCTTACTACAGTTATTGGTTTTAGCACTAAAAACCGCTTAAAGACTTGTACGGCGATTTTACTGGGGCTTTTGCTTGCTACAATCGGTACGGATCCCTTTAGCGGAAATTTACGCTTTACTCTTGGATTAAGCGGTCTCTATGATGGAGTGCCGCTAATTCCGGCTATGATTGGACTCTTTGCGCTCGCTGAAATCTTTTCCCAGATTGAATCAAATCTGGAGCTTAAAAAGATCAGCACTTTTTCAGGCAAGCTACCGGGTGTTAACACACTGCTAAAACTTAAGTGGGCCATTTTAAGATCTTCAGTTTTAGGAACATTAATAGGAATTATCCCGGGCGCCGGTGCTACCATAGCCTCATTTATCTCTTACGGAGAGGCGCGCCGCTTCAGTAAGAAAAAAGAGCTTTTTGGTAGAGGCTCACTTGAAGGCATTACATCAAGCGAGGCTGCTAACAGCAGCTCAGTTGGTGGGGCGCTGGTACCGCTTCTTTCACTTGGTATTCCAGGGAGCGCAACTGATGCTGTGCTCCTGGGTGCCTTTTCACTGCACGGTTTAACTGCCGGGCCTGAGCTTTTTAAATCATCGCCAGAGATTGTTTACGGAATTTTTTCTGCGCTTCTTGCAGCTAATCTCTTAATCCTTGTATTTGGGCTGGCCGGAAATGCTCTCTGGCTTAAGCTGATAAGCATACCTCAAGGGCTTCTTTATCCACTGGTAATTGTACTCTGTATTACCGGAAGCTATACGGTAAACGGTACGTTTTTCGATTCCGGTCTCTGCCTGGCTTTCGGGGTCTTTGGCTGGCTTTTAAAACGAAACGGCTACCCGCTGGCCCCACTTGTAATGGCCCTGGTGCTCGGTTCAATGCTTGAGATGAATTTAAGGCGGGTGCTGCTTATGGGCGGAATAAAACTGCTATTTGTTAAGCCGATTAGCGCTGTATTACTCACAGTGGCTCTACTTGCAGTGGCTCTGCCGCTTATTCGCAAAAAGCCTTACCTCACCCCTTGAAACGCTGTTTGTTTTAGTTTCTTTTTAACTCCCCCTCTCTATCTGGGTACTTAAAAAAATAGCTTTAGCCGCTACAAACGCCTACAGAATTTTTAATACTCTTACGACCTTATAGTAGAAGAATTTTCCGCGTTTTAGCTTAATGCAAAACTTATGAAAGATAACACCGAGTCACTTCAAAAATCGCTTGAATACCAGAAAAAACTTAACTCACTGATTCAGCGTATTCACGCCGGAGACAGGTTCGACCAGCTGCTGGGCGATATTGAAAGCGACATTCTTGAGCTTCTTGATGCTGAGCGCATTACTGTCTACCAGCGGACACGAAACCGGCGTGAAATTGTCTCTAAATATAAAAGCGGAGACGACATTAAGGAAATCCGTGTAAAGCTCAGTACTGCTTCAATTGCCGGCTACGCCGCCTTAAGCCAGACAGTTTTAAGATTTAAAGATGTTTATGACGAAAGTGAACTCAAAGCTGTACACCCCAATTTGAGCTTTAACAGCGAGTATGACCAGAAAAGTGGCTTTCGTACCAGGTCAGTAATTGCCGTGCCAATTAAATCAGACGGCGCACTGCTCGGGCTTCTTCAGGTTTTAAATAAACGTGGAGGCGGCTATTTTACCGAAGAAGATCAGGCACGGGCCGAAGAAATTGCAGCTGTAATAGGACAAAAATTCAGATACGAGCTAAAGGGTACAAAGAGCCGCTACGATTACCTGGTTCAAACCAACCGGATTAAAGCTGAGCAGCTTGAAGAGCTTACTGAGCGCGCAAAAAAAGAAGGCTCTAATCTTGATACGCTGCTTTTAAATGAAGCCGGGATATCGCGTGCTGAACTGGGGGCATCTTTTGAGCACTATTATCAGGTTCCTTTTCGCGAATACGACCCCAACCATCAAATTCCATCGGAACTTCTTAAAGGCATTAACCCGTCATATTTACAAAAGCAGCGCTGGGTTCCAATTGAAGGGGACCACGATGAAGTTACCATACTGATTGACGACCCTTCCGATGCGCAGCGCATAATGGAGATTCAGCGGACGCTTCCTGCTAAAACCTACTCATTTCAGGTTGGCTTTGCTGATGACATATTGCGTTATCTCGGACAGGGAGACCCTTCATCAGGTACAGAAACTGACCTGCACGAACTGGTCGGCAAACTT
>RFHI01000196.1 GCA_003696425.1 Candidatus Dadabacteria bacterium | reverse complement strand
TGCGGTAAAAATCGTCAAAATATATCTGTGCTTTCCTCCCCCAATAGGCCAGCGGTTTTCGTTCCGGACGGGTGTCGCCATTTAAGTAGGTCATGATCACCCTGAGGTTCTTAAGCTTTTGCCGCAAGCGTAAGTAATCAGCTGTTACAGTATCTCCACGCTGTCTAGCCAATATGGCTAAATTAGCATCTATTAGCTGTCGCGCCCTGGAACTAATACGAACTCCTGATTCAAGGCTTAACAGGCGTTTTTCAAAAATATCTTGTCCGATTTTACCTTCTCTGAACTCCTGCAGATTGGCTTTGAGTGCCAAAATCTGTTTTTTCTCCATCACATTCCATAACCTTGATACCAACTCGGGCCTCCGTTCTTGAATAAGACGTGACCAGTAGGCTGCCTGCGGGAATCGTGACGGAACTATCTTTTCAAAATCCCGGGGTGATTCAATCTGGGAAAGAATATAAAGCAACTGACCCGAGTTAATTCCAGTATCATACCTTACAACTCTGCCAAAAAGATCCATAGCTTTATCACGTTTCTTACCCCACATATAAATTAAAGCTGCAGCATACATAATTCGCGTATTTGTAGGATCCCGATTGAGAGCATCAGCGGTAACCTGCTGATAATCTCCTGCAGTATAAGGCAAATTACAATTATAACTTCCAAGCATCTGTTTTAGATTGGCCCAATTAATAAGGTACTGTGCTTTGTAAGGTTTAATAAGCAAAGCTTGCCCAATCGCTGACTGGGCCTTGCAGAGCAAGGCTGTTTTTGACTTTGGCTCAGTAATTTGCTCGGCCCTTGCTTGTGCTACTCTGGCAAGTAGCACAAGAGAATCACTGTTAGCCAGAGGTGATTTATTTAATCTTTCAACCTTTTCAAGGCCCTTTTTGATTTGATAGGGTGTTAACTCTGAAAAAGGGTGCTCATAAAAAAGCCGTTCCAGTGTATTGAGGGAATACTGAAACTTAATGGAAAGCAGTGTGTATACAGCAAACAAAACAAGTACTGTGAATACCACTATTGAAGATAAACTACGCAATGTACTGTTCCAACGGAGCTTTAACGTAAATACCAGGTTTCAAAGCGGCACAAGCCGCCTGATTGCATCTTTACCGTATAACATTTAGCCCTTATGGCTGCAATAAAACAGTGTGGCAGACAGTTAGATCTGTTGTGGATATGTCAAAGGGATCTTTTTGACAGATCTCATAACCTTTCGACCTTTCAAAAGATTCGTCCCCGATATGAGGCTCAGACTTTTGATTTACACGCTAAATCCAACAGCCCGCGATGTAGCAGCCAGAAAGAACTATTTACTAATTTACTGATTTAAAAGATATTTTTTTGACTCGGCTGCTAGAACTGCAATTTTTGCATTGTTGGCCTTTTCAACAAACGCCTGCCTGTTAAGAATTAAAGACTTTCCGGCCTCAATAACCAGTGCTGTCACCCCGCATTCAGCCATCACTTCTATAGTTTTTGTTCCAACTGCTGGCAGATCAAATCTTAAATCCTGATGTGGTTTACAGAGTTTTACAACAACTCCTGCGTTCTTCGCCAGCTCTGCCCCTCTCCTAATCGCTGCGTCTGTACCCTCCACTGCTTCAACGGCCGTTACAATCCCTTCGCACGCCACAACACTCTGCCCAATATCAAGCGCACCAATTGCCCTGGCAGCGTCCCAGGCTACCAGAGCATCTTCACGCTCCTCTGCAGTAAGAGCTCTGCTGGTCAACAGACCTTCAGAGGGGACACTGTTTTCCAATAATATACTGGCTGATAATACCCGAATGCCGTTCTGCTCAATCTCATCAGCTATTCCACGTAAAATTGCATCATCTTTAACAGAACGAACCTTCGAAAGAACTGAGAGGCCCTTCAGATCTAACCTGACACCACCAAATAACTTGATACGCTTAATACCACCTGCAAAGAATGCCTGTTTAACCCCTGCTTTCTTAAATGTCTTTATAATCTTACCCAACTCTCCAACCTTCACCCATGTACATTGATCGACGTATCTTTCAATCTCAGCATCGGTCTCACCAGTATGAGCAACCGCAACAACGCTTAATCCACGCCGCTGTGCACTTTCGACAAACTCCAGCGGAAAACTGCCGTTACCTGCTATCAGCCCTAGTGGAGATTTCAACTCTTCGGTCAGAGTCACTGTTCTAAACACTTAGTTGGTTTTTTTTACGCGGAAAAGTTATACCACGCTCGGATTCCATCATAAAACGGATGAAATACTGTCCTGCTTCGAAATCAGTCTGTTCTGCCAGCAAGCGCTCAAGACGCTCTCTGAATAAACCTTGCTCTTCAAATACTGCTCTATACAGTCTTCGAAGAGAATTAATTTCCTCTGAACTGAAACCGTGCCGCTCTAAGCCAATCTTATTAATTCCAACCAGTCGGGCGCGGTCTCCCTGGACAGTACAAAAGGGCGGCACATCTTTATTAACCATTGCCCCGGCACCGAGAATAGCGAGCCGACCTAATTTTACAAACTGATGAACCCCACACATCCCGCCAATTGTAACATGATCCTCAACCACTACATGCCCGGCCAGCGCAGCACTATTTGCAAAGACGTTATAACTGCCCACTCGTCCATCATGACCCACATGACTGCAAGCCATAAACATATTGTTATTACCGATAACTGTTTTCATCCCTCCATGTGCTGTTCCGGGCTGTAAAGTTACATACTCCCGAATAATATTGTTGTCGCCAATAATCAAAGTGCTATCTTCTCCGGAAAATTTCAGATCCTGCGGCACAGCACCTATTGATGCAAACTGAAAAATGTTATTCCCGGAGCCTATTGTAGTATTACCTTCAATGACTACATGAGATCCTATACGATTGTTTTCTCCAATCACAACTTTCGGCCCTACAACAGTATAGGGACCAATCGAGGTGCCTGAGCCAATTTCAGCACGCGGATCAACAACAGCTGTATGGTGAATCTGCGCCATAACCTGATTAAACTCTTCTAAAAGTCCACCTCAGCAGCTTTAAGCACTCCGCTGGCCACTAACGCGCCATCAACTGTAACTTCACCACGAATACTCCAGAATGCACCTTTACGACTTTCACTAATAGCCTCAATCCTTAACAGATCACCGGGGACTACCTGCTTCTTCCACTTAAACTTGTCTGCTGCTACCAAAAACGGCTGTTTTCCGGGAGCAACCCCTTTTTTACTCTTTATCGCCAGTATGGCTCCGGCCTGCGCCAGCGCCTCCAGGATTAACACACCAGGCATAACAGGTCTTTCCGGAAAATGTCCCTGAAAAAAAGGCTCATTAACTGAAACAGCCTTAACTGCCACCAGCCGCTCCGAATCAACAAACTCAACTACTCTGTCAATCAAGAGAAACGGATAACGATGAGCAAGAATTCTTTTTATCTCATTTATGTCAAAAACAATTTCCTCAGCCATAACTCATAGTCCTGTTTTACGGGTATTAAGAATCTTAAGCACCTTGTCAGTCAGATCGTACTTGTTATTAACATGTAGTATCAAACGACCATCCTTCTCCAGAATAAGGGCATAGTTGTTCTTAACTGCCAGCTCTTTAATGACATCATCTATGTGAGAAACAAGCTTCTTCAGTTTGGCTGAATTTTGCTTAATTATCGCATCTCTTTTTTCTTTAATTTGGTCGGCAAGTTCTCGTTCTCTACGCCGAAAATCTCTAACCTTCTCAGCGCGGGCCTCTTCAGACATTAACGAGCTCTGTTTTAAGATGGTTTTTCTCAACCCCGCAAGCTCAGCCTGCTTTCTGCTGAATTCCTTTTTGAAGGCATCCAACTTCTTTTTAGCCTCACTACGAAGAGCTTTGCCGGCTATAGAATTATCAATAACTTTTTGCATATCAACAACGTATAGCGGCTGTTTTTCGCCTACAATGAGAGGTGAGGCAAAAAGCTGCCCTGGAAGCCCTGCCATAATGAAGCAAGCTAGTGTGGTTATAACATTTAACTTTGTCATTTCAATAAATTATACATCGACAGCAAACAGTCGCCCTATGTAGCTGCAACAGTATACTTATGAGCAGGTTAAATGTCCATCAACGCTTAGCTTAGCGCACAAAGACTGTCTGCCTTCGTTTTTAGTTACGCTTAAAACGGAGCGCCAAAGGCAAACAGAGTTACCATAGAGCTTTCCCCCTCTTCCCTGTCGATTGGAAAGCCAAATTCAATCCGAATCGGACCAAGCGGAGAAATCCAGCGAATGCCATATCCGTAAGCTTGTCTCAGTTTGGCAAAATCAAAACTTTCATTATCATCAAAAGCCTGCCCGGCATCGTAAAAGACTACTCCTTTTAGACCAGCTGATGGAATCAGCGGGAAAATTAATTCCAGGTTATTTACAAACTGTTTGCTGCCACCAAACTCATTACCGTTTTTATCTTTGGGGCCAAGAGTTCTGCTTTCAAAGCCACGCACAGAATTAATGCCACCGGGGAAAAACCGCCGAAAAAGCGGAAAGGGATCTCCATCAAAGGTTTCACCATACCCGAATTTTGTACGCCAGGAAAAAACAAGATCTCCCCAATCTCCCTTTAGCAGTGGGTAATAAAACTGCTGCTTGGCCTGAAGAAGATAGTATTTTTCTTCTCCGCCAAGCCCGGTTATTTCAAAAGAGAGTTCCTGGCGTGAACCGTCAGTAGGATTAAGCGGATTATTAATTGTATTTCTTACAAGTCGCGGTGTAATGCCGGATACACTTGAGCGGCCCTGCGAGTCAATTACAAGCTGAGCCGCATCGGTCGGATCAACATTCCTGATATCAATTTCAAGATATTCGTAACGCATAGAAAAGGACACATCCTGCCCCCAGCTGAAGAATTCCTCAAGAGGATATCCGACTTCAACTCCACCTCCTGTAAGTTTCCGATCAAAATCGCGAAACTCTCTCTCTGTCATTAATGCATCTACACCTGCACTCCAAAAAGTATCATTTACCCTCCTGTCTCGAAATGAGAGAATCAGATTGTCACGCTGAGACCCGATATCCAAATTTAATGTAAGCCGCCGGCCGGTTCCAAAAAGATTATTTTCGGAGAGGCGGGTATTAAACAAAGCCCCATCAGAGCTTGAGTATCCAGCTCCAGCACTAAAAGTTCCTGTTGATGCTTCTCTTACGTTCACAACCAGATCAACCTGATCGTCGCGATCAGTATTTTCAGTGGAAATATTAACTTCTTCAAAATATCCTGTGCGCTCTAGTAGCTCCTGGCTACGTTTAATTTTTGAGCCGGAATATAAATCCTGTTCTGCTATCCTCAGCTCTCTACGTATAACGTTATCGTAAGTTTTTCGGTTACCCCTGATTTTGATCTGGTTAACTGTAACTGGTTTGCCTTTATCTATAACAAACTCAACATCAACCTCGGCCGAGTCTCTTCTGATGCGTGTATTCGGAACAACATTAGCAAAGGCGTATCCCAGATCTGCAAATTTGTCACTGATCTTAAAGGCGTCATTTCTTAACTGAGAAGCATTAAATATATCTCCAGTATGCGTTTTTATCCCTTCAAGAGTTTTTTCTTCGCTACCATCAATAAGATCACCAGAGACTTTAACTTGCCCAATTTTATACTGCCTGCCTTCATTTATATCGAAAGTGATATAAATCCCATCGCCTCGCTTTTCTATTGCTGGGTCACTTATAGAAACATCTATGTAACCGTGATCAAAAAAATACTGCCGCATAAGATTGCGATCATTTTCAAGCATTTCCTGGTTAAGCCGGCCAGTTCCAAAAATCCAGGAACTCCACCATTTGTACCGTTTTGTTTGAATAATGCTCAAAAGATCGTCGGGATCTACGGTTTTAAGGCCGTTAATTTTAATTTCCCGAATTTTATAACGCTTACCCTCCTCCACTCTAAAAGTTATATCTACCTGACTCTCATCCACAGGCACTATCGAGTAGTCAAGGGTCGCGTCATAATAGCCTTTGGACTGGTAAAGTAGCTGTGCATTTTTAATCAATTGCCTTAATTTATTCTTATCAAGAAAACGCTTTCCAGTAAGAGAAAGTGCTTTGCTAAGCTCACTTTCATCAACTTCCTTATTTCCTGTTACGTAAATTTTTCTAACAAGCGGTTTTTCGACAACATCAAACACGAGCACCCCTCCCCTCTTGTGCTCATCTTGATATTTTACTTTTGCCACGACCTGATCAAAAAATCCCATACGGTACAGTTTTTTTACCGCTTGATCGATTTCACTTTCCTTAACTATGCCCGCTTTTATTTTTAACTGAGACAAAACGGCAGCAGGATCAACATTTTGCGTGCCTTGTATTTCTATGCTTCTAATTCGATAAGCATTATCTTTTAACTGCGCCTGAATAATTTGAGGCCCAAGCAGCCATAAAAGAAAAACGGTTATAAAAGAGCACCTAATCACTCTATGTACAGATAAAGTCACTTTATTCACCTTTTTAACTTAAGAAACCCGCCTGGCAACATTTCATACATATGATCCATACTACTAGCCAACTGTTGATTGTGTGTCACGATAATCATGGTATTATTTAGTTCATGATTGAGCTCAAGTAAAAGTATCTGAATATCAACCGCAGTTTTAGCATCAAGGTTTCCTGTTGGTTCGTCAGCCAGTAAAAGTTCGGGCTCACCAACGATTGCCCGCGCAATTGCAACCCGCTGCTGCTCTCCACCTGATAGCTTACCGGGCTTATGGGATGTCCTTTCTGATAGCCCGACCCGTTCCAATACTCGGCGAGCTTTTTCAGCAGCAGGCCATTCATCTTCTCCGGAAATTAACAGCGGCATCATAACATTTTCCAGCGCCGTAAACTCAGGCAAGAGGTAATGAAACTGAAAGACAAACCCTACATGCTTTGCCCTGAAAGCAGCAAGCTCGTCATGATCCAGCTTGCTGAGATTAGTATTCCCAACAAACACAGTACCGGCTGTCGGCCTCTCAAGTCCACCTAACAAGTGCAGTAGAGTAGACTTGCCAACACCTGAAGTACCAACGACAGCTATAGATTTCCCGGATTCAAAAACAATACTTAAATTGTCAATAACCGTCAGCGCGCGCCCTGCGTCGCTAAAAGTTTTGGTTAGGTTGTTAACTTCTATTTTCAATGCTCACTCATACCTTAAAACTTCACTTGGCTCGAGCCGACTTGCACGGTAAGACGGATAAATTGTTGCAGCATAGCAAATTACAAATGCAGAAACCCCAACCAACAAAAAATTGGTTAAATCAATATAAACGGGCAAAGTTGTCATCTGAAAGATACGCTCATCTAATGGGAATCCATATTCTTTCAGGGCAAGACAAC
>RFHI01000195.1 GCA_003696425.1 Candidatus Dadabacteria bacterium | reverse complement strand
TGCTGCACTCTCCGGATCTAAGCCGGTTATTTCCACTGCCGAAACCAGCGTTACCGGAAGCGCCTCCGTAGCACCGTAAGGCGTAAAAACCTCACCTGCAGGAACTATACTCTTTACCAGCTTAAGAGTGTCTGCCGATACGGCCGCTCCGGCAATAAATACTCTCTCAAGCGACGGCAGAGTTTCCCGGCTTCTTACACAATACTCCGAGATTTTGGTCCAGAGTGTAGGAGAACCGAACGAATAATTTATACCGAGCTCGTTTACTATTTTTACGATCTTTTCAGGATCAAACGATAGCGGCCTGGCAGGATCAAGCGGTGGAAAAACACTGCACACTCCTGCCGCCAGGTTAAAGAGCGAAAAAACCGGAAGAAGCGGCAGATCCTTATTTCCAGCCTGAAGCTTAAATACATCACTAAAAATTCTAAGCTGCTCAGCCAGCATCGCACCGGTATAAATAACTCCCTTGGGCGCTCCGGTGGCACCCGATGTATAGGCAACCAGTGCGACCTCAGGAGCACTTACTGCCGGAAGGGGCTGTGGCGCAAACTTTTTAAGATACGAGAGGTTAGGCCCGCCGGTATAAATCCAGGTGCTTGCAGTAATATGAAATTTTAACCTGGAAAAAAGTTTTTTCTTTAAAATTCTTAAGAGATGCGCCTTCGGTGAGCCTATCAGTATCTGTGGATCAATCTCTTCGATAGTACGAAAGAGATTTTCACGTCCCATGCCGGGATCAACAAAAAACGGAATAGCTCCACGCCCCATTACTGCGTAGCTTAGCGCCAGAAAATCCTCTCCGGGCGAAACCAGCATAAGCACCCTGTCACCGCGCTCAAGTCCCAGTGCGGTAAGGCCGCGCTGGTACTTGTTAGTCAAATCATAAAAAGCCTGGTAACTCACATGCCGGTAGCGGATTGAATCAGCCAGATAAAGAGGTTCAACAACAGCCGGCCTGAAGGGATGCTCACGGGCCTGCTCACGCAGGCGCTTAAAGAGTACATGTTCTGATACTTCGGCGGAAGTAACCTCTCCGCCCTGTACACCAGGCGTTACGTCCTTAACCTCAATAGTTTCATCAGATAAAAATTCATAAATTGCCTGGTTAGCCTCTTCGGAAGCATCTTCCAGAACCAGATGTGATGCGTCTGGAATTTCAAGTATATCTGCCTGCGGAAAATGGCGGGCAACCTTACCCAGCATCTCGCGGTGAAAGCACGGATCTCTAAGCCCCCAGACTATCTTGACCGGTACGTGCGAAAGCCGCGGCAGCTTTTCAGCAAGCTCAAGCATGGCAGCATAACTCGGATGGTCCTGGTCAAAGGGAATATCAGCTACAAAATCCCAGATGGCGCTGCGCTCGGAAATTTTACGGTAAGGATACAGATAAGCATCTCTTACCTCCCGTGGCAGTTTGCTGCAGACTCCAAGTTTAGTTGTAAGTTTTACAAATTTCTTTGTGTACTTGGTTAAAAATTTCCCTGTTATCCGGTTCGCAGCCAGCCTTATTACCAGCGGAAGTGCTTCTGTCTCAGTCAGTGTGGTATTAAGATATACCAGCTTATCTATCTTTTCAGGGCGCTCGACTGCCACACTCGTACCTATCGAGCCACCCCAGTCGTGCATTACCAGCGAGAAGCGTTCAATACCCAGGGCATCTATAAGCTCACTTACCTGCCGGATTCGATCAGTAGCTCTAAAAGCCTTTCCGGGAGTACGGTCAGAGAGACCACAGCCGATGTAATCAGGAGCAATTACACGAAAATCGCGGCTTAAAAGACGGATAAGGTGGCGGTAATAAAAGCACCAGGTGGGATTGCCGTGCAAAAGCAGCACAACCGGTCCGCGCCCTTCATCGAGATAGTGCATATTATATCCATCTATCTCAATAAAGCGGGATTTATACGGCAACTGCTCTTTTAACCAGCGCGGTAATTGCATGGCGATAACTTACAATACAGGCAAGGCGGTTCTGCCCGCTCAACTTATAATAAACGGTCTGGCTTACCACTGAATGCCGGAAAAGATGGCATTCAGACCGCTGCCAAAAGCAGTCAGCAATATCTTATCGCCTTTCTTAATACCTTTCTCTTCAATACCTCTAATGACAGCAGCCGGCAGCGCTGCCGACACCAGGTTTCCAAGCTCCTGGTAAACCGTAAATTCTTTTTCTATATCGAGGCCCATCTCCTGGTAAAAACCATTATTGACCTGCCGGCCAACCTGGTGACAGAAAATGTGATCGATATCTTCTCTCTTCCAGCCCAGAAGTTCAGAGGCATCTTTCCAGGCGCGGTTACCCAACTTAGCTGCTGATGCCATGAGTTTATGCGAATCAGTGCGCATAATAGGGTCAATTCCGCTTGCAATCTGCGATACTGAATAATCAGCGTTACCTTCACAGAGTTCGCTGTGCTGCGATGCCGAACGCGCTATTGAACCGAGGAGTCTGTGCCCATTCTTCGATAAACTGCTGTGACAGAGAACAAAGGCTACTGCACCGCTACCGAGCGTAAAGGTCGGAAGAAGCTGCAGGAGTTCTTCGCGTGTAAAAGACTCATGGTTCTTTAAAATATAATCTATACTGGAATCAATTATGCAGGAGATATTCTCACCGGATACTACCAGACCGGCTTTAACAATGCCGCTATCGATCATGCCGGCCAGTGTGATCATACCGTTTGAAAACCCGAGGCAGGCATTGCTTATATCCATACTGAGGGAATCTTCCCTGATACCAAGCCTGCGGTGAATAATAGAAGCAGTTGCAGGCTCAAAATAATCGCGCGTTACTGAACAGGAAAACAGCGCCCCAATCTCCTCCACAGGAAAATCCACCTGTGAAAGAGCCTGCTGAGCAGCCTCTGTAGCCACCTCACTGGGCATAACATCGCTCTTCCAGAGGTAGCGGCTCTTAATTCCACTTAATTTCTCAAGTGTGCCAAAGGGAATATTCAGGCGCTTATAAAGCTCTGCCAGCCGGTCTTCAAGCTCAGCGGAGGTAACCCTGTTAGGAGGCAAATTTAAGGCATAAGCCTCTATACAGACATCTTTAAATCGAACACCAAACATAGTAACACCCTGAAAATACTGGCCTTGTTTCTGTACCAGGGGCCGCCTGCGCCCGGTACCCTGCTGTTATATTACGGTAGAGCGCTAATAACAAGTATCGCGTTTTTACTGTTTTCAGCCGGCAGGCCGGCTGTAGCCTGTGCGCTAATTTCAGGCGTGACTCGATTGCCGGCTAGATTCAAGATTTGAATCCTGTCACGAGTTTTAGCATGCGAGTTAGGTGGAATAATCCATATCCAATTCAAAATCACTTCAAATTACCGGGCCTTCCACGGTTTATACTTGGTCGATATCAGGGGAGGCCCTGCCCCCCTTAATCCCTCCGGCTGCCATCCAGCCGCGCCACCCAGGTTATCGGCCCCATTTTTTTGGGAAATTTTATCAGTTCTTCTCCTCTTAGCTTCTGTGGCCTACTACCCCTTGCCTCAGCATAGTTTCTCAGTGCCTCTCTAATCTCTGAAACCTGCGCTATCCCGCCATCATCTGCCCAGTCTTCGTTACCTGTATTTGTATAAAGAGTATACCCGTTTGCTTCTGCTATTTTAGAGAGAGCAGGTATTAGAGAATCTATAAAGCTTTTGGGATTAATTTTTGCCTCAAAGGAGCGTTTCGGCTCTATTCCCCTAAGAACCATTGCCCGGTTCCCGTCTATAACTCCAAACGTTGCGTATACTACCCCCAGCTGCCGGCCCGTACCCGGTTCAACAATCCGTATCGGCTGAAAATCTCCGCGCTCAAGCTCGCAGCCATAATGCTTTACTATACAGCAATCTCCCAGGTCGCCGTAAAATACATCAAGCAAGCCCTTGGTGGCTCTAAGCTCCAGCTCTAATCTATCAGAAAATGAGCCCCGGTATTTTTTTATTTCGCTATCTAAGTTACCTTCAAGAACAAGTAAATTAATTCTTCCTGCATTGGATACGCTTTCTAGTACAATTCCGCGTTTTTTAAGCGTTTCTTTTATATGTCCTATTATATTGTCTCTTAACTCTTTGTAATAGCTGAGCCTGCTATCGGCATCATCCCCTTTTTTATCCGGGAGACTTACGCCGCAAAGCTCGGGAAGAACAGGTGTAAGCGCGTTTAAAAGACGGCGGTACTCTACAGGATTATTTTCCTGTAGATCTTTTAGCCTTAAAAGTGCCTTATCAAG
>RFHI01000006.1 GCA_003696425.1 Candidatus Dadabacteria bacterium | reverse complement strand
GATAAAAATAAATCCATAAAAAACAGAAAAGCAATTGTTAGAATTATTAACCGCATGCTCAAAGGCGGCAGTATTAATCCGTTAAAGCCCGCGCTATCAAAAGAGAATATTCAAAAAATCAGTGTGCTAATTAAAAAAGCCGGGAAAGGCCTGCGCCGTAAAAAGCACCTGATAGCTGCCTTAAAACTTGCCAGACAAATTAAAAGTTAATGATCTTATCAGTTTGCTTTAAAAGGTCACGGGTAATGTTTTTCTGGTGAGCTTCGATCGTTCCCCCGCCAATTTCAAGCAATTTTGCATCACGCCAGAGACGCTCAACCACATATTCTCTTACATAACCGTAGCCTCCCAGCACCTGAATTGCCCGGTCGGCTATAGTCTTACCTGCACGCGCCGCAAAGAGCTTAACACCATCAGAATCCAGTCGCTGACCAGCACTGTCAAGTTTCATTTCTCTGGCGGTATTATAAACATATGACCTGGCAGCGCGATACTCTGCGTAGCTTTGTCCGATATAACGCTGAATCTGACCGAATTCAGCTATTTTTCTGCCGAAAGCCTTCCTTTCATCGGCATACTTTATCATTATTTCAAGTGACCGCCTGGCAATACCTAGCGACATGGCAGCCAGAGCTACGCGCTCGAGCTCAAGGTTACGCATCATGTGGGTAAGAGATTCACCTTCTTCGTCTACAAGATTCTCAAGCGGCACTTTGCAGTTATCAAAACAGAGCTCGGCAGTGTTAGATGCCCGCATACCGGTTTTGCCGGTAATTTTCTGGCCTACTGAAAACCCCTCGAAGCCTGCTTCTATAATAAAAGTCGAGACTCTTTTTTTATCCGGGCTGCCTTTAGTAAGAGCATAAAGCACTAGGGTGTCACAAGGAGTTTTGCCATCATCAATAGTGCCGTTAGTAATCCACATTTTGCGGCCATTCACTATGTAATGGTCGCTCTTTTTTTCCGCTATACAGCTCATGCCGAGCACGTCTGTACCTGAGCCAGGTTCAGAGATTGCCATAGCTCCTATAGCATCTGCGCTGCAAAGTGCCGGCAGGTACTTCTTACACTGCCCTGGATTCGCATTAACTGCGATATTATTGGCGCACAAAATTGTGTGAGCAAGGTAGGCCAGACAAAATCCGGGATCAGAGCTGGCCAGCTCTTCATGCACAATTACCACCGCCGTAGCATCCATACCGGCCCCGCCGTATTGTGCAGGAACAGTAAGACCCGTTAGACCAAGTCCACCAAGCTTTCGCAGCAACCCAATATTAAATTCCTCTTTGCTGTCGTACTCTTGGGCCTGTGGTTCCACCTCACGCGCGACAAAATCACGCACGGTCTTGCGGAGCATCTGGTACTCTTCGCCTGGATTAAAAAGATCAAAATCAGAAAAAGCGTGCATGAAATTCCGGTTAATCTGAATTAAAACAAATGGAACTAGAATATTAATATATGTTACCGGTGTACTCAATTACAATAATAGTAAGCATCTGAAATGTTTAAATAGCTGCTGTGGTTACAGGTTGTTACAGCCAAATGGTTCCCTAACGACTTAATCCTTCGGGCCATTTCTGGCACAGCACTTGCAGAGAAACGTTTTTAATAAACAAATTTGCTTAAGGAGTCTCAAGTGTCGAGTTCAACACTAAGAAAATCCCGTAAAGCCATTACTCTTTTGATAATTCTCTCATTTGCGCAATTAATAGCGTATTCGCTGCTGGTTATCTCTGTTCTGGCGGTATTTGGACCGAAGATTTTACATTCTGCTACACCGCTGCTAGCCAGCCTGCTGGCTCTCTGGGCTGCTGTAAATTCAATCTCGTATTATTTCTTAAACAGGCGCGTAGCACAGATTAATTCATCTTCTAAAGCAGCTGAAATAAAAATTTCTACTGGACAGAGGGAAATAACAAAAGCTGCTGCCTGATCAGGTCATTTACGCCTGCTTTAACGGCTCTTTCAAAAACAGCATGGTAGCGCTTTTTTCAGGATTATCATTTGCCAGCTCTTTTAGTTCGGCATACAAATCTCCTACCTGATCGAGCGCTTCACGCTCAATTGCAAGATTAGGGAGATCGTCTTCCATATTACTTACCTGCTGCAGTCTGGCACGCAGGATTCCAAGTGCCTGCTCACGCTGTGAGGGTGGAAGACTTTTAATATAGTCAATAGTACCGGCAAGCGCTTCTGCCTGTGCTATCATCTCTTCGGCCTCTTCGCGATCCTCTTCCTGCATCGTTTCACGCATTTCCTGCGCAATATCAGTCAGTTTTTGGGGATCAAACCGAAGCGGTTCCTTCTGAAGCTCTTTAAGCATCTCAGCAAAACGCTCAAAGAGCTTAACTGTGGCGTTAATTGAGGCTGATTGCTGTAAATCTATTTGTGACACCTTACTTTCCTGTAATAATCTGCAATACTGAGCTGTGGTATATACTGATGTTATGGTAACGCCAGCTGTGAATGCATACAGGTAAAACACCGCAGAATATTAATTTAAGAAGAAGAGAGCCGTGTAACTGCCTGTCTTTACTGGGATTACAGCTCTATATTACAGTAGCAGTTACCAGCGAACTAAAAAGTGAAAATTAAAAAAGTCTCTACAGGATTCCAGCCCAGCGCTCAATCCCGGATATGTATTTTGAGCTCTTGCTCAGTCTATACTGAAAAAAGTTACTGATCCTATCAGCATCAGCATTATCACTACGATCATATTTAAGCTCAAGGATTAACTTTGGGGGCCGATCCCATTTGACAGGTAAAGTAATCCTGCAACTATCAACTACAGCATAAGCGAGCTTACTATCTAACGTCAATCGGTAGCGTCCATCAGCCGAACGGTAGTACCTCCTGTAGTAGCGGTTTATAAAAGAAAACTGAAGCATATTGAGGGTGCAGTTTATTTCTTCCGGCAGATTATCTGCCCGCATATCAGATAAAAGCGAATCAATCGTGATGGCATTTTCAAGCGTAAAAGAAGGTAAATTATAGACCAGCTTAGTTCCAACCTCGGCTTTTTTACATTTTACTTCAAGTGATGGGTTAATTGCCTCTCTAAAGCTATCTCCGTACCAGCGGAGCCTGAATTTTCTTCGTTCTGAAACACCGGTAACATTGTCGTAATATGCCTGGTAATTGTAGCTATCAAGATAAATGTTATTTATGAAACGGCCCTGATAAATTTCATTAAATAAAGCAGGATGGGCAAAGATTAATGCTTCAAGCTGCGCCAGGTCACAGTTTTCTATTACAAACTTACGCTCATAGCGGTACTGAGCCTCTGACACAGTACTATAGCT
>RFHI01000194.1 GCA_003696425.1 Candidatus Dadabacteria bacterium | reverse complement strand
TCCTGTTTCGGTTGCATCTACAATTGTTATTGAGAGCCATAAGGCAGGGTATGATCCATTTTTGGTAGCAGCCATAATAAAATCTGAAAGTGCTTTTAGACACACAGCCCGTTCCCATGTAGGTGCAGTGGGTTTAATGCAGATTTTACCATCGACTGGAAGATATATTACAAGGAAGCATGAAATAGCCTGGCGCGGATACAGGGCCCTGCTCAACCCTTCCTATAATATCAAACTGGGTATTGCTTACCTTAAATACCTGGAAAACAAATTTAATGGTGATCTGGAAAAGGTTCTGATAGCTTATAATTGGGGGCCGGCTAATCTTGAGCAGGCTCTTTCGGGCAAAAAACGCATTCCAGGTGGCCCAAAACGATATGCAAAAGGAATTCTAGCAAACTACAGTACCTGGAGTGCTTCATTTGAAGAACTTGCCAGGCACTATTCCTACCTTAAACTTACCAATCTCTAGCTCCCTAAAATCAGTCTGTAAAATTGCGCACTTAGCCCCTCCCCAATGCGTTAATTATTGGTTGTCCTGAGTGCTACCTGGAGGGGGCAAACCTCCATAACATAAGCACAAAAACTGGTCTGTTAAGACGTTAGGTTTAGTGTCTGTCGCTTGCGGCCGGGGTTTTTAAGTTGCTGTGTAACATTAATTAACAACACATAAAAAAGGTTTAACTGACAATGACTGGTTCGATTAGATTAAAAACTTTAGTGCTCATCTTAATGCTGCCTTTTCTTTTTACTGCATGTACTAAAAGCCCCGAAAGCAACTCCTCTAATGACTCGCGAGCCGATTCGACTAATTCACAGGCTTTTGATACAGAAGCCTCTATTGATACAGTCGTTACAGATTGTGGTGTGGTTATAGATGACAAGCTCCAAAACCCTGTCAGTTTGAGAGATGCGGAACCGGTTATCATTAGCGATGTTTTAAGCTCGACCATCGTGCAAATAACCAACATCTCAGGTGAAACTGAGCTTGTAAAAATAGCAGGAATAACTGAAAGCAGTATTCCTATTGAAAAAGATCTCGCAAAGGAAACACTGAAAGCACTTAATCAAGCTTTTATCTTCAGGGCATCAAATGAGTGTACCGTCATGGTTCGTGGCGTCCCAGCATCAGTGGCGCAAATGCATACAGGTTATGGTGAAAGTGTTGCCGAGTTACTATTGAAAAAAGGGATTGTTGCGGTTGACTCTACTGATAATTGCGGAAATCTTGCTCTTTTAACTAGTTGCTATCAAGCTATAAAAGACGATGCTCCGAAGTTAAATGGTGGTACTATTTCAAATTTTCTCTGGAAACCAAGTTCTGAACGAAACGGCAACCTGGTAGTACTGCTTAATCCGTCTAACGCTACTGTTATGGTTAATGGTGAGATCCTCTCCGATTCCGGCCCCAGTAACGGTCGTGGCACAACAGCGCGCGGAAGCAGACCAGGCTGTGCTTATGGTCGGGCAACGATAAAGGTCTTTGACAGCAGTGGCTTTCCGCTAGTATTCCCAAATGGCGACACAAAGCTTACTGTAAATGGTTGCGACAGACTTGAGATGTAAACCAAATCGGCTTACCTGATTTACTGATTGTTTTTTATCCAGCTGGTTGCAAGCGCATCAGCATATTCGTTCCAGCGCCAGCCGTTATGAGCTTCAATCCATTTTAAAGTTGCACGCGGATGGGAGTTATATAAAGCATAAAGTTCCTTTACAAGCTCCAGATTTTTTATTGGTCCACTCTTTCTGCGCCAGCCGTTTTTTTCCCAGCCGGGGGCCCATTCGGTAAGAGTTTTAACACAAAGCTCACTATCGCTGTAAATTGTAACTTCTTCTTCCGGATCAATAAGTTTATACGCTTCTATTAAAGCAATTAGTTCCATGCGATTATTGGTGGTATCAGGCTCGTACCCTGAACGGGTAGCTATTATCCTTCCGTCTTTTACGAACACCACTCCCCAGCCCCCCGGCCCCGGGTTGGGACGGGCACTGCCGTCTGTAAAGATTCCGGTCTGGGGACCGTCCGAAAATCTCTCAAGAACTTCTTCGGGAGTGAGATCCCGGGAGGCTGTTACTGATTTTTTATTTTTAGACACGTTACTTATTTCCGGCCTGAATATTTATGCGCTCTTTATAGAACGTTCCGGACAGCAAAACAAGTAACAGGATTAGAAACAGATTTTGAACTACTCGGAAGCAGCAGCCGGCTCTTGAGCGCCTGTTGAATCCTCCTTCGCCTGCGGCTCCTGAACGGACTCTACCGGATTCTCAGTGTTACCTGTGATATCCTCTTCAGCCGGAGGTTCAGCTTCCTGAGCCGCAGCCTCACTTGCTGTGGGCTCACTCTCCTCAGAAGCACTTTCTTGATGTGCTTTTAAATCTTTTACGCCGTGTTTTTGAAGAAGCTTACTCCAGACCCTTGAACTGGCCCCGCTGTACTTGTCTTTTTCAAGATGCGGTAAATCCTTTTTAAGTACTTCATCAGGTACATTTATGTGAGAGCTCTCTTCTGGCGTTGCATTTTCGAGCTTCTTTTCAAGCTCTCGAAAATAATTATTTAATACCTCTTCATCATACTGAGTTTCACGTGATATGCCCTCGGCCGCAATAGTATTAAGTTTGGCTTCTTTGCCGCGTCGTTTGTCTCTTGCAACTCTGTCTATCTCAGAGAGCCAGATATTAAGTGCTCTGGCAGCGTTAAATGTACGGGTTTTAATTTCATGCTCATGAAAAAAATCTTTCAGCGCCTCCATTAAAGCTTCTTTATCAGCATGAGTGCCTTTTCTGGTGATAAACGCTGAAAATCCAAGCTTCTTAAATGGCTCAGGATCAAATTTTTCATCGAGTTTTTCTTTCACCTGAACAAAGACACAGGGCGGATCGTTTTTCTTTTCAAGTTTTTTAAAGTCCCGGAAAAAAGTTTCGAGATCCTCCATCGGAAACTTGTCAGAAATAAAGCAGACATTGTAGTCAACCTGAATATGGGATTGAATCGCACGATGCACGGAAGTAGTAAAATCGATCTCGTCAAGCTCCACTTCCGGTTTTAGAGCCTCAGTAAGCTCCTCTGCCAGGTGAGCCTGCTGGTCGACTATTAATGTTATAAGTTCATCACGCTTCATCAGCCGGATCTCTGCCGTAATTATTTGCTTACACTACAAATCGACACAAATCCGATAATTCTTGACGCACAAACTAATATCACCAACCTGTCAACTGCTAAAAGCCTTAACCACCTGAAAAAACAATACTTTTTCTTTGCCGCCATCCAACAGCAGCTTAGAACAGGATTATAAAACTCCAGTAATTTCAATAGGTAAGCTGGTTTTAGGCTGCAACCGGCGGGCCTGAAGCTTCATCTAACTTAATTAACTACAGCAATGACATTTTCAGGGTAGTAAATGCCGGAAGAGCTTCATAGCAGCATTTTGTTCTGCCAAAAGGGCGATTCACACCGCCTTATGCGTCAATTATTAAATGCGCTGGCAGCCAAACAGCTTTTAGATGTAGAACAACAACATGTTAAAGAGCGCCTGCCGCTTGATCTGGTGCGACTGAAAAGTGATTACCCACCCAAAAATACAATAAGTATCTTAAGCATGCCGTCCCGTCTTAACCCCTCAATAGATCCTAAAAATTACAGAACAGCTGTTATATATCAAACCCCGGTGGATTTAATCGTAAGTAATTATTACTACGCCACTGCCAAACCAGCAGATCCGAAAAACCCGGCATCTGACTGGGATGTAATCGACCCTTCAAGAAACGATAATGATCTTCACAGCTACGCTGAAAACAGAATCTCCTGCTGGCGGCAGGCTTATTATCTCGATTTAATAGATTATATTGAGAGTCATAATTTAAGCGACATATTTGTTATAAGCTTTTCAGCTTTAACAAAAAGTTTAAATGAATACACGCAGAAACTTTCAGATTTTTTGGGACTGAAAACACAAATAGATCCATTGCTTTTAGACAAAATCAGCCAGCAGTTTAAACCAACTGACTATTCTGCTGAAGTTTCAAGTGCCTTACTGACAAAAATTAAGTCCGAGTTTAAAGAGCCGCTTGAGTGGTTTATGGAAAGAGAAAAATATTGTCTGGCCGGATTACAAAGCGCTGCCACGTCAGTTTCTTTAAAAGCAACAGACGGGGAAATGAAGGTTGTTGAATCCTCCACCCCCCCGCAGGATGACGCTCCAGCTGAAAGATTAAACGAAGGGGCATTGAAAATTTTAAAGACAGTTGCCTCTGATGTATCCGGTGTGCATAGAGACAGCCTGATTAAAATCCTGCCAGAGGATAATGAACTCTCAGATCTATATTTTAGTGCGCTCTACCCGGCCGACATGACTCCCGAGAGGTTACGCCGCGCGGCCCTGCTTTATCTGGAATTAAATCACTATTTACTCAATAAGGGTTATTTTATCAGTGACTGTCCGGCAGATTCATTCCTGCAGGGCCCAAACGCTAAACTGTGCTGGGCTAAATTACCTGATATAACAACTACAGATAAAGAAAGTTTAAATCTGCTAAAAACAGCTTTTCAGTTTAAGCGTTACTTTCTTCGCCCTATCTACCTTTATTCAGAAAAGCCTGCTCTGGCATCTCTTATCAGACAGGCACTTAAAACCGACGGCATTACTGATGAATTCATGGCTGCTATCTCTCCATCTTACACTCTCTTACAGCACGACAAATTAAACATGCAGGATATAAGATCCTGGTTAAATTCTCTGTCGTTAGAAACCAGCGGTTTTTCAAGGAGCTTATCAGATCCGGGTTTGTATGAAGAAATAAAGGCCCTTTGTGCCGAATTTGATATAAAATTGCTTACACTGGCAGATAATTCTGAAAATGCCTCGGGTTTCTCGCTGGAATTTGCAAGAAAGGGTATAGCAGTAACCCTGGTTCAAAGTAATGTTTATTTACAGGACACTTTTTTAAAAGAACTTGTGCCCTACAATGAAAACCTTCCGCTTTCATTAGTTATCCGTCAGTTTCCCTGGCTTTCGCACGATCTTGTGCCACAGCCTGATACGGCCATAGTAATTATGGCTGAAGAATCCGGACTTCTGGACACTAGAAATTTAATGCTTCTATCCAGAACTTCATCTGAAAATTTAATTCTGGCTGTAAAAGATGAGATCCACGGGCATATTGCAAGTCAGATGCAAAAATATTTTTTAACCGTAGACGTAAAGGACCTACACAACAATAGGTATAAAATTATTACCTGCAGACGAAAAGGAGAATAACAAGATATGAAAGAAAGCTCTAATGTAACAGTAGATAAGGCAATTGAATGCCTTAACTCACACGATGATTCCGGCGCACTAAACCTTTTTGAGCAGGCAATTAAGGAGAATCCTTCAGTTCCTGAGCTTTTGTACGGTAAGGCACTTGCTCTTGCCAGGCTGGGACGAATGGATGATGCCGTAACAGCTTTGGCTGGACTTATAACTCAAAGACCTGAGCATCAGGGAGCACGCGAGCTTATCAAAGTGCTGGAAGTAGAGCTTGCCGGTAAAAAAAGTGCTCCTTCAGATCAGACTGAATCGTCGCCAGATGTTAGCATAGAGGATCTGATGAACATGGCCTCAGCGGCTCTTAGCGAAAACAACCCGCAAAAAGCACTTAATTACCTAATTGAATCAAAGCGTCTTAAAGGCCACAGACGTAATCAGGACTATCTGAGGGCGCTGGCCTTTATTAAGCTCGGCAAAATTGGGGATGCCAGGGAAAGCCTGCTTGAAGAGCTTCGGCATTACGAAGATAACAAAGAAGCAAAAGAGCTACTCGAAGAAGTTTTAAAGGAAGAATCTTCTCGCGAGTGGTGTCGGGCTCAAAACCGTGAGCCCGAGTTTACTGAGCTCCTGCAGCAAATTCGTCCTTTTTCAATGCTGCCGGAGGCCAGGCTTTATAATTTATATCGGCTTGCAAGGGACGTCTGTCTACAGGACATTCCCGGTAATTTCGTTGAGTGTGGAGTTGCCGGAGGCGGCTCTTCTGCCATGCTGGCCGCAGTTATAAAACGCCACTCAAAGCGCCCGCGCCTGCTTTATGCCTGTGACACCTTTGAGGGCATGCCCCCTCCCGGTGAACACGATACGCTTAAAGGTCAGGATGCTGAGTCTACCGGCTGGGGCACGGGCACATGTGCCGCTCCCCCTACAAGTCTCGAAAAAATAGCCGGTAAGCTCGGTGTGTTTGAGCAGATAATTATTGTAAAAGGTCTTTTTCAGGAGACTTTGCCGCTATGGAAAACCCGCATGGGTGAGCTCGCTTTTGTGCACATGGATGCAGACTGGTACGAATCTACTGTCACAATCTTTGATAACCTTTACCCTCGTATGGTTACCGGCGCCAGAGTACAGCTTGACGACTATAATTACTGGGAGGGTATTAAAAAGGCTGTTGACTACTATCAAACCAAGCACAACCTCAAGTTTGAGATTTGTGATATTGACGGAATGTCTGCCTGGTTTATTAAAAAGTAAGACTAGATGGCACATATTCACCACATAATTCAATGGCTAAACCGCGGCGGAGCAGTTCGAACTATGATTGCGCTGGCGCGCTATACCCGGCGTGATGGCGGCTACACTCATAGCGTCACGTCGTTTCTTCCTCCCGAGCCTGAAGCACTTTCAATTCTTAAGGAAGAAAATATCGAAGTTATACCGGCTGATAATGATTCAGCCTTCCTTAAGGCATGTAGTAAAGCCGACATAGTGCAGGTCGAATGGTGGAACTCTCCTGAAGTATATAACTTTTTCCGGAG
>RFHI01000193.1 GCA_003696425.1 Candidatus Dadabacteria bacterium | reverse complement strand
TTCCCGTTCATGTCATATTTTCTTGTGGGGACTTCAAATGTTATGTTATATGGCGAATTTTTGCTTTTCACAATTTCCCCGGGGCGAACCACAGCAACTTCGCTTACAAGTTCATGCAGCGGACTGTTGTCCTGCCCGGGGGCATAGTAATGCTCAAATTTTATTCTGGATCGGCGGCCGCCGGCATCTGCCGAAGATGTTACCAGATTTGCGTATCTTAAGACTTCATTTTGAATTTTTCTAACTCTGGCAACATAGCGGTTGCATGATTCAAGATCGCGCTGACAATCTTCCGTTGATGTTGGTACTTCAAGCTCAAGTTTTGAGGCCAAATCAACTCCCTGCTGTACAGCAAAGTTTAAAACTATCACCACGTAAAAATATTGTAGTATTTCGATCAGACCAAGACAAAAGAACAAAAAAACACCGGTTGCAATAGCAGCTTCTACATAAGTAGCTCCACCGTCTTTAGACGGAGGGATAACCACAGCTTTTTGCTGACTTTGCGTACGGGGCCCTGCTATATTAGATTCTTCCAAGAACACTGATACCACATGCTTCGGTATTCGGAGTTGGTTGTACAGTGTGTGAGCAATCAAAATAGCCCTGTTCATAGTTTTGAAAAGATTCGAGACTGCCTGGATCAATCTCTTTATACTTAACTAAAAGTGGCCCTACATATCCTACCTGAATCTGCTGAATTCCAAAACCCAGGCTATTCATAATGCCGCTTGATTGTACAGTTATAGTTCTGTCCTCTGAATAGCTGACAGGATTTAATGATGCACTTTGCAGGTGAATAGAATTATTTGATTGGGCGTGAATGGCAAAAAGATTATTAAAAAATGCATTAATTGAACTAGAACTAATTGTATTAGAGGAGGCCTGGGTAATGGCAACCTCATAATTCAGGGCAGAGACCACGAAGCTCTGGGTAAAGGCCTGCCCGACCATCAGTACGCCGTAAAACAGAGTAAGCAGGAGAGGGAGAACGAAGGCAAGTTCATACAGACAGCCACCTGCTTCTGCATGACCTTTACATGGAATTCTAGTCCAGCTACAAACACCCTTTGAAGAACCACTATCTACAACCATAAAAACAACCTCGAAAACAGTGACAAATTTGCCCCAGTATTTATCCTCTGGCTAAATCAGCAGGGCAAAGATGTTCCTGCAAAAATTATACCTTGGAAATTATAAAATCGGGCACACGCAGGAACCAAATATTTAATCACTAAGAGAATTTCGTAGCGATCCAATTTGTTTGTGCTCTGTAAGTTATTGAAGTCCTATAAATAAGCCCGTTGCATTTTATAAGTTCCTGTAATGACAGCATAGTATAAAAGCAACAAGACTAGTGAACACAACTTATGTTATAAGCATTACTTAATGAAAGAAAATACCCGCCCTGTCTATAGAAAAAAAATTAAGCGACCCATACCGGTTGAGAAAGTACTGGCGCGTGCGCTTAAAAAAGCCGGTATTGAAAATGATATCGCCCGATACAGGTTTGTGCTGCACTGGCCGGAAATTGTAGGTGAAGAGATAGCAAAGCGCAGCAGACCTGAATATCTAAGAAACAACACCCTGGTCGTGCGTACCACAACATCTGCCTGGGCGCAGGAGCTTACTTTCCAAAAGAATGTGATCGTTAGGCGTCTTAACCGTTTTCTTGGCAGGGGCGATGCCATTAAGGATATAATGTTTTATGTAGGAAGCTAGGAACGCTGTGAGTCCGTTTTTACAGGCAGCCAGTTGTCTTACGGTAAAATACAAGTTCGCTACTGCCGTAACGCCGGCGCTTTTCTTCAGTAAAATCATTTAAGGTAAGCTCTTCATATTCATGCGGATCGATTTTTACAATAATAAGACCGTTATCCCTGAGCAACTCGGGCCGCTCAGCAATTGCCCGCAGCGCTTCACTCCAGAGTGATTGATACTGGGGTGGGTCGATAAAAATTAAATCAAAATTTCGACTGCATTTTTTCAGAAAACCAAAGGCATCGCCGTGGCGTACGGTGGCAAACTCAGCAAGCTCTGTATGGGCAAGGTTTTTACGTATGGTTTCTGCAGCACGTCTTTCTATTTCTATAAATACACAGTGCGCTGCTCCCTGACTTAGTGCTTCTATGCCAATGCTGCCGGTTCCGGCAAAGAGATCGAGCACATGAGCATCTTCCAGCTCAGGCCGCAGGACATCAAACAGGGCAGTTTTAACCCGATCCATTATCGGCCGGGTAGTTGAGCCTGGAACAGGTTGAAGTTTTCGGCCTTTAGCCCTGCCGGAAATAACACGCATAGTTCTTCAACGGAAGTGCGGTCCAGTTAGATTGTTCGATCCATATCCCAGTTTTCAAGATATTCGCGTACAAACGCAAGATACTGCCCGCCCAGAGCACCATCTACAATACGGTGATCGTATGAAAGTGTTAAATAGCAGATGTCACGAATTGCAATTGCGTCATCAATCACTACCGGACGCTTTTTAATGGCTCCAAGACAGAGTATTGCTACCTGTGGCTGGTTAATAATTGGCGTCCCAATCATAGTGCCGAAAACACCCGGATTTGTTACGGTAAATGTGCCGTCCATTACATCATCAGGCATGAGCTTTTTACTGCGTGCGCGGGTGGCAAGATCCATAAGAGCACGGGCTAGGCCAACAAAATTTTTCTCTTCGGCACGTTTTATAACCGGAACAATCAATCCCGATGTGCCAAGTGCCACAGCGCAGCCGAGATTAATGTGACGCTTTAAAATTATAGTTTTACCATCTACGGAAGCATTAATCTGCGGGAACTTTTGCAGTCCTTTGACAGCCGCCTCAAGAAAAAATGGTGTAAAGCTCAGATTAAACCCTTCCTGTGCTTTAAACTTTTCCTTCCAGCGTGCCCGCCAGCGGGCAATGTTTGTTACATCAACTTCCTGAACCGAATAAACATGCGGGCTCGTGTGTTTTGAGCGGACCATATGCTCTGCGATCGCCTGGCGCATGTTGTCCATCGGGATTACTTTCGTGCCGTCCGGACGCCACTCATCACTGCCAAAGTCAGGCTCACGGGTAGCAGGAGCGGGAGCCGGTTTCGGCTGCTGCGGTGCAGGCCGTGCTGCCGGAGCAATACCGTTAGACAAGTTCGACAGGACAGGCTATACAGGCGGCGTTTGCCAACCCCGGTCCCGGAAGAAGAACGGTCTTCCGGGGCCGCCAACGCCGCGGTGTTGCCATGCAAGGATGCCTGCACCCCGAAGGTCGCTTTGTCTGGGCCGTGCACCGGCCCAAGGTGAATGCCGTCAATCTGCGGCTTGCCGACGCCGTCGGGCCC
>RFHI01000192.1 GCA_003696425.1 Candidatus Dadabacteria bacterium | reverse complement strand
GGCCGGACCTGCCGCAGCCGAAAGAGAAGCCGGTCCTCAGGATAGGCACGGACAAGAAACTGAGTTACAGGCAGAAACTTCCCCGACTTTTGCCTTAACACTTGAAACCATTCGCGAGTTCAGTATCTCTGTAAAAGAGCCTGACGAAGTACAGCCTGAAGAAGAACAGGTAGAATTAACATAGCTGTACTATCTCATTCATAACCACCCGCTAGTCTGCACGGCATTCCGGTGCTACAGAAAGCAGGAAAACAACAAGAACGACGGTTGGAAGCTTGAAGCATTCTGGAATAGATATTCCCACAAAATATGATTTTTTAAGAATAGTCATCCTAAAACGTATAATTAAAATCTAGTAATCTCAATAAACTAGCAATTTACCTCCTCTACTATCCCTCAAGCACTGTAACAAGCACCCTTCTGCTGTGCCCGCGGCGCCTGTGCTCAAAGAGATAGATCCCCTGCCAGGTTCCAAGAGCAAGCGCTCCCCCAACTATCGGCACACTTATACTGGTAGCCGTAAGCGCAGCCTTGATGTGAGAAGGCATATCGTCCGGCCCTTCAAGCGTATGAGTAAAATCAGGATTGTTTTCCGGAACCATTTTTTTAAACCACACCTCAAGGTCGCTACGGGCTGACGGGTCGGCATTCTCCTGGATTACAAGGCTTGCTGAAGTGTGCTTTAAAAATACATTACAGAGCCCGGCTGATATACCACACCCTGATACAAACTCTTCTATCCGATCTGTAATCTCATACAGGCCGGCCCCTCGGGTTTTTACGGTAATTTCCTTAGACGGCATTTAAGTTCCAAAAAATATTCTTATCTGCTGCCTTTTATCCTGTATATAAAAGGATAGGCTAACTTCTCAAATCCTTCTTTGGGTTCATTCACTCTCCATAAGTCAACCTCCCTACTTGTCCACAATAAAAAATCAGGACATACAGAGGGCGAGACATCAGGATAAATTTTTAGTTGCCTGCAATTTGCAAGCGCATCAAGATTCATCATAATTTTTTTTCTGTTTATGTAATTTAAGCCATGAGAAGCAAGTGTGCCTTCATATCCCAGAAAAAGCCTCCTTCCGGTAAGCGTAATTAATGTATTGTGATCAGGGCGGGCGGCAAAGATGGCGTGCTTTGGAGTAATAGCCCTTATAATGGAAGCCATCTCGAGCTGCTCTTTACTGTACACCTCGTAATTCTCGCCTTTTTTAAAGATAAAATAAACGTGCCAGAGAGCTGGAAACATAAGCCCAATGCAACAAACCTGAAGTAATTTGAACTTTAGCTTTTCTTCCCTGCTCCAGATAAAAAGAAAAATTATATAAAGTGCTATAAATACCTTAAGCTGATCCCAGTCCCAGACAGCAAGCTGCACAAAATTAGCAGTTACAAACAGCACAGCCAGCGGAATAAGCAGCCGGTGCCTGTCAGAAAGAACCCAGAAAAGCAATACGGCTATACCCCACCAGTGAACGTGCTTAATCCACATAAGATACGAATCGCTGACTGACTGCCAGAAAGGACGCGCAGGACTCAGCCCGGTAGTCCAGCCGTAAATAAACTTAATCATATGGGCCTTGCCAATAAGCCAGGGAAGAAAGATAAAGGAAGGTACGAGCACCAGAATAAATAGTATCACTGTCTTAAAGCTCTCCTGCCTGTAGATAAAGCCCGGCCTGAGACACTCGGCAAGAAACAATGTGAGGACAATATAAAATATCCCTACAGAAACTATATGAGTATGGGCAAGCGGCGAGAGCGCAAGTAAGAGGCCGCTAAATGCAATTCTAAAGTATTTTTCCGGCCTGCTCATGGTAGCCTTTCCAATCAACACAGGATAAATAACAGTAAGAGCGGCAAGAATTACTGCTGTACCAAAAAGCGCTGCCCGCTGTGTTACCCATACAGTAGTAAGAAAAACGGTCCAGGGCACATTTTGGGGAATAAGCTGATGCGAATCGGCTCCCAGGTGAATTATACTGCCGCCTCCAAAAAAGAGCGCCCAGGGGAGCAGCCAGAAGCGGTTGCCGTTTAAAAGGAAGAAAACAACAAGCCATAAAATCAGCCACTGCAGCATAAAAATGAGAGAAAGCATGTAAAACGACGGCGAGATCCACCATAGCAGCGCTGACCACAGGTTAATTAAAAACGGGTAAGACAGCCTCTCACCGGCAAAGAGATGGTACTCAACCGGAAAGTTATCTCCAAATACAAATGAAGTGATCATACCGATATGAAAGGTTAGATCCCCATAATTATTGCGCCACGGTGTGTGAATACCGTTAGTTGTTTCAAAAAGAGATATGCCGGTTCCGAGTATCACTGCAAACCAGGCTACAAAATTAAGGCTAAGCTCAGGACGATACCTGGCCACAGATCGCCTGAATCCGCGAAGATCAAGCAGGGCTATAGAGACAGCCGGAAGAAGCGCCAGCAGCCACCCGGCCCCGGCCTGTTTTAAAAAAAAGACACTGACAAGCTCCACTACAAGCCCGGCAATAAAAACTACCGAGATAGGAAGCGAGGCAGCCAGCTTATACGAGCCCTTTTTACTGAATCCGGCGACCCTGGCCACAAAGCATACAGAATTTCTTCCGGCCATAAGGGCTATAAGAAGTGTTACTGCAACAAAAGCTATATTAATAAGTGCCAGGGCTGCTTTCACGTTTGCATGCTTAAGAGGAGACGTCTATTATTGGAAAGTTTAGCAGATTCACGGTAATTTAAAAGCGCACAAATGTTTGATGCAACTCCACTACTTAGAGTTTATGCCAGACTAAGGTCAGAAGGCCTAAAGCGTCAGAACTACGTAGAGGCTCAGGAGAAACTTCTTTTTACTCTTCTTAAACGGGCAGAAAATACTGAGTTCGGAAGGCATTATGATTTCCCGTCAATTAAAAGCGTAAGTGAATATCAGAAAAGAGTACCGCTTAGAACTTACGATGATTTCTGGAATGAGTGGTGGAAAGATAAATTTCCCCGTCTAAAAAACGTTACCTGGCCCGGGCTTATTAAACGCTTTGTAATAAGTTCAGGAACTACAACCGGAATCACGAAGTACATTCCCTTTACGCCTGGAATACTCAGAGCAAATACAAAAGCCGGGCTGGATCTTTTTACATTTCACCTTACTAACAGGCCGAAGAGCCGAATCCTGGGAGGCAAAAACTTTATGCTGCTTGGAAGTGCTCAGGTTACAGAAGAAGCTCCCGGAGTAACCAGTGCAGACTTAAGCGATACTATGATTCAGAACCTGCCGTTTTGGGCCAGGCTTTATTACTTCCCGCGCGGTAAGCTCTATGGAATTAAAGACTGGGAAGAGCGTATTAATACTCTTGCTCCGGCAGCGCTTAAGGAAGATATCAGGCTTTTTAGCGGTGTACCGAGCTGGATGCTGGTTTTTATTAATAAACTAAAGGAAATTAGACCTGAGTCAGGTGGCCGGCTGAAACAGCTCTTTCCCAACCTTGAGATGCTGGTACACGGCGGAGTAAAGTTCGACCCCTATAAAAAGGTTTTCAGCGAAATGCTGGAAGGGAGCCGCGCTGAGCTTAGAGAAGTATACCCTGCCAGTGAAGGTTTTATTGCTATTCAGGACAGGGGGCACGGCGAGGGCTTAAGGCTCTTAATGGATCACAACGTCTTTTACGAATTTGTACCGCTTGAGGAGCTGCGTTCGGACAACCCGACACGGCATACCGTAAAAGAGATTGAGCCGGGTATTAACTACGCCGTGGTTATGACTACTGCTGCAGGACTTTGGTCTTACGTGATAGGCGATACCGTAAAGTTTGTTGAGACCACTCCGCCACGGCTTATTGTAACCGGAAGAACATCTTACATGCTTTCAGCTTTTGGCGAGCATGTAATTGAAGAAGAGCTTCAAAAGGCGCTCTCTTCTGTTGCCGCTGAGCTGAACAATAATATTACCGATTTTTCAGCCGGAGCGCTCTATCCGTCGGATTCTTCAGAGCTCGGAAGACATATATTTATAATAGAATTTTCGCGCCCGCTACAATCTGAAGATGACTTAAAGGAGGCAGCTTCTATAATCGATCGCGAGCTTAAAAAGTTAAATGACGACTATCAGGCTCATAGGGCTGATGGCTATGGTATGGATTCACCTGTTCTGGTTCAGGCTGCTCCGGGTGCCTTTGCAGCCTGGATGAAAAAGCGTGGCAAGGCCGGCGGACAGAACAAAGTTCCCAGGGTTATAAACAGTCAGGAGCTTTTATCGGATCTTTTAAGCTTTGTAGAAAAGTATAACAGCCGGCACGACGGAAGGTAATGACAGGCAAGGACAAACTTAACAGCGCCCGCATATTCTCGTTCTGGCTTCCGCTGGCCTCAACCTGGCTAATGATGGCAATTGAAGGCCCGATCATGGCAGCTGTAATTGCCAGAATGGCAGAACCTAAAATAAACCTGGCGGCCTACGGTGTCTCATTTTCCCTGGCGCTTATTGCTGAAGCTCCGGTGATGATGCTTATGACCACAGCTACAGCACTTGTAAACGGCTGGCGCTCTTATAATAAACTTTTAAATTTTTCAGCCATACTCGGTCTTTTAATGTCAGCGCTTATGCTGTTAATGGTAACTGATATTCCGTACCGAATTCTTTCCAGTAACATTTTAAATCTGCCTGAAAACGTAGCTGCTATTACACAAACAGCAATAACCATAATGCTGATCTGGCCGGCAGCCATAGCCTATCGCAGGTTTTATCAGGGAGTGCTGATACGCTACCGCCAGACAAACCGGGTTGCAGCAGGAACAATACTTAGAATTCTAAGTTCTTCTTCTGTCGTATTACTTCTGTATAAATTCTCAGTATGTAGTGGGGCTATCGCAGGGGCAGCTGCGCTGTCAGCCGGTGTGCTGGTAGAAGCAATTTCAGTTCGGGTTATGGCTTCGGGAATAGTTACCCGCCTTAAAAACAATACTCCTGAGGATCCGCCGCTTGATTACATGGAGATAGTAAGATTTTATCTTCCTCTTGGAATTACAACCTTTGTTGCGCTCTCAATTCACCCTGTAGTTACTTTCTTTATGGGCAAAGCCAGAATGCCGTTAGAATCGCTGGCTGTGCTTCCGGTACTTAACAGCTTTACCTTTCTCTTTAAGGCAATGGCGCTCTCTTATCAGGAAGTTATAGTGGCGCTGATAGGTAAAGATTCCCGCGGCTACAGGCCACTCCTGGTTTTTTCCTGGCAGCTCGGGCTTGTAATGTCGTTAATTTATGTACTGGTTATTACAACGCCGCTTTACTCTTTTTGGTTTCAGGGGGTAGCGGGCCTAACACCGGAGCTTGCTTCCTTTGTTTTTATGCCGGCCCTTCTATTACTTCCGGTACCTGCCTGTGCCGTCTGGCTTATATGGGAACGGGGGATGCTGCTTAAGGCCAAACGCACCAGGTTTATTACCCATTCAAGCATAATTGAGCTTTCCGTTGTAGTACTAACACTTTTTATTTTGATTAAGTATGCAAATTGTATTGGCGCTGTTGCGGCTGCAGCCGCACTTATGATCGGACGAATTGCAGCCAATATTTATCTTATCATCCCTTCGCTAAAGGCAAGACACTTTATTCTTAAACAGACGGGGCCCCCTGGTGAAGTTAAGAATAGCGCTTAGCGCAGTTATAAGCATAGCAGTGCTTTATCTTGTCTTTAGCCGGATAGATGCAGGCGATATTTACCGCATGCTTACTTCAGTAGATAAACGCTTTCTTCTGGTTTTTATGCTGCTGTCTGTTACTATGAGTCTGTTTAGAGTCTGGCGTTATCTGCTGCTACTTGATATCTCCGGATTCAGACCTTCAAAGATAAGGCTTTTTCTGGTAGTACTGGCAAGAAACCTCTGCTCGGATCTTTTACCGGCCAGGCTTGGCAGCCTCGTTTACATTCTGCTTGTTACCTTAAAGCTGGGTGTATCCTTACCCGCTGCCACATCAAGTTTTGCGCTTGCTTTTATTTTTGATCTTATTGCCGTAGTGCCTCTTGTAATAGCAGCTCTTATTTTGGGGGCATCAAGAATTGAAGCTATCAATTCTCATATGCTGCTGGCTGCGTCAGGTACGGTTCTCCTCCTTCTTGTTATACTCTTAAAATTTTTGCCGCAGATATTTGGCGCTACTGCTGCTGTATTATCACGTAGCGGCACTGATATTTTGTGGATTCAGCGCATTCAACAGACCCTTACAGCTTCAGCAGAAGAGCTTAAAAAAGCATCGCGGGCCGGTGTGTATCTTAAAGTGCTGCTACTCTCACTGATTGTCAGAGTATCAAAATACGCATCACTTTATGTATTTGCTCTGGCGCTTCTTATCCAGCACGGCATTGGAATTTTTGACGTTAATGTTGAATCAATGTTTCTTGCAATCTGCAGTGCTGAATTTGCCGCCAGCCTGCCTGTTTCGGGAATAGCCGGTTTTGGCGCCTATGAAGGCACCTGGATGGTTGCCTTTAAAATGCTGGGCTTTTCTTCAAAACTTGCTGCTCTTACAGCCGTATCGCATCATCTATTTACCCAGCTCTGGGGTTATTCGCTGGGAGTACTGGCTTTTATTATTCTGGCAGCTTTACCGGCAAAAAAAGATAAATAGCTATTATTACTGCCTAAACTTACATGCGCAGCCTGATAATTATCAGATAAAAGTTGTCCCGGCTGACCCGCCCGCAACAGCATTGATTTAATTTGCTTAGCAGCGCCGTTATAGTACTATTATAGTATTACTATTATATATAATAGCAGGTGAGTTATGAAGGGCGGTTGCGATAGTCCAGACCAGGCAGACACACAGGCAGTTGTTAATGCTGTAGCAATCCTTGAGCAGTGCCAAAAAATTGAGCAACAAATTGATGCGGCAGCAGACTCATCTGTAGCGCTGGCTCTTGAGTATGGCATAGTAGATAATCCTGAGCTTCTTTGTTTCATTCGGGATAAAGAGCAAACAAAATCGCTAAAGGCTTATTCGCTGATTGCAGCCGAAGTGGTGATGCTGGCTGAAACACTCTTACCAAAACTCCCGGCAGAGATTAAAAACAGCATTTCCAGGCTGCTGGACAGCAACCGGCGCCACAGCAGTAATGAATTAAACCAAATCATCAGCTCACTTAACATAACAGAAGATCTTGAGCATGATCGTGTCCGGGTATTTAGCGATCTACTAAAAAGCGTTATTTCTTTAAAAGAAGATCTGGTTTTTAAACCTGATTCATATCGTGAAGAACGCACTATTTTTAGTGTTCAGCAGTGTTTAAAAAGCATAGAAAATAGTCAAAAACTCTGTCATTTTGATAATGATGTCACAGAACAGCTAGCTTCTATCCGTTCAGAACTGGCAGAAATTATCAGCGCTCAGAGCAGAATTAAATATCTCTCTGACCTTCCGAGAATTTCGGCTGATGGTTTTGTGCGCAGCACTATTCATTACCAGGCCCCCGAAGTCCTGAGATCAGAAAGAATCCGTCGCGGTCTTGATCCTGATGTATGTGAAGTCTGTGTTATAGGTGGTGGCCCGGGTGGAATATCAAGTTCAATTTTTCTCGGCGAACGCGGAATTGACACTGTTACCTTTGAATCCGGATTTTTCGGACAGGCCTTTTCAGATGCGCGTGCCAAGATGGTGCACCAGATGCGAACCGATCAAATGCTTTCATCAATTGTACCCGCCGGACTTTTGCCCGTTGATATGGAACAAAAATACGGCATGCCTGCTTTCAGGCGAAAGATGGATTTAAAAAGGCGCTCTGACAAAGCACTTGAAGAGATTGAAAAAAGATACGGCTATGATCCAGAGTTTGATTCACAAAGGTTACGCGACCCTGATGACCCGACAGCTCCTATAAGGAGGAACGAACTCTTTGCTTATCTGGCCTACCTGGCTGAGAAAGCCGCTGAACTTGAATCAGTCAGCATGATTGAGCAAAGCCCGGTAACCCGAATTGAAAAGGATCCTGAAAGCGGCCTCTTTATAGTAGAAACGGCCCAGGGGCATAAGATCAAAGCCAAAAAGCTGGTAGTTGGCTGTGGTTTTGTGGGGCCAGAGGGGGAGTTTGCACGAGCAATTCCGGTGATGGACCGGCTGGCACGTGAAAATCCCGGACAGGTTTTAACCATAGAAAGTGAGCACGATCTTACCCGCAAGAACAGCCAGCTTAAAGAGCTGGCTGAGCAGGTTTGTGGCCGGGCAACTCCTGAAACGGGCACTGGCCAGCTGGTTGTATCGCACGCCGTGCTTGGACATAGCGAGATAAAGCAGTACATACAGGCCCTGCCGGCGGGAACACGGCTTGCTGTGATTGGAAGCGGCGAGTCAGCAGCCAAGAGCGTCCTGGAGATCCTGGCTTTAAATCCCAATGTCCGTGTGGATCTGTTTAGCAGTAAAAAACTTGAGCCTTATCAGTATCAGTTTCCAAACCCGGCACTGCCCGGAAACCCCGCGCTGCGCTCTCTGGTAGACCGTGAATTTGCCGATAAGATGCGTGAGATCACCCGTAAAGAATTTGGATCTCCCATTGTAGCAGATACCATGCTTACGCTCTTAAGAGAGGTAGAAGGCGGCAGAGTAAGAATTTTTGAGCTCGGCCGGCATTTTTCTGACGAGAATCTTGATATACGCTTAAAAACGGACCCCGAAACAGGCCAGACTGTCACTGAGGTTTCACTTCCAGAAGAGGCAAAAGAGATAAGATCATCGCTTAAGGCCCAGGAAAATGAGTGGGCCCGGGCGGGACTTATATCAAGTGGTAGTATTTTACCAGATGATCGGCTTTTATCGCGCATAAACGGGCCAATTATTGTAGCAACTGGATATGACCGCAAAAGGCTTAGAACATCTCACCCACTGCTTAAGCAGTTACTGGATCAGGGGCTTGTTGCAATTGACCCCAAAACGGGCGGACTGGATCTGGACGACAGGCTGGGCCTTGCTTCAAGTCAGGATCCGAATATTTTTCTGGTTGGATCACTTGAACCTGAAAGTGTCTTTGACACCGCCATTCCCGGGATAAGCATGCGCAGTCTTGTGGTAAGCAGGGCAATTGAGAACCGTGACGAAACGTATGAATATATTAAAAGCCAAAGAAATATTCTTCGCAGGCTTTTAAGAGAGCGGCTTGATGAAGTTCAAAAAGACAACGGGCTCACTGAGAGCCGCCCTGAGTTTATCCCTCCCGAGGCCCGCTTTCCACGTGACGGCCTCTTACAGTCATTAAGCAGTAATTGCGGCTGCTCATCAGACGCCGCCACTGAGCTTCTTATCAAACGTGCTGACGAGCTTCAAAGCCGCATTCGTACTGCCTTAAAAAACGGGCCGCTTAAAAAAGAGCCGTGGTATAAGCGGCTTGTTAGGCGTTTTAATGTCAGGTAAGTGAAACGCTGCGAGTATTCTTGATGAGATTAGTTTTAGATCGTAAGTTTAGCTGTCAGCAGTAGCTAAAAGCTCTTTAATCTCTGCCTCTATCGGCTTGAACTTCTCTTTAACTTTATCAGCATTATAAAACTCATATAAATCTTTAGCACTTAGATTGCCCT
>RFHI01000023.1 GCA_003696425.1 Candidatus Dadabacteria bacterium | reverse complement strand
CTCAGATGCAAAAAAGTGACGATTTACTGTGCAGAATTAACCTTCCGGCGAAAACCCGCAGGGGAGTAACCTGAAAAAACTGAACCAGACCATATAAAGATGTAAAATAACCTGTGGCGATGCTGAAAAATCACGCGCTTAGCCATTAAAAGCCCCGGGAAACAGCAAATAATGCAATAAAAACCAGTAATTCCAGTATATTAACCTTGCCCGCATCTGCTCCGGCCCTTTTAGCTGCTGACACTCGATTGATCAAAACGCCGTAAGATTAGTAGCATAGGCGCTTATGAAACTCGGTACCGCCATAAACCTGCAGGATAAGCAGCACAAAAATAATCTTAGCAGCTACCTTAAACGCACAAGCCGCTGGCAAGACGAGCTTAAGAAGGTTATTGAGCCTGTTTCTGACAGGTTCATTGAGCGGCATAAATCGCGTGGCAAGTTATTCTGCCGCGAGCGTATAACACGGCTAATTGATGACGGCTCGCCCTTTCTTGAGCTTTCACCGCTGGCAGGGCTGGGAGTGTATGAAGATGTAAGAGCCGGAGCCGGTATGATTACCGGAATCGGGCGAGTAAGCGGTAGAGAATGCATAATTGTTGCAAACGATGCCACTGTTAAAGGTGGCACTTACTTTCCGCTTACTGTTAAAAAGCACCTGCGTGCCCAGGAGATTGCACTCGAAAACAAGCTGCCCTGCATTTACCTGGTTGACTCCGGCGGGGCTTATCTTCCGATGCAGGATCAGGTCTTTCCTGACCGCGATCATTTTGGCCGCATATTTTATAACCAGGCGCGCATGAGTGCTATGGGCATTCCGCAAATCTCGGTAGTAATGGGCTCGTGCACAGCTGGCGGAGCTTATGTACCGGCTATGAGCGACCAGGCGATTATTGTCCGTCAGCAGGGCACTATTTTTCTTGGCGGCCCACCACTGGTAAAAGCTGCTACCGGTGAAGAAATCAGTGCTGAAGAGCTTGGCGGAGCAGATGTTCACTGCCGCGAGAGCGGAGTAACTGATTACTATGCCGAAGACGATATCGATGCCATTAATATTGCCCGTAAAATTGTAGCCTCTCTGGGAACAGTTCAAAAAGAGCCCTTTGACTGGCAGACGCCGCGTGAGCCGCTTTTTAATCCGGAAGATATTTACAGCCTGATTCCGGACGATCCTAAGAAGTATTTTCCGATGCGCGAAATTCTGGCACGCATACTGGACAGCAGTGAACTGGATGAATTTAAAGAGCACTACGGTACCAGTATAATTTGCGGCTTTGCAAGGATTTACGGTCACCTGGTGGGCGTCATTGCAAATGACGGCATACTTTTTTCTGAGAGCGCTCTCAAAGCTGTTCACTTCATTGAGCTCTGTAACCAGCGTAATATTCCCCTTGTTTTCTTCCAGAACATTGTTGGCTTTATGGTTGGCCGTGATTATGAACGCCGTGGAATAGCCAAAGATGGGGCTAAAATGGTTACAGCAGTAGCCTGTTCACGGGTCCCTAAGTTTACGGTCATAATGGGGGGATCTTTTGGTGCAGGAAATTATGGTATGGCCGGACGCGCCTATCAGCCCCGCTTTCTCTTTATGTGGCCAACAGCAAGAATATCAGTAATGGGGCCGGAGCAGGCAGCCGGAGTACTTACACAGGTTAGAGCTGATTCATACAAAGCGCGCAATAAAAAGTGGTCTGACGCTGATGCTGAAAAATACCGCAGCGAGATAACGGCAATGTACAATCTGCAGTCGGATGCGCTCTATTCTACCGCCCGCCTGTGGGATGACGGTATAATTGATCCGGCCGATACGCGTACAGTACTGGGACTCTGCCTTGATATATCCCATTACCACAGCACAGCTAACCAGCCTTATGGAGTGTTCAGAACCTGAATGTTTAAAAGAGTCTTGATAGCCAATCGTGGGGAGATAGCCTGCCGTATAATACGCACGGCAAAAAAACTCGGGATTGAAACCGTAGCCGTGTACTCTGAGGTTGACCGGCACGCAAAGCATGTCAGGCATGCTGACGAATCATACTGTATTGGCCCCGGCGACAGCTCTAAATCCTATCTTGATATTAAAAAAATCATTGATGTCGCACTAAAAAGCGGTAGTGATGCAATTCATGCGGGCTACGGCTTCTTGGCTGAAAATCCGCTCCTGGTTGAAGCCTGTGCAGCAAGTGGCATTACCTTTATCGGACCTGAGGCCGAAACAATGAAAATTGCGGGTGACAAAACCCGCTCAAGAGAATTGGCTCAAAAACTTAAAATTCCGGTTATTCCGGGAATAATCGTTACAAAACCTCAAAACCCGGGCAAAGAAATTAACGACTTTATAAGACAAAACGGAGTACCGCTTTTGGTAAAGGCAGCTGCCGGTGGCGGCGGGCGCGGAATAAGGCGCGTGGAAGAGCCGAAAGATTTGAAGGATGCACTTACTGCGGCCGCACGTGAAGCCAAAGCATTTTTCAGCGACGAAAGGCTCTTTATCGAAAAACTGATTGAGCCGGCGCGGCATATCGAAGTACAGATTATAGCAGACAGCCACGGCAATGTAATTGCCCTCTCCGATCGCGATTGCAGTATGCAGCGAAAGCATCAGAAAATTATTGAAGAGGCTCCTGCTCCGGCATTACCCGCTGCTTTAAGAGAAGCAATCCGTGCTGCCGCCGTACAGGTCTCTAAAGAGATAAATTATACATCGGCCGGCACGGTAGAGTTTCTTCTTGGGCCGGACAATAACTGGTATTTTCTTGAGATAAACAGCCGCCTGCAGGTAGAACATCCTGTAACCGAAGAGATCACTGGCCTTGATTTGGTTGAACTGCAGTTTAAGGTGGCAGCCGGAGAAAAGCTGAAGCTACCTATAACCGCAACAAAAGCAAACCAGGTAACCTCGATTGAATGCCGCATCTGTGCTGAAGATCCTGAAAGTGGCTTCCTGCCGCAGTCAGGAAAAATCCTTGAGCTGGTCTTTCCAAAATCCCCTTCAGCCGCAGTCAAAATTAGAGTAGACAGCGGGTTTGAAAGCGGTGATACCGTTTCACATTATTATGATTCGCTTCTTGCCAAGCTGATAGTTACAGCCGCCACACGCTCTGAAGCCATAGTGGAATCCATTAAAGCCTTAAAAGCAGTTCGTATTGCCGGGCTCAGAACAAATATAGCATTTTTACTGAGACTGCTTGAAAGTAAGGAATTTAACTGCGCGAAGCATCACGTAAAGCTAGCAGAAAAATTGCCTTCATCTGAGCACGACAGGTTGAAGCGTGCATTACTTTATGCTGCTCTTGCGCTTCTTTATGATGCCATAAAAAAAAGAAGCAGCCTGCAATCGGCCTGGAATTCCGAAATCGGCTGGCGGCACGCGGGTATTACAGCATTAAATGCTGACTTTTCCGTAGACTCGCTTGCTGTAAATGTTCAGCTGATACCTAACAGCGATGGCAGTTTTAATGTATTCGGCGGAGATAGTCATAGTATGCTTGAGTTTGTTTTAAGCGATCTGCGCTTTGTGCATGGCTTAATGCGCTACCGCTTAAATCAAAGTGAGGGGTCTTTTTACCTTTATCAGGATAACAGCCTGTGGGCCTCTGGCGAATGTGGCACAGCAGAGATAAAAAGGCTTTTGCCGGTGCTGAAACAACGGGATAATCAGGATCAAAACACAGGTGAGCTTATCACTTCAAACCTCCCAGGACAGATTCTTTCTGTCAAGGTAAAAGCTGGTGACAGAGTCTCACAGGGGGATTTACTGACTGTGCTTGAATCAATGAAAATGGAGCACCGTATTACCGCTTCACATGCTGCTGTAGTTAAGGAAGTTTTAAAAAAGAGCGGCGAACAGGTACGGGCAGGTGAAGTCCTTATCAGACTTGAAAATACTTGAACAAATTACTGTGTAACTGTTGGAGCTTAAAGAAGAGGCTTGTTTTAATAGTAAGAGTTTAAGACACTTTAGTACGTAGAGTTAGAGGATACAGCAGAACATGCATCAGCAGGAAACCACAAATACAGCCCGGAACATACCGGAAGATCTTAATGCAGCCATACTTTCATTTGGCCGCGATATATTTTCACAGATCGGCAAAGAACAGCCTTCAGCTTTTAATAAGAACTTCTGGGCAGGCCGCATTATGGAATGGGCAATGACCAGACCGGAGTTTAAGATTAATATGTTTCGGCTGGTGGACGTATTACCTGCACTTAGAAACAGCCGCGCAGTAGCTGCACATGTTAATGAATATCTCGGTACTGTTGCTAAAGATCTGCACGGCCTGGCCGAATGGGGGCTTAATGTTAAGCCTGATTCAATCAGGGCTAAACTTACAGCTGCAATAGTGCGGAAGAGTGTAAAAGAGATGGCCAATCAGTTTATCGCCGGCGAAACGCCAAAGACCGCACTCAAAGCGCTGCGTCGTCTCAGGAAGCAGAAAACAGCTTTTACAGTCGATTTACTCGGTGAATATTCAGTCAGCGAAAAAGAAGCTGAGCAGTATATGCAGCGTTATCTTGAGGCGCTTGAAATACTTTCAGATGAAGTCAGAAAATGGCCTGAGAGCGCTCCTATTATAGAAGGACATCCGGGTGAAACCACACCGGTATGTGTTTCTGTAAAGCTTACAGCACTTTACTCACAGTCTTCTCCGCTTAACTTTAAGCGCAGCGTATCGATACTTTCCGAAAGGCTTGCCCGCATAGCTTCAAAGGCTAAAGAAAAAGAGGCCTCCCTTTATATTGACGCTGAAGACTACGCCAGTAATCCTATTATACTGGAAGTCTTTAAAAACGTTTTTTCTTCGAGAGAGTTTCTTGATTTCCCCTATCCCGGGATCGTGGTTCAGGCCTATGCAAAAGAGAGCCGCCAGGTTATGGAAGATATAATAGCTTTTGCAAAAAAACGTAACAACCCGCTGGCTGTTCGACTTGTCAAGGGTGCTTACTGGGATATGGAAACGGTACTCAGCAGTCAGCGCAACTGGCCTTCACCGCTATTTGCTAAAAAAAGTACTACTGACGCCAACTATGAACTGTTAAGCCGCATACTGATTGATAACCATAAAATATGTCTTCCCGCTTTTGGTTCGCATAACATACGTTCCCTTTCGCATGCCTGCTGCTATGCAAAAGCAAGCGGGCTTACAGAGCGTGATTTTGAGCTTCAAATGCTCTACGGTATGGCTGAACCAATCGGGCGTGCCTTTGCTGCCCGCGGCTACCTGGTAAGGTTTTATGTGCCGCTTGGTGAGATGATTCCGGGGATGGGCTATCTGGTAAGGCGCTTACTTGAAAATACCTCGAATGAGTCATTTTTACGGCATACATTTTTTGATTCAGAAGAGATTGACAGACTTCTGGCCGAGCCTGAGCCGGCAGAATAAGTATGGCAAGGGGAAACACCATGTTACAGACACCTGAAAGTTTTAAAAACGAACCGCCACTTGACTTTACCATCGAGAGCAACCGCCTTTCGTTTGGCGGAGCGCTTAAGAGGGTTAAAGCAGAGATTGAAGCGCAAAAATTCAAGGCTGCGCCAATTATAGCCGGAAAAGAGCTATCCGGCTCTGAAACAATTGCCAGCATAGATCCATCTGATGGTACTACTACAGTTGCCTCAGTCGAGCTGGCTTCTACAGAACAGGCAGAGGCTGCGCTTAAATCGCTCTCAGAAGGCTCGTCCGGCTGGGAGGCGCTTTCATTTGAAAAGCGTGCTGAGATTATTGAGCGAGCAGGCGAGCTGATGCGTAAGGACAGGCTGAGACTAGCCGCCACTATAGTTTATGAGGCTGCAAAACCGTGGAAAGAGGCCGATGCTGATGTCTGTGAAGCAATTGATTTCTGTTTTTATTATGCCGCCGAGATGCGCCGCCTTGGTCCGCCGCAGGTTACTGACCAGGTTATGGGAGAGCAGAATATTTATTTTTATCAGCCGCGTGGTGTGGCGGTAGTTATCTCGCCCTGGAACTTTCCACTGGCGATTAGCTGCGGTATGACTGTAGCAGCACTTGTAACCGGAAATGCTACCGTCTTAAAACCTGCCGAGCAGACCAGCTACATAGCTTATGAATTTGCAAAAATTCTTCTTGAGGCAGGTGTGCCCCAGGATGCCTTTGCCTTCCTTCCGGGCCGCGGTGAGGTGATTGGACGCCATCTGGTAAACAGTCCCTTAACGGACCTTATCTGCTTTACCGGTTCAAAGGCTGTGGGGCTGGAAATTATTAAAAATGCAGCCACGGTCCATCCCGGGCAGAAAAACATTAAACGCGTTATTACGGAGCTTGGCGGGAAAAACGCCATAATAATTGATGAGGACGCTGACCTTGATGAAGCCATAAAGGGTGTGCTGTACTCTGCCTTTGGATTTTCAGGGCAGAAGTGTTCTGCCTGTTCAAGGGTGATAGTGGTCGGCGATGCCTACCAGGTGTTTTTGGAGCGGATTACGGAAGCCGCCTCGGATTTAATAATTGGACCGGCAGACGATCCTGCTACTTATTTTGGCCCGGTTATTGATGAAGAGAGCCAGAAGCGTATTCTTAAAACTATAGATAGTGCTAAAAGTGGTTCGACCGTAGCATTCGAAGGGCAGGCGCCCTCGCCGGGCTATTACGTGCCGGCTGTAATTTTTAAAGATGTGGATCACAGTACATCGCTTTGGCGCGAAGAGATCTTCGGGCCGGTCCTGGCGGTATCACCTGCAAAAGACTTTGAAGAAGCGCTAAAGACTGCCAACGACTCGGCTTATGCCCTTACCGGCGGGCTTTACAGCCGCAGTCCGGCGCATATTGAGCAGGCTACCCGCCAGTTTAAAGTTGGAAATCTCTACATTAACCGCGGCTGTACCGGAGCAATAG
>RFHI01000022.1 GCA_003696425.1 Candidatus Dadabacteria bacterium | reverse complement strand
TCCCGGGCCGTAGCCTCTCTCACCATCAAGTCTAAAGCTGCTAAATCCGGAGTCTTCGGAGTGGACGGTATCAACATGGCCGGCCAACATTAAATATCCTGATTCATCTGGACAGCTTTTTGCGAAAATATAGTCGCCACAGCTATCAAGCGCTGTGCGTTCAACGTGCATGCCGCAGATCTTTAGTTCACGCTGCAATAAGTCCTGTACTCTGTTTGAGCCGGTACTGTTCAGAGAAAACGAGTTTATCTCTACCAGCTCTTTAAGAAACGACAGGTACTCTTCGTATTCTGCATCTAACCACAATTTCAGGGCATCAGCTGAAATGTTCAAATCTTAAAGGCCTCCTTAACCTGGATGGGGGTATGCTTTAAATACATCTACCAACGCAGATCATTTGTAAGGATAGTTATCTTCCCGGCTATTAGCTTATATCACGTAGACGTATACGGTTTCGTAGACGCAAAACGTAGACGTCTACGTCAACGCAAAATAGCTCTTCCCCCATTTTGTATAAATTCTATAATCACTTAAAGCAGTTAATTAAGTAAACTTTAATTAGCAAAACACCGGCAGACAATAAATATTCATTCCTCTACCCCCATTAATTCGCCTTAATCTCCAAATAGTTACAAAATTGCAATCGCTCATAAATATTTTTGAAAGTTTTCTTTAAAGCGTTATTATTGTTTTTATCTCGTGCAGCGTGACTTATGAATGATTTTAATATTAGGCAGCTTAAAGATCCTTCCAGCCTAAGGGGGATTGAAAAACTTCAAAAAGAGATCTGGGGCTTTTCTGATATTGCCGTTGTTCCGGATCACCTCTTAATTGCGCTCTCTCATATATCCTGTGGCGCGGCTCACGTGGCTTATTATGGAGATAAACCGGTGGGCTTTGCTCTTTCGATTATTACCCAAAGAAGTGCCAGCGATAAAATAATTTACTCGCATATGCTTGGGGTAGTTAAAGAATTCCGTAACAGGTCGATAGCCACCAATTTAAAGATGGCACAGAAAAAATATGCCCAGGAAAACAATATCAGTAAAATAACCTGGACATTTGACCCGCTTATGACAGCGGCTGCACGGGTCTGTTTTGGTAAACTCGGGGTTAAAGTAACTGGCTTTTATAAAAATTTTTATGAAAACTTACGCGACACGTTAAGCTCCGACTCTTCAACCGACCGCTTTATGGTGGAGTGGGATTCAAACTGCAGCATTGAGAAAGCCTGCGATTTAAGCAGCATTCCTGATTGCATTAAGTGGGATCTCTTAAATCCTGCCATTAGCAGTGATACCCTTAATTCTGAAGCTGAAGAGATCGTATGCAGCGTACCGCTTAACTGGCACACGTTAAAAACGGACAACCCGGAAAGTGCTACCACCTGGCGCAGTTTCACCGGTCAAGTCTTTGAAAAACTTTTTGCTTCAGGCTACACCCCTACAGATTTTGTTTGTGATTTTGAAAATAATAAGGGGCAATATCTCTTTAAAAAGACGGGCCAGACTCAGAGATAAGCTGCCTGCAGCGAAAATACCAGGCAGCTCTTCTGCTGTTTTTACCTGCCATCCAAAATATCCAAATATTTACGAGTAGATAGATGGCTTTACAGGTGTGTCTAAAGCGCATCCGGCTGCATCTATATCTTTGTCTCTTTTATTAGCAGGGTTAACTCTATTTTTCTGCAGGTTTTTTTATCCGAATGAGCCGCTTTAGAGGAATAATTTCCAGCATAACTTCTTTTCATTGGAGATTTACTGCTCTCTACCTGCTACTTATTTTACCATCCTTACTTTCTGCTCAGACTACACAGGACTGGGGGGTGGCCCAGCTCTGTTCAGGCCCGCCGGGCCGCAGCTACCCGGCGCTCGCATTTGATGCGGCACGTAATAAACTGATTCTCTTTGGCGGATTCTATGGTGGAGCCAGGCACAACGACACCTGGCAGTGGGATGGATTTGAATGGACAGAACTTACACCGCTTACCACTCCACCGGCCCGCTTTAAGCACAGCATGGTTTACGACTCAACCCGTCAGGTGATAGTTATGTTTGGGGGAACCGGTAACAGCGGCAAACTTAACGACACCTGGGAGTGGAACGGTACTGACTGGGTGGAGAGACTACCGGCCACCGTACCGCCTGAACGCGACTCAAGCCCACTGGCTTATGATTCCCAGAGACAGCGGGTGGTTATGTTTGGTGGCTTTAAGCCGGGTGGCTCACTTTCTGACACCTGGGAATGGGATGGAACAGACTGGAGAGAAATGACACCGGCTAATTCTCCAACTGCCCGTAACGGTCACACACTTAGCTATGATGCCAGCAGCGGAAAAACAATTCTCTTCGGCGGTTTCAGCACAACCCGCCTTAACGATACCTGGAGCTGGGATGGCGTTGACTGGACCGAAATAACTACGGCCACATCACCTCCGGAAAGAAACTACGCTTCTATGACATATGACTCCGCCATGGGGCGAATACTTCTTTTTGGCGGCCTTAATACCGGAAGCATTTACCTTAATGATCTTTGGGCCTTTCAAAACGATAACTGGACGGAAATACCGACCGGCTATAAGCCGCTTGAGCGCTGCTGTACAGCCATGGCCTTTGATACGCTGATGCTTGAGACAGTACTTTTTGGCGGTTCAGGAGGAGCAGGAAGCTTATCCCAGTTAGATGACACCTGGCTTTATACTGATAGAGTTCCGCCGGCGCCCTGCCCCTCGATTACTCCAACTCCGACCCCGACGCCAATTCCAACTGCCACACCGACACCATCGCCAACACCGACAATAAGCCCCACACCAACAGTTTCACCAATACCTACTGTTACTCCAACACCATCGGCCACACCAACACCGACCGAAACGCCGACACCGAGCGCCACACCGTCGCCAACACCTACGGTTTCACCAACAGCTTCGCCGTCACCAACACCATCAGCAACGCCAACTGCTTCACCGTCTCCAACACCCACGGCTACACCAACGGCTACACCGACCGCAACGCCATCTGCCACTCCTACGCCAACAGCATCACCATCACCAACTGAAACACCCACACCAACACCATCGCCCACAGCAACTCCTTCTCCAACACTTACGCCAACACCAACAACCTCACCAACGCCCTCGCCAACGGCAAGCCCCTCGCCGACGCCCACACCGTCACCAACGGCGACGCCTTCGCCCACAGCAACGCCTACTCCAACTGCCACACCAACACCTACAGTCTCACCAACAGCTTCGCCGACACCAACCCCCTCACCTGCTCCTACGGCTTCAGCGACTCCCACACCGACGGTTTCACCTTCACCAACCGCCACTCCGGCCCCCACTGAAACGCCCTCACCGAATCCGTCTCCATCGCCAAGCGCATCACCTGCACCAACAGCTACGCCCACAGCAACACCATCGACCACTCCAGCACCAACTGCCACACCGCTGCCTACGGAAACACCTGCGCCATCGCCAACTCCTGAAGCTTCACCAACGCCGACTGCTACAGAAACCCCTGCACCAGATCCAACCCCCGATGAAGTCCTCACTTCAGTAAGCGGAAGGGTTGTCATGAACGGTAAGGGGGTTTCGGGCGTATATGTAAACGCTGGACTTCTTGGAAGCACAGTAACTGACGAAAACGGTTTTTACAGCTTCTCAAATATACCTGCCGGAGATGGCTATACTATCTCGTTTTCAAAGACAGGTCTTGTAATCAACCCCTCAAGCATCACTCTGCAGGAAGCATTAACTGCTGAGATCAGTGCTACTGAAGACGGCGCTGACAGAACAGGCTGTAAAGTAAAAGACATTACCCGGAAGAAACTCACGCTCGACAGGCTTATTCTTCAGCTTTATAAACTTATGCCCGGCGGTGAAATAAACACCCTGGAGGCTGAGCAAAGTATCAGCGGAATTCAGTCAGTAGCAGCCGAGTTTTCCAGCCGCAATCTTGCCATGCCGGAACTTATTCTTACCTGCAGTAACAACCCCGGCTGTATACCGGTACAGCTGAAAAGAGCCACGCGGGTAATGATTAATAACAGCCGGGCACTCTCCAGGCGCCTGAGACGCTACATACGCAGCATGCGGCAGCTTCCAAAAAAACAGCGTAAAAAAAGCTTAAGGAAGATAAACAACCTGCAGCGCAGAATATCCAGAAAACTTACCAAGCTCCCCTCGCGTACGTTTATCTGTAAGTAATAAGTTGTAAGCGCTAGTCACTCCCAGTAAGAGACGATAGAACCAGCCCGAAAGTTATGAATAATAAGGTTCGTGAACGTGGCCGTCTACGTGAACGTGTTTTCGTTTACGGTTACGTAGACTTATAAGTATTGTACATCTAAAGCGCTATGGGGACGCCTGAGAAAACTAAAATTCGTGGACGTAGACGTGGATGTTTTTGATTTCGGTCATCTTTACGTAAACGTGCTTCGCCCAATAAGTCAGGCTTCTGTAAGATACTAATATTATCTCTGCAAACCTATATTAGGGGTATAGCCTGACCAGATACAGATAATACTTGGGCTTTCGAACCGGGTGGTTTGTTTTGCTGATAACTTCAAGCTTTAAATTATCCGGTAGAGAGTTTTTAAAATTTTCAAGATCATTATTTTTTATAACCAGAAGTAGCGGTTTTTGCAGCTCTTTAAGAATCTCAGGGCGAAACTTGTGTAATGCCCGGTCAAGATAAAAATTAAGCGCATAAAAATTTTCATAGCTGTAAACCTTCCCGCTTGCGATGTAGGGTTTTAGTTCTTCAGCAAAATCCCGCGGTGAAAGCTCGCGGGTAAAAGCCGGAAGAATTGCCGCATGCATTACAAAAAGCAGAAGATAGTATCCGCAAAATACAGCCCCAAGCTGATAAAGCGGTTTTGACTTTATATATTTAAAAGATAGAAGTGAAAATAAAAGCGGCCCCAGAATGATTAAAAGCCAGAGCGGATTAATTGTCCCTGCAAGCCCCTTTAAGACTCCCACTGCCCAGTATACAGTATTTAGACCAGAGGGCTTTAGAAAGCCAAACCAGCCCGGGTCAGCAAGTGTCAATAAAAAGGAAGCACAATATGCTGTTATAATAATTACAGCCAGTAAAACAGAAAAACCTGAGAGTAATTTCGTTCTGGTTCGGTATAATTTCACTACCCAATCTGCAATAAGAACTGATAAAAACGGGTAAGCTGGCAGTAAATACACTCCCCTCTTACTTGAAGGAATTGAGAAAAACACAAGAAAAACTGCCACTACAATAAGCGAAAGCTTCTGATAGTCCGGAAGACTCCCTGCAGCTTTTTTAAAACCACCAACTCCCTTTTTAATTAGAGCTCTTATTGCCGTCGGAGCATTTAAAATTAAGAGAAAACTCCACGGTAAAAATCCGGCCAGAAGCGCTCCAAAAAGGTAAAGCACACCGTGAGTATGCGGGTCAACGGCCTCCTTCATGGTGCCTGTAAAGCGCCTTACGTTTTCATTTAAAAATATATCTAAAAACTCGCTTCCACCCCTTTTAATTGCCAGCAGGTACCAGACTCCTGCCAGAACAGCTGAAAAGAGACCGATCAGCGCCGTTTTTATTGCCGTTTTCCCGATGCGCTGCCCGATGCTCAGGTTATAAAGAAAGTACACAGCAGTACCCAGAACGATTGCTACCGGCCCTTTAGCCAGTGTTGCCAGCGCAAGAGCAATTATTCCAGACGCTCTCAGCCACTTACTGTTACTCTTATCGGCAAAAACCAGCGCGAAAAGAGAAAGTACAAAAAAACTGCTAAGCGTCATATCAACCCGGCAGGTTATTGACGAGCGGTACCACTCGGCCGAGCCAAAGAGAACCAGAGAGGCAAGGAGAGCTGTAGCGCTGCCTGTGCCGCTATAAATGCAGAATAAATAAAGCCCTAAAACGGTAATTACTGATAAGAGTGCCGAAGGAAGCCTTGCAGAAAACTCATCTACTTTACCGGAGGGAAGCGAAGCAGCAACCATAAGCCAGTGAGCAAGCGGCGGCTTGGTTGCAATATCACCATCATAGCGCCGCGGCAGTATATAGTCGCCGCTTTCCAGCATAGCCTGGGCAACCAGTGCTTCACGCGGCTCTCCGCGGGAATAAAAGGGCCGCTCTCCAAGCCATGGCAGGGTAATAAGCAGCAGGACAAGCGTCAGTAAAGTAAAGTCTCTTTGAACCTGTGATTGATTTCCCATATCAGTCAGTACTTCTATTAGTAGAACAGATTCATATTAGTACATGTAACTGTGACAACCATTCACAATCTTTCCATTAAAAAACTTCACCCTGAAATTAGCATAAGTTGCCTGATGTGGCATAATTTTACCAGTACACCGAAATAACGGTAATATCTTTACGGAGAGAACCAATTCCGCTTTTTCTGTGGAAGTTCTCACCTCTCCCAACGAAGCAGTTTGGGCCCCTCTCAATTAGTTGCTCTTTAGCATTGTAATTGCAGCGGACAGGCGTAATAATAAGGGTAGTTTTACTGAAACTTAAATAACGTTTTCTTAAGGGAGGACCCTGCCCGTGGACGAAAAACTTTCTGTCCTTCATCCTGATTTTTTAAACGAAACTGTCGAATTCCTTAAGCCGCAGGAAGCGCTGACTGTAACGGCTGACAGCACTGCGTACAGCGCAGTAGAGTGCCTCAAGGAACACCATAGCGGAGCACTGCTGGTAACCAGCAGCGAGGGAAGCCTGCGCGGCATATTTACAGAGAGAGATGTTCTTACAAAGCTGGCTCTTTTTGACAACGATCTCAGGGCCGTACCGGTACAGGAAGTAATGACAGAAGATCCTGAATCAATTGAACTGAATGCCAGCATAGCCCGTGCTCTCTATATGCTCTCTACAGGTGGCTACCGCCATCTGGTGGTTACTTCATCTGAATATGATAAACCCAGGATGATCTCGGTAGTAAACATTCTTGACCACATTTTTGATGCCTCCCAAAACGCTGAGAGCTCAACGGTAGTCGACCCCTCAGCGGCTGACCGCTTTTTTACAAGCCCGGTAGCAGTGCTCAAGCCTGCCAGGGCAATTACTGTTAGTGACTCAACTACAATTAAAGAAGCCGTTGAAACCATGAACCGGCATTTAATCGGTGCTCTCCCCGTAATTGATTCTAACGGATCTCTTTGCGGGATATTTACCGAACGCGACCTGCTTGAAAAGATCATCTTAACTGACCTTACCCTTGACAATACTCCGGTAGCTGAAGTTATGACCAAAAACCCTGATACCGCAGGCGAAACTGAAGATAACGTTGCCAGCGCCCTTAGAACTCTTAAAAACGGCCACTACCGCCATATACCCGTTAACTGTAAAGACTACCTGGGGATACTCTCAATTAAGAACTTCATTAGCTACCTGGCCCACAGCATCCTGGAAGACATGAGAAAGAATTAGCCGGAAGCTCCCTCAGATTAGAAGGAACTTCCGGCCAGCCTGTTTGAATGCCTGGTACCGGCTACTTTTATCAGGCTGGGACAAGAGCTACGCTGGTATCATAAAATGATGCCGAGCCGCCAATCAGATCCGAAAGGGTTGTGTTTTTAAGCACCGGGTCTGTCCAGAGTACACTGTTGGTGCACAGCCCTCCGGCTCTTCTCGGATCACCTTTTACAACCTGGCCGTTTATTACGACATCACCTGAGCCGTAAGCCCAGTGGCCAAAATGCCAGGATACCAGTATTACACCGGGCCGCATGCCCTGAACGCATTTAAGCTTCCCTTCTACAGGACGCTTGCCGGCAGTTTTAAGATCCCAGAGGCCGTCTTTGTTAGTGGCTGACACGACTCTGACCCGCTGACCGTTTTTAAGGCCAAGCTCTTTTGCCGTATCAGCATTAATTACAATCGGGTTTTCGGCAAAGTCCACTGCTGCCAGCCAGTCATCAGCAATGGTCCTGGACTGGCCACCGCGAATATCTTTGTAAGTAATAGCCTTAAGCGGGTAGTTGCCGCCAAAGTTAACCTCTTTCCCGTCAAAGCCCCTTACCGGTTCATATAATGGG
>RFHI01000191.1 GCA_003696425.1 Candidatus Dadabacteria bacterium | reverse complement strand
TAGAAACACCCCCACGCGCGTGGGGAAGACACCAAAGTATTGTAGGTTTTTGAGCGATTTAACACAACATCTTGTGGGTTTTTAGTTTTTAAGGGTTTCTACAACCAGTTGAAGATTGGATAGCCTTGTCAGATCTTTAGAGGTGTAACCAATTGTTCTGATTTCGTACCACGGCGGCCGGGAGATTGACCTGAATATCATTACCCCGGCATGAGCGGGACAAAATTTGTAAAGATATTTTACAACATAATCAGCTACCGCATCTTTAACTCCAGACACAAAGACATTCGGCCGCGGCTCTACAAACCAGAGCTTCATCCGCCCGCGCACTGCCGGAGGCAGGTTATTTGCCAGAACTACCAACATCAGGTCCACACAATACGTAATCAATATCCTTAGCCAGATTCTCCAATATCTTCATACTTATCACGCGCTTTCTAAAAGCATCTGAAACTACATGCTTGTCATATACCCCGGCCAATTCGCGCGTTAAACTGAAAGCCAGATCAATACAGAGCTCTTCCTTATAAAGATCAGCAAGGTCATAAACAAAAGGGAGAGGGCTGCCTGAATGAATGAAACCTATATGCGGCGAGTAACCCATACTGTGCAGCGCTGAACAAAGTATGCCATAAAGAGCTGCATTAGCTGAGGTTAAGATCTTATTTGTTAAGTCACTAAGATCGAACTTACCCGGAACATATTCCCGTCCTTTCCAGCCCACCTGGTATAGTTCAGCTTTCTCATTATAGGTCTGACGAACACGGTGACCCTCTAAGCCCATCATAGTTTTAAGGCTTGCACCAATTAGCTGGTCAACCGGCAGCCTGCGGGCAAACATGCGCCTTGCAACTTCAAGAGATTTTTTCTTATCTCCTGCTAACTTTACCTGCAATTTAAGGTTTCTCGTATTGGCAGTAGGTACAAAACCAGCAGAATAAAATAACAGCGAATCCTCACCAACCCAACAAAGAGAACAATTGGCAGCTGAAGCTGTTTTTACTGCATCGTGCGTAACAGTTGTTCCTGGACCTAAAAGTATTGAGTTGATAGTAGCTACCGGTATGCGTATGACCCGCCCCTCGCTGTCAATCCATTTAAGGCTACTGTCGTCAATTTCCAGCCTGCCCCTTTCTAAGTAAATAAACGGATACTTATCCTTAACCTGTGGTAAGGATTCCCTGGTAATTTTAACAAAAAGCCGTTGAGAGCTGGCCACCGGTTAAGCAAGTTTCTCTACGGTTACTTTCCTATCCCTGTACATCTTGTCGGGACCAAACTTAACAGGCACATCACTTAAAGTTAGGACTTCACCATTAGCCTCCTCCCTCTGCCCCTGCATTACTTTAAACACTGGCTTATAATTTTTCTCGCCAGCCAACACCTGTGCCTTATTAAACGCATCTTCAGCAGTGGAGTAGATTCCCTGAGCGATTATTTCAGATGGGACACAACACTTTCTTCCGAGATACAAATCCCACACAGGCGCCCTGAGAGCCTCAGCAGCCTGATCCACCAGACTACCGGGCCCCTCAATAGCTACCGCAAAGGCCATATCCTGAAGATAATAGCGGTGGGTCAGCTTGGTACCCGTAGTGTTGCTGGGCGGTTTCCCATCCTTCTTCTTTGGAATCATTAACGATTGCCATCCATCATCACTTGCATCATAACCGCTTCCAACCATATGAAAATCACGAAGCATTGGAACCCGCTTTACGCTCGCCCCGCAATCACGGGAATACGCTACAACCTGCATATCACCTTCGGCCCATTCGGCCAGCCAGTGGCGCTCTTCCCCGCCCGCTCCACGGGCACAACAGATCAGTCCAAGCACCCCTGATTTAGTTGGGAAGTCCAGGCTTTCTCGCCGGTCAAATTTGGAGTCAAAGCCCCACGACTGAAGTGGAGCTTCGAGCCAAAGAAGAAGATATTTTGTGTTACTCATATCGACCCCTAGCTTTATTTTTCCACGTGGTTACAGAGATCATTGATAAGAGCGTTAATGTTATAGGAACTATCCTGCCCCCATTCATACATGGCTTCCTTACTAAAAAGATCACCCCATAGCTTCTCCTTTGTATCTAAATAATTTCTTAGTTCAGAAATACTCGGTTCAAGATAGCCATGCCCGTTCGCCCTTACCGGCTTATCAAACGGAACCTGTAGCCTCTGGCCCGCTCTGACATAAACACGGGCAAACTCCCATGGGCAGGCCCCTGATTGAGTAGTCTGACGCGCAGCGGGAATTGCAACAAAAAGAGCCTTGGTAAAGGCTTCTACCGCCTTTTTAAGATCAGAGTCACCCAGGGTCTGTACAAGCTGTCCCAGGTCCAGGCAGACATAGCGGTAGTATGTTGCAGAATTGAACTCCAAAGTGCCCATATGCGCGGAGCCTGGCTCCTCGCCTAAGTCATCTAAAGCCGTAAAGAAGTCAAGCTCGTTGGCCACTTTATGAGTAGAAATGGCATGCGAAAAGGATGCTGCTGCCTCTACATTCATATCAGCTGCTTTGGCCACCATACGCCCAAATAGTGCAATATCCAGGGCGTCCAAATTTTCATCAATTATTTTTTTAGCAACCTTACTAATGTCGTTCACCTTAATAGCATCGGCTTTAAACTCCTTCTCAGCAGCGAATTTCGCAAAAGCCTGACATTCACGATCGCTTAAAAACAAAAGGGTGTCATCAACAAGCTCTTTGGCTATCTTCTCAGCACACTGGGTAGCTTGATCTTCCGATGCACCTTCATCACTCAAAGCACTATATAATAGTTTTTCAACGTGTTTGGTTCTAACGCCGCACCGCATTCCAGACTCTCTTAAGGCCATCCTGACCTGCCTCTTCCAACACTGGGAACTAACCCTCGCTCTTGTGACCCCACCGACAATGGCAGTTTTTGGAGCACCAACATCATCCCTGTTCAGGCAGGTCACAGGAAATGACTGTAAAATGTGATATTCAATTCTTCTGTTTGTGTAATTGTTAGTCATCTTAATGATTCCTTATTAATTATTAAATTAAACTAATTAGAGATGGGAACAACCTGTAGCAAACCGCAGCCAAAAGCACGCGCCCTGCCAATACCGTGTGTAAAACTATGCTTAAAACGATCCCGCTCTTTCACTGCTAAAATTCCAGAGATTGCAGCCTGAGAAATAGTGACTTGCTGCCCTTTCTTTGCTTTAAAGCTTAGAACTTTAAGGTCGTCCAGTTGAATCTCATCGGGAGCTACTATAAACCCCCAACTATTGGAAGCCCGTTCAACAAACCAATTCAAAATTTCTTCCTTGCCCCTAACTGGAACAAGTTTACGGGAATTATTATCTCTGCGAGTGGGATTTACTACTACTTTAAAGCGATACCTGTCGTAGTCCAGAAGTTTTTCGGGCACTGGCTTTGACAGCAGTTCCAATGGCGTACCATCCACTACCGGTTTAGGTTCCCTGTTGGATAGCAGAAGTATCTTCCGACCTTTAAAGTCACCTCCTAAATCGGCATAAAGAAAACCGCTGGCTTTGCTCCCACGCTTTTCGTCTTCGTTACGTACATCTTCGTAAAGACTGTAGACTACCCTGTGCAGCGAATAAGGATCCTTTATTTTTAGCGCCTGCACATCGTGCTTAGTAAGAGTCAAAAGACTGGTTATCATAGTCATTCCTAATTCTCCTGTTGCTCTTCCCGTGCGCCATAACTATAAAATTCCTGCGCCCACTGGGCCTTAACAGCCTGGGGATTGAATTTAAATTTTTTAAGTTGTTTTAATAACTTTGTATAGTCGAGCGGTTTTCCCAGCTTGCTGCTAATTAAAGAGAGTACACCTCTCAGTATCATGCAGACCTCTTTTACGCTGTCACAGGCAAGTAACCGTTTTAGCCTGGCGGAAGCTGGACTGCTATCCCTGCCGTTGTCATAGGAAAGCGCCAGCGCTTGTCCCAGAGGTAAGCTCCCGTTAGCAGAGGCTTTGCTTTTAGCAATTGCTGAAGCTATTAACACATGTGGAAGCCTGTCCTCTTCCCTCTCAAGATTAACACCCCAGGCAGCGAGAAACTCCCAGGCCTGGTATTCAGTAGATGGATTGTCAGCCCTTCTTAAGCGCGCTGCCATCCCTTTATTACTGCGGCAGATCTCAAAGACGCGGTTTACAAAAGCCGAGTCGCGATCGTCTACCTCTCTCTCAACCGTACTTTTCATTTTTGTTGCTGGCTCATTCATGCTCTCTCCTCTCTAAAATAACTGCTGTTGTTGGGTCGACTTTTAGCCCAGGCCTCAAGCTGCCGGGCCGTCTCGTTAGGACAAAACTGGTCATAAATTTGAGAAGATATTGCAGCAAAATACCTATGTAGCTTCTTTCTTTGCTC
>RFHI01000190.1 GCA_003696425.1 Candidatus Dadabacteria bacterium | reverse complement strand
TTAATACAAGTTTGTCTATTAAGGTCTCGCGGATTGAACCCAAAAGTTTCCTAAAAACTGGAAATTAGTGCCCCTGCTTTAAGTGAATTTAATCTACACGGGGTGCCTGATACCTCCGGGAGAAGCAAGTAAGTATCAATAATTACTCTATAGTTCGGTGTGTCCTTGCGTTAGAGTGACTGTGGCGGTTATCTTACAGCTGCAAATTAGAGGCGGTAACTAAGCTTGAGCCGCTACAGATGCTACTTAAATTTGGGAGCCACTCGCATGAAAAAACTAATGCTTCTTTTATTTCTGATGCTCCTCTTTGCAGGGTGTCAGAAAAAAACTCTGGAGTACGCTAATACCCCTAAGCCAGCTGATCAGCCTGAATACACCATCCAGGCCGATCGCGACGGCAGAGGCAGCTAATATAATGTCAACCTATGGAGAGTATAGTCCCCGCCAATACTCGTTGAAATAATTTCTTAAATTTTCTATAGCAACTGCGGGATTTAGTTTTAGTTAACTTTTATATCACAGGTGGTCACGATGGAGATTGAAGTATTTTCCGAGTGTATGAAACGCGGGCACGAACAGGTAGTCTTTTTTAACTACCCGCAGGTCGGCCTTAAAGCCATAGTCGGTATTCACAACACCGTTCTCGGCCCGGCGCTCGGTGGTTGCCGCATGCGTATATACGAAAGCGAAGATCAGGCGCTTGATGATGTATTAAGACTCTCCGAAGGTATGACCTATAAAAGCTCTATGGCCGGACTGGATCTCGGTGGTGGTAAGTCATGCATAATGGTTGACCCACACCTCGAAGAGGGCCGTAGAGAGTTATTTCTGAAATTCGGCGAATGTCTTAATCACTTAAACGGCCGCTACATAACCGCTGAAGATATGGGCACCAGTGTTAGCGACATCATGGTCATGCGCGAAGTTACCAAATACGCTGCAGGTTACTCCTCAGAAGAAGGCGGTAGTGGCGATCCGTCTCCCTGGACTGCTCGCGGAGTCTTTAACTCCATAGTTGCTGCCTGCGAAAGAAAATATAACTCAAAAGATCTCAAAGGACGGCACATCTCAGTTCAGGGCACCGGCCACGTTGGAATCCATCTTGTAAAAATGCTCAAAGAAGCCGGCGCAACTGTTACAGTCTGTGATAACGATAAAGAAGCACTTAATAATGCCCGTAATAACTACGAGGTGGAAGTAGTAGAGCCTGAGGCCATTTATGATGTTGACTGCGACGTTTACGCACCGTGTGCTATCGGGCAAACTGTAAATCCCGACACAATCAAACGGCTAAAATGCGACATTATAGCAGGAGCTGCCAATAACCAGCTCTCAGATGAAAGCGTCTACAGCATGCTGGAAGCGAAGGGCATTCTATACTGCCCGGACTTTGTAATTAATGCCGGTGGGGTGATATCGGTTGCCGGCGAGTATAACGAAGGCGGCTGGAACGAAGAGTGGGTGACTGAAAAAGTTAAAAACATTTACCACACAATCCACCGCGTACTGGATGAATCCGAAAAACGCGGACGCTTTCCGGAAGTTGTAGCTGTGGAGCTTGCTAAAGAGCGAATCAGAGAAGCAGAAGAGAAGAAAAAAGCAGGGTAATCCACAAGCCGTCTCAATCGTCCGCATAAATTAACCCCCTGATACGCCACTATCAGTGCACCCACAGGGCAGCTGTGGTACTATCAATGTATTGTATGCTCTAGATATTGAGGTGCTACAGTGTCACTGCCTGAGCGGCGTAAGGCCAATTTTAAACTTATATCAGATTACACCCCCTGCGGCGATCAGCCCCGTGCCATTGATGCGCTTAGCTCAAATCTCAAAGCTGGCCGAAAATATCAGACACTTTTAGGCGTCACCGGATCCGGCAAAACATACACAATCGCTAATGTAATTGAGCGTGAAAACCGCCCAACACTGGTAATAGCCCCCAATAAAACTCTGGCCGCACAGCTTTATAACGAATTCTGCGAGTTCTTCCCTGAAAACCGCGTGCACTATTTCGTCAGTTATTATGACTATTATCAGCCAGAAGCTTACATCCCTGCTACCGATACCTTTATCGAAAAAGACGCCTCGATTAATGACGAAATAGATAAAATGCGTCACGCTGCTACTCGAGCTGTTCTTGAAGCGCGCGACGTTATAGTGGTTGCCAGCGTAAGCTGCATCTACGGCCTTGGCAGTCCGGATGAATATTTCAAGATGATGCTTTACCTGGAATGCGGCGACCAGGCCGGACGCGATGCCGTAATTGCACGTCTGGTAGAGATGCAATACACCCGCACCGATATGGACTTTAAACGCGGCACTTTCCGGGTGCGCGGCGAAGTAATCGATATCTTCCCGTCTCATGAAGATTCTCTTGCCATTCGACTGGTATTCTTTGGCGATGAACTAGAGGAGATTAGAGAGATCGATTCTATCTCAGGAGCAACGCGCCGTAAACTTGAGTGTGCAGCAATATATCCCTTAAGCCACTTTGTGACTGATCATGACACCGTTCGAAAAGCCATACAAAATATACGGGCTGAACTGAAAGAGCGCCTGGCAGAGCTTATGAAAGAAGGCAAATCGCTTGAAGCCGAACGCCTTAAACAACGTACCCTCTATGATCTTGAACTGATGCAGGAGATAGGTTTTTGCCCGGGTATAGAAAACTACAGCAGACATTTAACCGGCCGCGCGCCAGGAGAGCCGCCAACTACACTTATTGATTATTTCCCCGATGATTACCTGCTGGTCATCGACGAGAGTCACGTTACTGTCCCACAGCTTGGTGGCATGTATAAAGGGGATCGCGCCCGTAAAACCAACCTGATTGAATACGGCTTCAGACTGCCATCAGCTCTTGATAACCGCCCGCTTAACCCCGATGAATTCTGGCAGCGGGTAAATCAGGTAATCTTCGTATCAGCCACACCAGGACCTTTTGAGCTGGAAAAGAGTGGCCAATATGTAATAGAGCAGGTAAACAGACCGACTGGCCTGCTTGATCCAGAAGTAATTATCCGGCCTGCCAGAGATCAGGTCGACGATCTGCTTAAAGAAATAAAAGAAACAGTAGAAAAAGGCGAGCGGGTTCTGGCTGTCACACTTACAAAAAAAATGGCAGAGGATCTCTCGGATTATCTGCGTGAAATCGGCATAAAGGCCCGTTATCTGCACTCGGATATTAACGCAATTGAGCGGGTTGAAATTCTTCGCGGCTTAAGACGCGGCGACTTTGATGTCTTAATTGGTATTAACCTTCTAAGAGAAGGCCTGGATCTGGTAGAGGTAAGTCTGGTTGCCATACTAGATGCCGACAAAGAGGGTTTCTTACGTTCTGCCCGCTCACTAATTCAGATCATGGGGCGGGCAGCGCGTAATATTAATGGCCGCGCGATTCTTTATGCCGACACTATAACCGGCTCAATTCAGGAAGCACTCAACGAGACCCGACGCAGAAGAAAAATTCAGGCTGAGTTTAATCGTACACACAATATAACTCCGCGCTCAGCAAAAAGCGAAATTCCTGCTTCACTAAGTCTTACATCTTCAGATAGCAAGGGTGCTTTTATAGAAGTAGAAGGGTTGAGTGTTAAAGTGCCGCTTGAAGAAAAAGAACAGCAGCGGCTAATTGAAAAAATGCGTAAAGAGATGTTTGAAGCTGCTGCCCGCCAGGAGTTTGAAAAAGCTGCTGAACTTCGCGATGCAATAAATAAAGTCCAGGAACAGATTCTTATGCTTTAGTTACCCGTTATGAAAGAAGAGACTACAAGCTCTGAGCGCTTAAAAATGCTGAAAGCAAAAGTACGCGAATTTCCGCAGCATCCCGGCGTGTATCTTATGCGTGCTGAAAACTCCGACGTAATTTATGTTGGTAAGGCCAAAAACCTGCGTGCCAGGGTACGCTCTTATTTTGGCTCTGGGGATGGGCGCGCGCAGATAGAATTTTTGATGCGCAAAGTTTTTGAGATCGAAAGCATCGTTACAGCCAGTGAGGAAGAGGCCAGCCTGCTTGAGCGTGATCTGATTGCACGCTATAAGCCGCGCTACAATATAAGGCTTAAAGACGATAAGGCTTATCTCAGCGTGCGGATAGACCGTAACGCCCGCTGGCCGCGGCTTGAGCTGGTACGAAAAATTGGGCAGGATAGCGCCCTTTATTTCGGGCCGTATACAAGCTCGTACGACCTTCGTAATGTGCTTGAGATAATTAAGCGGGTAGTGCCGCTGCGCACCTGCAGTGATACCGTTTTTTACAACCGCCAGCGCCCCTGCCTTGAGTATCAGATTAAGCGCTGTGCAGCGCCATGTTGCCTGACTGTTTCAGAAGATGACTACCAGAGCTGGGTCGATGAGGCGATTGCAATTCTGGAAGGCAATACTTCAGAGCTTGAGACAATGCTTACTGATTTAATGGAACAGGCCAGCCAGGAGCTTCGTTTTGAAGAGGCGGCTCTTTACCGCGATCGCCTGGAAGCGCTAAAAAACTTCCGCTCTGGCAAGTCTTTTGCGGGAGATGCTGATGAGTCCCGCGATGTCTTTGCAATTTACCGCGAAAAGCGCCTGGCTGCGCTGATAGTTCTACACGTGCGAAATGCACGTGTAGTTGATTCCAGTGCCTTTACCTTTGACAGTATTGAAGTATCCGACGGAGAACTTCTGGAAGCTGCGCTCTCACAGTTTTATGAGGGTAGTCGCGAAGTGCCGCCTGAAATAATACTTCCTTTTGAGTTTGATAATCTCTCGCTTGTACGTGAACTGATTAAGTCCCGCCGCGGGGCTGCTGTTACCTTAACTGTTCCTAAAAGAGGCAGTAAATTTCATCTGCTTGAGCTTGCCAAGCTAAACGCCCGGCAGCACTACGCCAACAAATTTGATGCCGAAGAGCGTTATCTTGAAGTGGCCAAGAGCCTGGCTGCACTGGCTAAATTAAAGCAGGTGCCGCGTCGAATCGAGTGTGTGGATATCTCTAACCTTCAGGGTTCAGATATAGTTGGCGCGGTTGTATCCTTTTTTGATGGTCAGTCGGATAAGAGCGGCTACCGGCGCTATAAACTAAGCTCTGCCGGAGCGCCCGATGATTTTTCCGCCATACATGAAGTTGTGGCCCGACGGCTGCAGCGCGCCCAGGCTGATGAAGATCTTCCGGATCTCTTAATAATTGATGGTGGTCCCGGGCAGCTTTCGGCTGCGCTGAGAGCCCGGGACACGCTGGGAATAGACCTTGATATAATAGCAATAGCAAAAAAACGCACGTCCGGTGCAAAGCGAACCAGCCGTTCCGGCAATGAACGTCTTTATATCGAAGGGCAGCCTGAACCGCTTGTACTTGATGACAGCTCAGCGCTTACTCATTTTCTGGCGCGCGTGCGTGATGAGGTTCATCGCTATGTAATTTCGTTTCACCGCTCACGCCGTACAAGGCGGGTTGTTTCATCAGCTCTTGACAGAGTAGCGGGTATAGGCCCCGAGCGGAGACGCAGGCTGCTCAAACATTTTGGTTCAGTTGAAAAAATGAAAAGGGCTTCCCCCGAGGAGCTTGCAAAAGCAGGCCGTATGCCACGGGCACTGGCGCTGAAACTTTTAAGTGAGCTGAAATGTACTTAAAACAAAACCCCGCAGCAACAGGAGGAGCGCTGCGGGGCAAGGAGGCATTATGCCGACTTAATCGAGATCTTCTTAGCCTCTTTTCTGGCTTCCATTGATTTTGGAAGCGTAATCTTGAGTATGCCTTTTTTCATTTCGGCCTCAACGTTATCGTGGTCAATTTGAACGCCAAGCGGAACAACCCGCTCAAAAGCGCCATAAGAGGATTCAACGTAGTATGCGCCATCCTCTTCCTGGCGGTCCTCATGGCGTTTTTCACCGCGGATAACGAGGTAATCGTCAGTTAACCTTAAGTCAACGTCATCTTCAGTCATGCCGGGTACTTCGGCAGTAACTATAATGGCCTTATCAGTATCTTTAACATTTACTTTTGGAGTAAAGGACTCCAGGCCTTTGCCAAAGCTGCCGAAAATATCCGGCAATGACTCACTAAAAAAACTGTTAAAAAGCCTGTTCATTTCCTGCTGGAAAGCAGCTATTGGATTCTGTTCATAGCGAACAGGAACCTTACTGCTCTGTCCTTTCCAGGGTACTAAATCTCTTAGACGCATAGGGCATCACCTCCTTTTTCTGAGTTTCTTCTTTTTGCGCTTTTCTAATAATCACGCCTGAGCCTGTTTTCAAGGGGCAGCAGGGGGCTGGAAATACAACCTTAGAATGATTAGAGTGAAACAAGGCAAGGGAGATTTTTTATAAGGCAAGCAAGTTATGAAAAGAAAAATTGTTCTACTGCTGATTTTTATCGCTACATTTTTTAGTGCTGCAAGTTCAATAGCCGAATTTGAAACAATCCGACAGCGAAAAATTAAAGAAGCTTTGCAGGGGATAGATGAGAGAATCGGGCCATACGAGGTAACAATAATCGATCGCATGGGCTACATCACGCTGGAAGGGAGAGTAGGCAGCGATGCTGCCCGAAAAGAAATTGCTGAGATTGCCCGTGCGATCCCCGGGGTTGAGCGGGTGACTAATGATATTAAAATTGATCCGGAGTTTGCTGCCAGGTTGCCATTAAAAGAAAGAGAGGTGATTCCGGCCCGGGAATCTGATCGGGTTTTAAGAGAGCGGCTGATTAAAGCTCTGCGTGATGTAGATGGGCTCTCGCTTGATGGTGTTTCGGTACAGGTAAAAGCCGGGCGGGCAGTATTTGGCGGTTCGCTTCCTGATCACCGTGCAGTTGACAAACTGCTTTCAGCTGCACTTATGGTCGATGGTATAGAAGATATTGAGAGTAATATCTATATTGGCGGTAAAAAGTATAAGGCTACCGAATAGAGAGGGCTAATATTATACAGTTACAGGATAAGGATTTAAGGGGGTTAGTATGTCCTGCAGGATGCCAGGATAGCTACTATGAGCACTATTATACAGCTTCAAGACAAAAAGTTGCCATCTGATTGCCTGTTATTTAAGCACTCAACGGCCTGTCCTGTATCACATCGGGCCGCGACCGAGGTGCGCTCACTTGATTTTTTGCTTCCGCTTTATTGGATAAATGTAATTGAATCGCGCGATCTGTCAAACTGGGTGGAGAGTCAATACGGGATCAGGCACGAGTCACCGCAGCTATTGTTTATAAAAGATTCAAAGGCTGTTAAAGTGTGGAATCACAGTGAGATCCGAAAGGAGAATTTAAAGCAGCTGCTGGCCGGCGGATAGTTTCCAGGTGGCTAATGATATAAGCTTAAGGAATAGAGATGGCAGAAGAACTTATCCTTCCTCCTGACAATGCATCGCGCGAGGAAAAGTATAAACTCATACTTCCGCAACTTGAATCGCTGTTATCAGCTGAGAGTGATCCGGTAGCAAATATGGCAAACTGTGCTGCGGTTTTAAAAAGTGCGCTAGAATTTTTCTGGGTTGGATTTTACAGGTTGATTGATGGTGAGTATGTGCTTGGTCCGTTTCAGGGGCCGCTGGCCTGTACCCGTATTAAGCCGGGCAGGGGAGTTTGTGGCACGGCTGCTGAGCGGCTTGAGACGATTATTGTGCCGGATGTTGATCATTTTCCGGGGCACATCGCCTGCAGCTCCGAGTCGCGTTCCGAGATTGTTGTGCCACTTGTAAGAGAGGGGAAGGCGGTTTTACTCCTTGATGTTGACAGCAGAGAACTAAATGATTTCAGTGAGATTGATAGAGTATATCTTGAGCAGGTGGTTAGTCTGTTTTAGACCTTACGGTTTTCGTGGGTCGGGGACTTTCCTTTATTTTTTTCTGTGTTAAAATGCGCGGCGCTTGAATAAGGTGCGCCAGTAGCTCAGTTGGTAGAGCAGGAGACTCTTAATCTTCGGGTCGGGGGTTCGAAGCCCTCCTGGCGTACCACTTTTTTATTCTTTTATCCCCACCTGAACAGTAATTCCACGTATTTTTAGCTAGTTATTGGTTGTGTCGGGGTTGCCCTCTTGCCGCATAACAGCAGCCACTTGTTGGGCTATCTGCCGTTGGGGCCGATAGAAGCTATATGGGTAGGATAACAGTAATAATTGGAGCGCTGCTTTTATCAGGCTTTGGAAATCTTAACGCATTACTACCAGGGATTCGTACTGATAGCGAGGGCTACTTTAAGCGAAGAGCTGCACTCTCCGGTCTCAGGGTAGTATCGATCGGCGCCTATGACCAGAACAATGCCGGAGAGGGTGGCTCACGCGAATATTCAATTGACGTAACAAAGGACACCTGTGGCACAGCGCCAGATACAACTGATGAGCCGTTTTATGATACCGTGGTTGGTATTTCGCTTTCAAACTCTTCTCTTGTCGATGTTAATGTGAAGCGAGTAAGGTTTGTAATTCCGAAAGTTGCTTCGGGCCGTCTTAGGTCTGCAAAGCTTACCCCTTTTGGCAGTGGCATTGTGCCGGCCGGGGCATCTAACCATGAAATTCTTGCTTTTTTACTTGATGTTCAAGGAAGTTCTAAAGCTCTGGCAGGCACAAGTGATCTTATCAGTGATACAACAGGTTCTAAAACCGTAAGAGTAATATTGCGCGGTCGCGATGCTAGCGGCAGGCGCTTTGTAAAGCGTGCCCGGACGACATTTATATTCAGAAACGTTAACCGCTGTCAGTAAGGACTACTCCTTTGCCATTTCCCGTGCTATCAGCATGCGTTGAATCTGGTTAGTACCTTCAACGATTTGAAGCATCTTGGCATCACGCATAAGCCGCTCGACCTTATAGTCTTTTATATATCCAGCTCCACCGAGTAGCTGTACTGCATCAGTAGTTATCTGCATGGCGGCATCAGTGGCAAAGCATTTTGCGATAGAGCAGTCGATACGTTCGCTCGGTTTATGTTCCGTGAGCGCCAGGGCTGCTTTTTCGGTAAGCAGCTTCGCTGCTTCGTACTTCATTTTCATATCAGCCAGCATGAACTGAAGCCCCTGAAATTCAATCAGCGCGCGGCCAAACTGTTTGCGTTCTTTGAGGTGTGAGAGCGCGGTTTTAATTGCGCTGCCGGATAGTCCGTTTGCTGCTGCAGCGATGTTAACGCGTCCACCTGCCAGTGCAGCGAGAGCGAGCCGATAGCCTTTATTTAATTCGCCGAGTAAATTTTCTTCAGGTACCTTGACATCATTAAAGCGCACAGATGCGATAGGCGAGAGCTCGCAACCCATCTTTTTTTCCGGAGGGCTTACATCCAGTCCTTCTGAGGAGGCTTCAACAATAAATGCGCTGATGCCATCCTTGCCGGCCTGGGAATCTGTGCGTGCAAAAACAATATAAAGATTAGCCCAGCCAGCGCTGGTGATGTAACACTTCTCACCATTTAGGAGATAAATGTCGTTGTCTTTTTTTGCGGTGGTTTTTAAGCTGGCTGCGTCTGAGCCAGCTGTCGGTTCTGTAAGAGCATAGGCTCCAAGCCACTCGCCTGAGGCAAGCCGCGGAAGATATTTTTCTTTTTGTGCCTCTGTACCATTACGATTAATAAGCCCTGAGACCATCAGGTGAACGCCGAGAAAAATTGCCGGCCCCAGATCTTGACGGGCAAGCTCTTCTATTACTGCTGCTATTATGCAGGGGTTGCCGGAGCTGCCGCCGTACTGTTCATCTGTAGACAGGCCTGCCAGGCCGAGTTCTGATAATTTTTTAAAGAGTTCAAGCGGGACGGTGCCATAGTAGCTTTCATTCTGATAGGCGGGGATCTCGGCCTGCGCCAGTTTTCTTACACTTTGGCGTATCTCCAGCAGCTCTACAGGGCCATTTTCAAACATAGTCTCATTACCTTCTAAATAATGTTTTAATAGTTAATCCCCTAAATAATAAAAGCGCTTATATTTTTAGGGCTATAAACCAGCTAAATCTCGGTCACAATTTATTACATATTTTGAATATTTTAAAGGTTGACGGAAATTAAAAGCAGTGTGAGTCTCTTGTAGGAAAGGGCAGGAGAGTAGCATTTTTTTGCTGCGGTAACTTGTCTTTTCGGGTTGTCGAACTTAGTAGATGACAGGAATAGTTTCTGGTTTTTTAAGGAGAACAGGAACTAACTTTAACTTTAACTTATATGGAGGCTAGAAAGCTCATGCGCAAAATAACTCTTTTAGCTGCATTACTGCTTCTTGCCCCGGTGGTTACTCAGGCCGAGTCGCTTGAGGAGCTACTGGTTAAGAAAGGAGTAATTACAAAGAGTGAAGCCCGCGCTGCTCACCATGGTGGTGGTGGCGTACACTGGAACAACGGAACCCGTCTTGAGTTCCCTGACCAGGGCTTCAGTGCGAAAATCAATACCCAGCTGCAGACCCGTTATACCTATACGGACGCTGACGATGATGTACCAGGCTCTGCTGATACATCAAGCTTTAACATCAGGCGTGCCCGTATTCAGGTATCCGGTAACGCGCTGGACAACGAGTTCTCATACAAGGTGCAGGCTGACTTCGTAGGAAGCAGCGATACGGATGCCGGCGGTAATACCGTTAGCACTCCGGACCTCAGGGATGCCTATCTGACCTGGCATGCCTGTGATTGGGCTGACATTCAGATGGGTCAGTTCAAGACCAGGAATTCCCGTCAGAACTATGGCTCTTCTGCTTACCTGCAGTTCCCTGATCGTTCCGGTGCTTCAAATTTCTTCGCTCATGACCGTCAGCAGGGTCTCCGTGTTGGTATGTCCAATGAGGAAGGTAACATGACACTGGGCGCTGCTATCTATAACGGTGAGAGCACAGGTGAAGGACGCAACCGCGCCGGTTTGGATACTGATCACCTCTTTGTGGTTGATGCCCGTTATAACTATGGAGATATCGACCCGTATGTTGAAGGTGATGTAGACCGCACCGAAGGAACTGCTGCAAGCCTTGGAGCTTCTTACTGGTTCTCTAATGCTACAATGACTGGTGTTGGTGGCACAGAGGAGAACGGAGTTAGCGCAGATCTGACTGTTAAGTCAAACGGTATGTCTCTAGCTGGTGAGTTCTTCTGGGCTAACTTCCAGGATGACGCCGACACGATTGATACAGATGCAGTTGGTTTTTATGTCCAGGGTGGCTACATGGCTACAGACGAGCTGGAGCTGGCTGCCCGCTGGAGTTATCTGGATTGTGATAATGGCGCTGCTTCAGCTATGGGTTCAGGTTGTAGTGCTGGCACTGATCAGGTTAATGAAATTACCGCTGGTCTTAATTACTACTGGTGGAAACATAACCTGAAAGGTCAGTTTGCATACGTTTATAATAACGATGATGCCGTCGCTGGAAGCGACGTAACTACCAATAAATGGATGTTCCAGCTTAGTAGCTACTTCTAGTTGTTAGGCTGCAAAGCTAAAAATAAAAAGCACTCCCGTAAGGGGGTGCTTTTTTTTATGGATGTTCACCGGAAAAGGTAAGTATAAACCGCAGACGTAAAAGCGTTTAGGTAGACGGCAACGTCTACGAATTTTATTCACCACAACTCTCAAGCTGATTCTATAATGCCTTATGGGTAGTTAGATATGTAACCTTTATTCAGGGATTGATAGCGTCCAGCTCTCTAAGGCTGAGCCTCCACTCGCCTAATCCTAAACTTCCCTGGCAATACAATTACAGCTTGCTCTTTTCTGGTTCTCTCGCGTATAAGTAGGCTGCCAACTTTACTGAGAGCGTGCAGGTGATTAATAGCCTTTTTGAGTTGCTCTTCAATTAGCTTGAGATATAACCTCTCGCGTTCACTGAAATCATCCTGTGCAGCAGCGTCTTCCCAGAGTGGACCGGTAAAGGGATTTCCACTACTGTTTATTTCAAGCTGCCTAAGACGTTTCTTAATTAAATCGAAGGGGTTAATCCAGAATTCAAAATCGTTCTGGTTTCTGAGCGAGTAGCCGCTTCGCCACAGAAAAACATTACGCTCCGTCTCGGAGAGAAACCAGAGCGGGCTGGCGTAACCGCTTATATCCGGTACCAGGCTTCTCCTTTGGAGTCCCGTCTCAAATGTCTTCAGCACGGACATCATTACAGTGTTTTCAGGGAGCTTTTGTACAGATTCCACACAGCAGTGTACATTTTTGGACAGTAAGCCATTATTTTCTGCGAAGTCTCTGTCTGTAAGCATCTATAATTGTTCAGATCTGGTTGCGAGCCGGTTAACTTAGAAGCATATTAGAGCAAAACTCAGGCCATATAGGCCTTAGCATAGAAAAAATCAGTAGAAATCCGGGTTCAGCTATTTTTTGTATCTGTCGATAATCTTTAATGGATAGCGCCTTGTTAAGGCGGGCAGTTTTTGTGAGCGATTTCAATTAATTAATGTCAGAAGAGCAGGATCTAACCAATATAGAGCCAATTCTGGTTGTGGATGATTCAGCCACCAACCGTTTTTTGCTCAGATCAATCCTTGAGGCTCTCGGTTATCCGGTCATTGAGTGCGAGGACGGGATCGAGTGTCTTGAATATTGCGAGGCTGACAAGCCATCGGTTGTGCTGCTGGATATTATGATGCCGCGTATGGATGGCATAGAGGTTTGCCGCAGACTGCGTGAAAAATATGGCCGAGAGGAGCTTCCCATTATAATGGTAACTACAAAATCCGAATCAAGCGATCTCGCGACCAGTATGGAGCTTGGCGCTAATGATTATGTAACCAAGCCGCTCGATCGGCAGGTATTTCTGGCGCGGCTTGAGAACCAGCTGTTACTTAGAAGCTCACAGCAGAAAATCCGCGAGCAGCAGGAAGTGCTTGAAAATGCGCTTGAGATACAGAGCGCTATGGGGGATGTGCTGCCTGAGGGCATAGCCGTTTTTGATGTATTTGGAGCTTGTATTTACCGGAATGCCCATCTGGTGGAGCTTTGTTCAGACCGGCAGATAGACTCAGCCCAGGATGTATTTAAGCTGATTTTTAATGGTGCGCTGGAAGGCCAGTTACATGAAATTTTAAGTCAGATACATTTAGATAAGCGTCTGGTAATAGATCGGGAATTAACCAGTGAGAACTTAAGTGTACAGGTAGTTACAAAACCAATCTGGCCGGATCGCGCGAACTCGCTGCGGCTCTGGATCTGGCGCGATTTAACCAAGATGCGCGAGCTTGAGAGGCAAACCAGACAGCAGATTAAGCTTGATACAGTTGGAATTTTCGCTGCCGGTGTAGCTCACAATTTTAATAATATTATGGGCGGAATTCTTGGAGCCAGTGAAGTCTTAAAGCATATGGCCCGCGGCAACACTAAACTGGAGCGCTGCATTAAGGTGATTCAAACTGCTGTAGATAACGGTGTAAAGCTAACCAAGAAAATGTCAGTGTTGAAGCACCGTGATGTAAGCGGTGCTGACGAAGAGGGTTTAAATTTGCTTGATGCTCTGCTGGTAGTTGTTGGGACTCAACAGGAGCTGGTGGGTGAGAGGATTACGTTTGAAGTTAATGTTCCTGAAGAGTGCAGACTGCTTAAGATAGATACCACAAATTTTATCGATATTATGAGTAATTTAATTTCGAATGCAGTTGATGCGATTGAAGAAAGTGGCACGATCCGAATTGTGGCGCGGGAACTTAATTCTGACTTTGTTGAACTGACTTTACAGGACAACGGCCACGGGATGGACCAGGAAACGCTTTCAAAGATTTACGAGCCATTTTTTAGCACCAAGAATCTCGACGTGCGTAACAGTGTGAGTATGGAGGGTAACGGTCTGGGCCTCTGGAACGTATATAATCTGGTCAAAATGGCAGGAGGGGAAATAGAGCATCGCAGTAAGCCTGGTGAGGGCACAACAGTTATATTGCAGCTTCCTGTAAAAACAGTTTGTGAGTATCACCCAAAGGAGCAAAGCGAGTTAGAACAAGGTAGCGCAGAAGACAAAGCGGAGGTAAGGGTTGAGTAGCGGAGGGTAGAGAGCCGGGTGCTGTCGATCCCTGGATAAAGTTTACATATCTAACTAACCATAAGGCATTATAGAATCAATTTAAGAGTTATGAAGAATAAAATTCGTAGACGTAGACGTAGCCGTCTACGTATACGGTTTTACGTCGACGGCAACGTCGCCGTGAACGCATACGCCCTACGAGTTCAGCATTTTTATGCAGCCTCAGCCCCGGGGGAAACCCGAAAAGCAGCCTGCATTCAGCTGCAGCTATAAAGAATAAAATTCGTATACGTAGACGTAGCCGTCTACGTATACGCTTTTACGTCTACGGCAACGTAGCCGTCGACGTAATATGCCCAACGAGTTCAGCTTACCGTCGCAGCCTAAACTCTGCTAACTCACGCTGCAAAACAACAATTTCACACTATTAGAAGCGCTATAAATTCCCTCTAAAACACTTTTTATCTAACTTAAAAGCAGGTTATACTTCGCTATCATGTCCACAGTAGTTCCTAAAAACACAAAAGACTCTATAAGGTTATGCCATCTGGCTGATATTCACCTGGGCTACAGAGCTTACAATAAGCTTACCCGTGACGGTTTTAACCAGCGTGAAGTGGATGTTATTCAGGCTTTTCACGAGGCTGTTGAGCGCGTTGTAATGCTTTCTCCGGATGCTGTTATTATCGCCGGTGATCTCTTTCACTCGGTCAGGCCGTCAAATGCGGTAATCACCACCTGTTTTCGTGAGCTAAAAAAACTTGTAAGCGGAACAGCTGCACCGCTGATTATAACAGCAGGAAATCATGAAACTCCCAGACGAAGTGATAGCGGCTCGCTTTTAAGACTCTTTGAAGAGATAGATGGTGTTTATGTAGCGGATCAGCGTCCGCGCACGCTGCAGTTTAAGGAACTAAGTCTTTCGTTGCAGTGCATTCCGCACGCGGCGCTGGTCAACAATCAGGTCGGAGATGTCAGGGCTGATGACAGGTTCAAATTTAATGTACTGGTCCTGCATGGCCAGGTGGGCCAGGGCTGGCCTAGTGATCTCGGCGGGGTTGAAATAGATCTTAAGAATTTCTCACCTCACGAGTGGGATTACATTGCACTGGGGCATGTCCATGTAAGAAGCCAGGTGGCTTTAAATGCCGAATACTCAGGCGCAATTGAGCATACTGCTTTTAATATCTGGGCAGAACCAGATACTCACAAGGGCTTTCTTGAGATTGAACTCCCTTCCGGTAAACGCAAATTCCACGCGCTTACTTCCCCGCGTGAAGTGCTGGCACTTAAACCGATTAATGCATTTGGTCTTGAAGCAACTGAAATAGATAGGCTGATTAATCAGGCGCTCTCTTCTGTAGCGGGAGGAGTAGAAGGTAAAATTATTCGGCTTGAAGTTCAGGGCATTCCCAAAGAGGTTGAAAGACAGCTTGATTATAAAGCCATTCGTGCCTGGCGGGCGCGCGCGCTTAATTTAACGCTGGTAATGCGCCCGCCAATGCAGAGTAAGGCGCACAGGAGTCTGCGCGCAGCCAAGAAAGCGTCACTTAAAGATGAGCTTAAATCTTTTGCCGCGGAATGGGAGAAAGAACAGCGCCAGAAAAAGAGCCTGGTGCCGCTTATTATGAGCTATCTTGAAAAAGAGGAGGAACAGAATGAAACTCCTCAGCCTTAAACTGCAGTCTTTCAGGCAGCACAAAAACAGCAGCATAAATTTTACAGACGGTCTTACCGCAATTGTCGGGCCAAACGGATCAGGTAAAACAACCATTGTAGAAGCAATCGGATTTGCTCTTTACGGCACGCGTGCGATTCGCGGCAAAGCGGCTGATCTGGTAACTCGTAATAGTGATAAGGGTGCACCACTTGAAGTCAGCATGCTTTTTGAGCATGACGATACAACTATAAGAATTGAGCGTACGCTTGAGGGCGCTGAGCTCTACCTTGGCGGCGAAAGTAAGCCGATCGCAAGCGGAAAGACCCAGGTAACTTCCAGAATATCCGCACTGCTTGGTATGAACTATGAGGAGTTTATTGCTACGTTTTTTACCGGCCAGAAGGGGCTTGAGTTTCTGAGCGGTAAAAACGGCCCGGCGGAGCGCGAGCGCTTCATCGTGCGTATGATGGGCTATGATCGGCTGGAGAAGGTGCAGGAGCGCCTGCGAGCCGATCGCAATCAAACAAAACAGCGCATACTCGGCATGCAGGCAGGGCTTGGAAGCCGCGCTGAAATTGAAGAGCGGCTTAAGCGCGAAGAGCACAATCTTGAGCGCTTAAAAAAGGAGCTTTCGGAGAGCGAGCAGCTGCTTGAAAAAAGCAGCCGGGAGGCGGAAAGTGCGCAAAAAGCCTTTGAGAGGGTGGCCCGTCTTAAAGAGCAGTATGAAAAGTACGAGCGTGAAATTCGCGATAATTCAATCAGGCTGGAAGAATCGCGTAAGCGGCTCAAAGCACTTGAAGAAAAAACAGCCAGGTTAACTGAAGCGGCTCTGGATAAAAGGCAAAAGCTCGGGCTTAGAGAGGAGCAGGATATTGCCGCTTTGCTTGCGGCCAAAGAGCAAACCTTCTGTGAGCTTGAGAGTAAAATCAAAGAGATGGAGGAAAGCCTTGAGAAGGCCCGTGAGAGGGCCCGTGGAAAATTAAGTTCATCTGAGGCGGAATGTGCATTTATTAAGCGAGAAGTTAAAACGCTCTCAGCGCGGCTTAAGGAGCTTAAAACTCTCGGAGCCGGTAATAGCGATAGTGTTTGTCCCACCTGTGGTCAGG